>CAYNEJ010000001.1:0-34537 GCA_964396205.1 uncultured Syntrophaceae bacterium
GGGCGCGACCGGGGGTTCCCAGAGGAGCAATTGGAAAACGTTTCCGGACCCCAGGATCATCGGTTTCAGAAGGCGAAGAGTGGAAACGTTTTCGCGACGGCGGGAGCCCCCGTGGCAGCCCCCGTGCCGTGATGCAAAGAGTAAAAAAGGAAGGAGGAGCGGATTTGAAATCCGTTCCCCCTTTTCATGGATCAGCCGGTATCCGGTCAAACAACGGCGGGTGGCGGTTCCGCGGGCGGCTGCTCCATGGGCGGAGGTGGAACGTGGAGGCCCTTCGTACGGGTCCCGAACCGGCTGAAGAAGACCCCTCCCAGACCGAGCACGACGGCCAGCACCTTCACGATAGGCCCGACATAGGGAATCCAGCCGGCAAACCAGAGGACGATGAGCCCCCAGAAAGTCTCCCGGACGACGCCCTGATTGTGCCTCTTCGCCAGCGCGTACACCTGCCGTCCGACAAGCTGTGACATGGCGATGAAGCCCGCCAGAGCCGCCAGGGTCATGATGATGACCTCCAGGGGGATCAGGACGATCCCGATGACGGAGATGGCCAGGAGGAGCGCCAAGGGCACGGCCAGGATCAGGGCCAGGAGACCCCAGAGCGAGGAGCGGAGCGTCTCTTCCCGGATGGTCGCGGAGATGACCATGATGGGCTTCGGGACTAAAATCGTCACCAGCATGGCAATGATGAGGAGGCAGAAGAAAATCGCCAGGGAGATGACGGCCCAGACCCAGGACCATCCCTCCGCCTCGTCCTCGATGGCGGAGGAAACGAACGTCCCGAGATTGGAGCCGTTGATCTCCGTGACGCTTCCCCGGATTTCCGCGCCGCGTCCCTTGACGACGGTGCCCCCGATGGAAACAACGTCGCCGTCGACAACGGCTTTTTTGCTGAGCACGACGGACGCACCGATGGCCATGACGTCTTTCTCCACCGTGCCGTCCACCGTCACCTGCCCGCCGATGGCAATGACCCGTTTCACCTTCGTTCCGGCTTCGACGGTCACGTCACTGCCGAGCTTGAAAATGGTTGCGGATTCCTGGCCGGCCGCGGCGGCGGTGGCGAAAAGCAGGAGAATCAGCAGAACGCTTGCGGTTATCCGACCTTTCATGATCCGGTCCTTTCTGCGGGTCGGCTTCCCTTCCGGGCGGGAAGCCGCCTTCTGTCGCCGCGAACAGCCGGCGTCTCGGGGAGGTTTCATCGCCGCCTCCGGGGAAGAAAGTCCATATTTCCCCGTGTGGAGAAGGCACCGTACCAGATAACATTCCCGGGACCTGCCTCCAGGGCCGGGGTTCGGAATGGTCCCACAGCCCGCCAGCCGGGCAATGGCATTCCCTTATCCGAGCACATCCTGCACGACCCGGGCGATCCGGCCGGCAAGGGTCTCCGTCTCCTCCCGCGTGGGTCCCTCCACCATCACCCGGCAGAGGTTCTGGGTTCCCGAGTAGCGCACGAGGACCCGGCCCTGGCCGTTCAGCGCCGCTTCGGCCTCCCGGATCGCCGTCCAGACTTCCGGAACCGTCTCCAGATCGGGTCGGGAGCGGGTCTCCACATTGAGGAGCACCTGGGGATAAACCGTCATGAGGCCACCCAGTTCCGCAAGGGACTGCCCGGCCCGGTCCATGGCCGCCAGGACCTGGAGAGCCGTGAGGATGCCGTCGCCGGAGGTGTGGTGCTCGAGAAAGATCAGGTGCCCCGAGTCCTCGCCGCCGAGGACGGCTCCCCGCTCCTTCATCGCCGCGAAGACATAGCGGTCCCCCACGTCGGTCATGATCGAGTCGATCCCCAGTTCCCGGAAGGCCACGGTCAGGCCGATGTTGCTCATGACCGTGCGGACGACCAGGTTGTTCGCGAGGCGCCCCTCCTCCCGAAGCCGGCGGGCGCAGATCGCCAGAAGGGCGTCTCCCGTGAGCACCCGGCCCGTCCCGTCCACGGCAATCACCCGGTCGCCGTCGCCGTCGAAGGCAAAGCCCGCATCGGCCCCCTCCTTCACAACCCTCCCGGCCAGGAAGCCTGGATGCTGGGAGCCGCAGTTGTCGTTGATGTTCCTGCCGTCGGGACTGGCAAAGAGGACCGTCACCTCCGCCCCCAGAGCGGCAAAGACCTCCGGGGCCACGCGGTGCGTTGCGCCGTTCGAGCAGTCGATGACGATTTTCCGGCCCGCCAGGGACAGGCCCGGCACGGTGCCCCGGAGAAACGATTCGTAACGCTCACGGGCATCCCCCAGGGAACGGGCCTTTCCCGAAGAAGCGGAAGGCGGCTCGGTGCCGTGGTCGTGATTGGACAGGATGAGCGCCTCGATGGCCTCTTCGGCCCCGTCGGGCAGCTTGGTTCCTTCCGCGGAGAAGATCTTGATCCCGTTGTCCTGGTAAGGATTGTGAGAGGCGGACACGACGATTCCGCAGTCGGCCCGCTCGTCTGCCGTGAGAAAGGCCACCGCCGGTGTGGGAATGACGCCGGCCAGGAGGGCGTCCATGCCGGCCGAGCAGATTCCATCCACCAGGGCGCTCTCGAGCATTTCCCCGGATTCCCGCGTGTCGCGCCCGAGGACGATCCGGTGAGGCCGATGCTCCCGTCGCAGGAAGAATCGGGCCGCCGCCCGGCCGATGCGGAAGGCCATCTCCGCCGTGATCGGATAGCGGTTGGCGGGTCCCCGGATCCCGTCCGTTCCGAACAATTTCCCCATCCTGCGCCTCCCCGCCTTCTCATCCCGGATCGGTACCTGCAACACCGGGGAAAAATAAGCGGTTCCCTTCTCCTGCCAGGGAACCGGCGGCGATCCTATCCTACCGAAATGGCTTTTGCAACCGGGATTTCCCGCCCGGATTTCCCGCTCCCGCGCCGCGGAAAGAGTCCGTTGTGCTCCATCCCTTTTTGGTATAAACAGGTTGCCCACCGCAAGGAAAGGAGATGCCTGTCATGCGCGCGAAGACAACCGTCATCGGCGCCGGCAATGTGGGGGCCACCGTGGCCCAGAGGCTGGCGGAAAAGGAGCTGTGCGACGTGGTGCTCATCGACGTCGTCGAGGGAGTCCCGCAGGGAAAGGCACTGGATCTGAGCCAGGCGGCCCCCATCGAAGGGCACGACGCCTTGCTCACGGGAACGAACGCCTATGGCGAGGCGGAGGGGTCCGATCTGATCATCGTCACCGCCGGCATCCCCCGCAAGCCCGGCATGAGCCGGGACGACCTCCTGGCAACGAACCGGAGCATCGTCTCCGTCGTGACGAAGCAGGCCGCCGCCCGTTCGCCGGAGGCCGTCCTGATCGTCGTCAGCAACCCCCTGGACGCCATGTGTCATGTTGCCTATGAAGCCAGCGGTTTCCCGAAGAACCGGGTGATCGGGATGGCCGGCATCCTGGACGCCGCCCGCTTCCGCGCTTTCATCGCCCGGGAGCTCTCCGTCTCCGTGCACAACATCCATGCCACCGTACTGGGCGGCCACGGCGACACCATGGTCCCTCTGCCCCGCTACACAACCGTCGCCGGGATCCCCCTGCCGGAGCTGCTCCCGGCGGAGCGCATCGAGGCCCTGGTGAGCCGGACGCGGAGCGGCGGCGCCGAGATCGTCGGCCTCCTGAAGACCGGCAGCGCCTACTACGCACCGGCCTCGGCGGCCGTGGAGATGGCCGAGAGCATCCTGAAGGACCGGAAGAAGATCCTGCCCTGCTCGGTCCTCCTCGAAGGGGAGTACGGCATCCGCGGTTTGTTCGTCGGGGTTCCCGTCAAACTGGGACGGGGCGGCGTCGAGGAAATCCTCACGCTCCCGCTGACGGACCCGGAACGGGCTGATCTCCTGCGGTCGGCCGCCTCCGTCCGGGAACTGGTGGACATCCTCTCCCGCCTGGGGTAAGCTTTCCGCCTCGGGGTGCAAAGCCCCTTGACATCGCCGGCCCGGGCTCCTATAACGCCGGCATCGGAAGGATGGATCCCATGACCATACCGATCAAGACACGATTCGCCCCCTCTCCGACGGGTTATCTCCATATCGGAGGGGCCCGGACGGCCCTCTTCAACTGGCTCTTCGCCCGCCGCCACGGCGGCGTTTTTCTTCTCCGCATCGAGGACACGGACCAGCTGCGCTCAACGGAGGAATCCACAAAGGCGATCCTGGACGCCATGACCTGGCTTGGCCTCACCTGGGACGAAGGGCCCTTCTTCCAGGCAGAGCGCGTCGGGATCCACCGGCAGATGGTCGAGAAACTGGTGGACGAGGGGAAGGCCTACTGGTGCACCTGCACTCAGGATGAGCTGGAAGAGAAAAGAAAGACGGCCCTGGCCGCGGGCCGGAAGCCGAAGTATGACGGCACCTGCCGGGACCGCCACCTGGCCCCTGCCCCCGGCGCGGTGGTGCGGTTCCGCTGTCCCGAGGGCGGCTCCACCCGGATGCAGGATCTCGTCAAGGGAAACATCCTGTTCCAGAACGAGGAGATGGACGACCTGATCATCCAGCGGGGCGACGGGTACCCCACGTACAACTTCGCCGTCGTCGTCGACGACGCCCAGATGGGAATCACCCATGTCATCCGGGGGGACGATCACGTGAACAACACACCCCGGCAGATCCTCCTCTATGAAGCGCTCGGTTTTCCCGTGCCCCTTTTCGCCCATGTCCCCATGATCCTCGGATCCGACAAAGCCCGCCTGAGCAAGCGCCACGGCGCAACCTCCGTCATGGCCTACCGTGACATGGGCTATCTGCCGGAGGCCCTGGTGAACTACCTGGTGCGCCTCGGCTGGTCCCACGGAGACCAGGAGATCTTCTCCGGAGACGAGCTGACGACCCTCTTCGACCTGGACGCCGTCGGCAAATCCCCGGCGGTGTTCAACCCGGAAAAGCTGCTGTGGCTCAACCAGCACTACATCCGCTCCTATTCGGCGGACCGGCTGATGGATGCCCTCCGGCCCCTCTGGCCGGCGGCATCCGATCCCACGCAGGAAACCCTTGTCCGCGGGGTCGTCCGGGACCTGCAGTCCCGAAGCCGAACGCTCCTCGAACTGATAGAAGGGGCCGCTTTCTATTTTACCGATGAGATCGCTTACGACCCCCAGGCGGCGTCGAAATTCCTGACGCCGGCGTCCGCCGTCCACCTGGAGGCCGTTCTGGAGGACTTGCCCCTCTTGAAGGACTTTTCGAAACAAGGCATCGAGGCGTTTCTGCGCTCCCTGGCGGAGTCCCGCCAGGCAAAGTTGAAAGATATCGCCCAGCCGCTGCGCGTCGCCCTGACGGGAAAGACCGTCAGCCCCGGCATTGACGAGGTGATGGTAACCCTCGGCCTGGATCGGACGCTCCGGCGCATTTCCCGGGCCTTGTCTTTTCTCCGCGCCGGGGTCTCCTCCTGATCGGGAAGCGCCCGGAAACACCGTGCGGTCTGCGGGAACGGCCGGTTTTTCATTGACCTGCCCTGCCGATTGTGGTTATTTGGTTGCCGTTGTTGTTGATGTTTAAACCCTTTTTCACAGAGTCCCTATTCAAGAAAGGAGATTGGTATTATGAAGAGCCGGTTCTTTCGGACCATGGTGATTCTTTCCTGCCTGGTTCTCCTGTTCGCCGTGGGCTGTGCCAAGAAGGCCGTCAAGGAAGACACGGGAATGCAGGAACAGAAGATCGCCGCCACGGCCACGGCCGACGATGACGCCGCCCGGAAGGCTGCAGAGGCGGCAGCCCGGGAGCGCGCCCTGAGGGAAGAGGAAGCCCGCCGCGCCGAGCAGGAACGTCTTGCCAGGGAGCGGGCCGAGAAACTCGCCGCCCTGTTTGCGGACGTCAACTTCGACTTCGACAAGTATAACATCAAGGCCGACTACAGGGACCGCCTGGCTGCCCAGGCCGGCTGGCTGAAGGAAAACGCCGCGGATACGCTCCTCGTCGAGGGTCACTGCGACGAGCGGGGAACCGCCGAGTACAACCTTGCGCTGGGAGAGCGGCGGGCGGCATCCGTCATGAAATACCTGATCGACCTTGGCATCGACAAGGGACGGATCAAAACGATCTCCTACGGGAAAGATCGTCCCCTCGACCCGGCTCAGAACGAGGAAGCCTGGGCCAAGAATCGCCGGGCACACTTTGAGATCAACCCGAAATAGCGCTGTGATGTCTCCTCATTTGAGGACGTTTTGTCTTCTTCTTTTTGTTCTGGTCGGTCTGGCCGGGGTGTCCGGTTGCGCCACCTCGAAAGACCTGAGGAAGGTTCAGGGTGAGTTGCTGACCCGCATCGAGGCGACGGAGCAGAAAATCGCCGTCCTGGACCAGACCGATCAGGCCATCAAGGGCGACGCCCGGTCTGCCATAGAGTCCGTTGCACAGCTGCAGAAGCGGCAGGCTGAAACGGGTGCGGACCTGACGGAGGCCAAAGATCAGCTTCGTCAGATCCGCGGCCTTGTGGACGGAATGAAGAAGGATCTTTCCGCCGGCATCGGGCGCCAGGACGAGATGAAAGAGAAGATCGACGCCCTGTCCTTCAAGATCCACTTTCTCGAGAATTACCTGGGTGTCGGCAAAAAGGACGACGGCGGAGAGACCGCTCATCCGAGCAACGGGCCCAACGGCAGGGAAACCAAGGGTAAATCCGAGCGGGAGATCCTTTACAGTGCGGCCTATGCCACGCTGAAAGAGGGAAAATATGAAAAATCCCGCGGAGAATTTCAGAATTTCCTCAAGAAGTACCCCAAAACGGAACTGTCCGACAATGCCCAGTTCTGGATCGGCGAGAGCTATTTCTTCGAAGGCAATTTCGAGAAGGCGATCCTGGAGTACGAAAAAGTCATCAAGAACCATGCCGGAGGAGACAAGGTTCCTCAGGCGCAGCTGAAGCAGGGACTGTCTTTCGCCCAGTTGGGGGACAAGACCAGCGCCCGTATCATTCTGCAGCAGATCATCAAAGACTATCCCAACACGAGTTCGGCCCGAACGGCCCGGACAAAGCTCAACGAATTGAAATAAAAGGGTCGATCCCCGGCGGCATCGAGGGAGACGGCGGGTATGCCGCTCTCCCTTTTTTTATGGATCACCGGCCGCCGTCCAGTTCCCGGATCTTGCGCAGGAGATCGGCGCTCGAGGGGGTCAGGCGCAGGGCCTTCCGATAGGCAGACAGGGCTTCTTCCCGGTACCCGGCCTTTGCACAGGCGTCCCCCAAGTGTTCGGCAATGGCGGGGTCGTCCGGGAGCGCAAGAGCGGCCTCCCGGAGATACCGGACGGCTTTTCCCAGGTCGTTCTTCTTGAAATACACCCATCCCAGGCTGTCGGTGATGTATCCGTTGCCGGGCTTTATCGCCAGGGCCTTCCGGATAAGCTGTTCCGCCTCGTCGAGGCGCATCCCCCGATCCGCGTAGCTGTATCCGATGAAATTGAGCGCATCCGCATGATTCGGCTCGATGGAGAGAATCCCTTCCATGAGGGTGATGCTTTCCGAAAAACGGCCGCTTTTCTCGTACAGAACACCCAGGCTGTAGGGCAGATCCACGTTCCGGGGATGGGCGGTCATTCCCTGACGCAGAACGTTTGCGGCGGCATCCGTGTTTTTCATTTCTTCGTGCAGGGAAGCCAGGTAAAGGAAGAGTCCCGGGTAGTCTTTCCGCTTCTCCAGGGCCTGGCCCGCCGTCTGCAGGGCCTCTTCTCTGCGGCCGGCCTTGTGCTGCAGCACGGCCATCCGGACCCGGGCGCTTCCGAAGAACTCCGATCTCTCCGTCACGGCTCCATACGCTTCGACGGCCCTCGTCTCGTCGCCGCTCTCCTCATAGGCGGAGGCCAGAAGATACCGCAGTCGCGCATCCGACGGGACTTCCTGCACAAGAGTCTCCAGCAGGCGAACGGCGCGCGGATGATCCTTTTTTTCCAGATACAAGAGAGCCAGCGTCAGCCGCACGTCCCTGTTATCCGGATCGATTTTCAGGGCGTCCCCGATGGTCTGTTCGGCTTCTTCAAACCGCTGCAGCCGGAGCTGCATCTCCGCCAGCCGGAGTCGAACCCCGATGCGCAGAGGATACTGCTCCATGAACCGGCGGTACGTCTCCACCGCTTTTTCGGTCTGCCTGCGGGATTCGTAGAACCGCCCAAGGTCGATCCAGGCCGCCTCAAATGCCGGTTGCAGCTCCAGAACCTTCCGGAATCCCGCCTCGGCCTCTCCATCCCGTTTCTGTTCCTCATAAATCCGCGCCCGGTGGTAAAGGGACACAACGTGGTCGGGCTGAATCTCCAGGATGCGGTCGTAACAGTCCAGGGCCCGTTCATCGTTCCGCGATCCCGAGTAAAGAGCAGCCAGGTGCAGCCAGGCGGTCACGTTTTTCCGGTCCAGCTCCAGGGCCTTTCGGAAAGACCGCTCGGCCTGGACGGTTTCTTTCCGGGCGGCCTGGGCTCCCCCGAGCAGAAGGTAAACCATGGGTTCTCGGGGATGCCGGCGCGTTGCTTCCTGGAGGATGGCGATCACCTTGTCCGGATTTCCCTTCTCCGCGTACAGGACCGCCAGCTCAATGGTCAGGTCGATGGACTTTTCGTCGTAGCGCCGTGCGGCCTCCAGCTCCGCGATGGCTTCGTTCAGTTTTCCGTCCAGCATGTACTGAACGGCCACGGAATAATGAAACATCGCCTTGGCGTCGCCCCGGCCGGGAACTGCGGCAGCCCCCTCCCGCAGGGGGGTGGTCGCGCACCCCCACACGACAAGGGAAAGAATGATCAGGAAATGCCGTACTGTGAAACGAAGGAATCGTTTTCTCATCGCATTGCCCTGCCGCCGGCGCTCACCGGCTGGACCGCCTCCGACGCGGAGACCACCTGGATTCCGTGCTGCCGGAGAAGCGGGAGGAATCGATGGAGGGTGCGGATGGTTTCCGGGTAGGGGTGGCCGATAACGACCGGGGGCTGTGCCGGATCGGCGGTCTCGGTCAGACGGATGATCCTGTTCAGGGCTTCGCCGCCCGGCATGCCGTCGACGAACAGGTCCCTTTCCGCAAAGGGAATGCCGGTCTGCCGGGCCGCCTCGGCCGCCCGGCTCCGGGATGATGTCCGGCTGTCAATGAAAAATGCCCCCTTTTCCTGGAGCGCCTTCATGACAATCGCCATTTTTTCCTGATTCTCCGTGAAAAGGGATCCCATGTGGCCATTGGCCCCCCGGGCGTAAGGCACGCTCCGGAGGCTCCGCTCCAGCCGGTTTCGTATTTCTTCGTCACGCATGCTCGTTCGGAGAACCATCGCTCCCGGGTTGGCTCTTGTGCCCAGCCGGGGTTCGAGAGGCAGGTGGAGGATCACCTCCCGCCCCTCCCCGTGGATCAGTTCGGCCGCCTGGGCCGAACGGGCCCCGTCGGGAAGAACGGCAAACGTGAGGGGAACCTTGAGCGACAGGAGTTCCCGGACCGGGGCCAGATCGTGTCCGATATCGTCAATGATGATGACGACCCGCCGCGGGGCACGGGCCGCTTCCGGCTGCGGGAGGGTTCGGGCGGCCTCCCGCCGGGTTTTGCCCGGTTCGGCGGGCGCGGCTTTTGGAAGGACTTTCCGCGGGGGGGGCTTTACCGGGCGCGTGTCCCGCAGCCGCTCCGAATGAAAGAAATAGGCGATTGCCACAATTGCCGCGACCGCTGCCAGGAACGCGATCCACGCAAGTACCTTCCCTTTTTTCCTGCTTTTTCTGCGTCCCATCCGTCTGTTCCGGCCGTTTCGGCTCCGTCCGCACCGGAGGACCCCGGATGGGGCGCCCGGGGGGAGCTTCCCTTGTCCTTAACCGCTTCGGGCTCCCTTCCGGAAAAGATCCCAGCTCTTGAGGATATCGATGGCGCTCTTGAGCTGATTGTCCTGGGTTGCATCGCCCATTGCTTCCCGCCTCGGCAGCGGTTTCGGCCG
The DNA here is from genome assembly GCA_964396205.1 of uncultured Syntrophaceae bacterium. Taxonomy (GTDB): domain Bacteria; phylum Desulfobacterota; class Syntrophia; order Syntrophales; family PHBD01; genus PHBD01. The sequence goes on from CAYNEJ010000001.1 coordinate 9,833, forward strand.
CGCCGGAGGTGTGACCGCACCGTCCTTGGCCTCCCCGTTCTCCCGGGGCGAACGGATATGTCCGGCCAGATCCTTTTCCCGCAGGGGTTCTTCAACGGCCTCTTTGCCGTCCTCCCTCGTCCGGCGGATGACAATGTCCGGCTGGATTCCCTCCGCCTGGATGGAGCGACCCTTGGGCGTATAGTACTTTGCCGTCGTCAGCTTGAGGGCCGACCCGTCGTCCAGGGGGATGACCGTCTGCACGGAGCCCTTGCCGAAGGTCTGCGTTCCAAGGACGAGGGCCCGGCCGTTGTCCTGGAGGGCGCCCGCGACGATCTCCGCCGCTGAGGCGGTGCCTTCGTTGACCAGGGCCACGATGGCGCAGGTCGGCTCGTTCCCGTTGTCCCGGGCCTTTGCCGTGCTCTCAACGGATTTCGCGCGACCGCGGGTGGACACGATGGTGCCCGCTTTCAGGAACAGTTCCGAAACCTGGACGGCTTGGCTCAGGAGCCCGCCCGGGTTGTTCCGGAGGTCGAGGACCAGCCCCTTGAGGGGGTGGGCCTTCCTGGTCACTTCGGCCAGGGCCTTGCCCAGGTCTTCCGTGGTCTGTTCCTGGAACTGGGAAATCCGGATATAGCCGATCCCGTCTTCGAAGACCTTGGACCGGATGCTTCGGATCTGGATGATGTCCCGGGTGATCGCGATGTCCTGGGGCTTTGTGGTTTCGTCCCGCATGATGGTAATGGTTACGTTCGTCCCCTTGGGACCCCGGAGTCGCTTTACGGCGTCCATAATCGTGATGTCCTTGGTGGACTTGCCGTCAATCCGGATGATCGCGTCACCGGCTTTGACCCCCGCCCGGTAGGCCGGCGTGTCTTCAATGGGCGAAACGACGGTCAGGACGTCCTTGCGAATCGTGATCTCGATGCCGATACCGCCGAACCGCCCTTTTGTCTCCACCTCCAGTTCCTTGTACATGTCTGCCGTCATGTAGGAGCTGTGAGGATCCAGGGAGCGCATCATGCCGTTGACCGCACCCTGGAGGAGGGTTTTGGTCTCGACTGGCTCCACATAATTCTTCTCGACGATATCGAGGATTTCGTTGAAGGTCTTGAGGCTCCGATAGGTGCTCCGGTCCAGCGCCGCGACCGGGCTGTCTCCGGCCAGCCCCATGAAGATCGCCAGAGCTGCAAGCCCCAGGATAACGATCCCCGTCTTCACCGTTTTCCGTTCCATGCGTACCTCCACTCGCTCAGGCTCTTTCCATGATTAAGTCTGAAAACCTACTTCTTTTCCCTATAAAATTCCATCGCTATTTCGGGCCCGGCACTTTCTCCCGGACCCTGCGGCCGAGACCGCCGGCCCGGATCCGGTCCCGGCCGCCCCGTGGCCCAGTCGATCTGGCGGCAGATCCCGCGGACGATTTTCACCTCCCGGGCATGAAGCTGAACGCGGGAGAAGAGCCGCCGGACATGGAGCATCCAGTATTCGGGGTTTTGCTTGTTGATGAAGCCGATCCGGGTGAGTACTTCCCGCAGGTGCCCGTACATGCCCTCCAGTTCCGCCGAAGAGGCGAGCCGCGGGCGGAAGGCGGGAGGCGGTGCGGCGGCGGCGACAAACAGCTCATAACAGAGGATCATCACGGCGTGCGAAAGGTTGATGGATCGAAAATCCTCGGAGGTGGGGATGTTGACGATGGTCTGACAGAGGCGGAGTTCCTCGTTGGAAAGCCCCTTGTCCTCCGGACCGAAGAGGAGGCCGATCCGGTTGTTCCGGCTGAGGTCGGTCATCCGGCGGGCCATTTCCCTGGGGGAGACGGCGGGACCGCGGACTGACCCGCGGCGTCCCGTGGTTCCCACCAGCCAGGTGCAGCCGGCCACGGCCTTCTCCAGGTCCTCGTGGCATTCCATGGCATCCACCACCTCCCGTGCGGCATGGGTGGACCGCTGGAGAACCTCCTCCCGGTCAAGGGGCTCCCCCCCGACGACGACCAGTTTCCCGATCCCCATGTTTTTCACACATCGAGCCACGGAGCCCACATTCCCGGAAAATTTCGGCCGGCAGAGCACGACCGTCACATTCTCCATCCGCACCCGGACTTCCTGATCCTCTTTCATCGCTTTCCAGCCTCCATCACCATCGGCGGAGACCCTCCTATCACAAAACCGGACCGGACGCATTTTTTGATTGTTCGCTTTCCGGCGGTCTGCTATCGGGCACGGGAAAGGGCGTTTTCCCTGCCCGCTTGGGAAGCGCCAAGGATCGCGACCCCTCATCGGACAGGACGAATGGACGACTCACATCTCCGGATGCTGGCCGACGGAGCCCGAATGGCCGGCATCCCGCTGGATGCGGCACAACTGGAGTGTTTCCGTCTGTATCTGGATGAACTCCTCCTCTGGAACCGCCGTTATAATCTTGTCGCGACGGAAGACCCGGGGGAAATCATCGTCCGGCACGTCCTCGACTCCCTGGCGCCGATCCCCCGGCTGCCCCGCCGTGAGGGGCGCATGCTGGACATCGGAAGCGGCGCCGGATTTCCGGGCATTCCCCTCAAGATCGCCCTCCCCGCCCTGGAGATCCTGCTGCTGGAGGCCTCACGGAAGAAGTCGTCGTTTCTCAAGCGGGCCGTGGCAATTCTGGGCCGGGAGGGAGTCGACGTCCTCTGGGTAAGGGCCGAGGATTATCTCCGGCGGGAAGGCGTCCCCGGATCCTTCGACATGGTGATTTCCCGGGCGGTCTTTCCCCTTGCCCGTTTTGCCGTGTCCGGCTCGCCTTTCCTGCGGCCGGGAGGGTACCTCGTCGTGATGGCCGGACCCGGCACCGACAACCGGACATCCCCCCCGGCGGAGTCCTCCCTCGAGCCGGTTTCGATCCACGAATATGCGCTCCCCTTCTCAGGAGGCCGACGAAAAATGTTTATATATAAAAAGGCTTTATAATTCAAGTGGTTATCTGAAAAAATCTCCTTTGAAAAAACCTTTTTTTGTGGTACCGTTCCGTCGCGTCAGGGGGTGAACTCGTTCCAGTCCCTTTCCCCAAAATCATGCGTAAAATCATAAGCATCGCCAATCAGAAGGGGGGGGTCGGCAAGACCACCACCGCCATTAACCTGGCGGCAACCCTCGCCGCCGCGGAACGGAAGACGCTTCTCATCGACGCGGATCCCCAGGGGAACGCCACAAGCGGCCTGGGCATCGACCCGGCGGCCATGGAGGAGCGCAATCTGTACGCCGCTCTCAGCGGGAATGGTTCCCTGGCCGAAGCGGTCCTGGGCAGCCGCCTTCCCTTTCTCGATGTCATCGGTTCCAACCAGGATCTGACCGGTGTGGAAATCGAGTTCGTCGATCTCGAGGATCGGGAAAAAAAGCTTCGCCGGCTGATCCGCTCCGTGGATCTCGGCTATGAATATGTCATCATCGATTGCCCGCCTTCCCTGGGATTTCTGACGTTGAACGCCCTGGTGGCGGCCGACAACGTCATTGTCCCCCTGCAGTGCGAGTACTTCGCCCTGGAGGGGTTGGGACGGCTCCTGGCGACGATCAAGCTTGTCCAGGCGAGGCTCAATCCTTCCCTGGCACTGGGGGGAATTCTTTTGACCATGTTCGACGGACGGAACACCCTGTCCCGGCAGGTCAGCGAAGAAGTCCGGCGGCACTTCGGGGCCAAGGTCTTCCAGACCGTCATCCCGCGGAACGTCCGACTTTCAGAGAGCCCCAGCCATGGTCTCCCGATCATCCTCTATGATGTCCGTTCCCGGGGGGCCATCTCCTACATGGAACTGGCCAAGGAAATCATGGAGAACGGAGGAAGCGGATCCTGATGTCAACAAAAACGTCCCTTGGAAAAGGTCTGGGCGCCATGTTTCCGGAACTGCTCAAGCGGGTGGACGAACGGCCTTCCTACATCCAGTGCGGCATCGAGGAGCTCACCCCCAACCGGTTTCAGGCCCGGAAATCCTTTCGGGACCAGGAGCAGAAGAACCTGGTCGCCTCGATCCGCAAAAGCGGCGTCATCCAGCCCATCGTGGTCCGGCGGGCGGAGGAAGGGTACGAAATCATAGCCGGGGAGCGGCGCTGGCGGGCGGCCCAACAGGCGGGGCTGAAGGAAGTACCGGTTGTGATCAGGGAAGCGGGGGATCTCGATGCGGCGGAATGGTCCATCGTGGAAAACATTCAGCGGGAGTCTCTCAACCCGGTTGAAGAAGCGGATGCCTTCCGCATTCTGACGGAACAGTTCGGCCTTTCCCAGGAGGAGATTGCGCTGCGGGTAGCAAAAGATCGATCCACCGTGGCGAATTCCCTTCGCCTCCTGCGGCTGCCCGCGGAGATCCTGGAAGGCCTCACGGCAAGGAAAATCTCCGCCGGCCATGCCCGCTGCCTTCTTTCCCTGGAACAACCCCCGGTCCAGCTTCAGGCATACCGGACCATTCTCCAGCAGATGCTGAGCGTTCGGGAAACCGAACGGCTCGTCAAAGGGCTCCTGAAGCAAAAAGGAAGCAAAGACCGGAAAAAGGAACCTGCCGTTTCTTCTCATCTGCGACAGATTGAGCATACCCTGGCAGAGCGTTTTCTCAGTGCGGTCCGGATCCGGCCCGGCCGGAAAAGCGGCCGGATCGAGATCCGATTTTCCGGAGAGGAAGAGTTAAACCGGCTGATTCGCCTGCTCTTGGACGGAAAATCCTGACGAGGAAAGCAAACGGTCTTGTTCAGGCCGCAACCACAATTATTTATCCACAGCTGTTGAAAACCTTGTGGATGAGGTAGCTAAGTAGTGGATATTATCTGGGAAAAAGCGATAAATGTCATTCGAAAGCAGGTGAGCCAGCAGAACTTTGAAACCTGGATCCAGCCGGTTCAGGTCGTTGCCATCGAAGGAAACAACGTCCAGTTCGCCGTGCCGAACAAGTTCTTCAAGGACTGGCTCAACGACAATTACCTGCCTGTTATCAAGGCGAGCCTGAAGGAGGTCTCGGGAATCGATCTGAGCGTCCATTTTTCCGTCAGCAAGGGAGACGGAAGAGCGGCGGAAATGCAGGTGGAAACGAAAAAACCGGAAGGAAAACAATCGCATAAATCCGCATCGGCAAAGTACGACTCGAATCTCAATCCAAACTACAGCTTCGACCGTTTTGTCGTCGGCTCGTGCAACCAGTTCGCCCATGCCGCCGCCGTCTCCGTCGGGGAGATGCCGGCCAAGAACTACAACCCCCTTTTCATTTACAGTGACGTCGGTCTGGGAAAGACGCACCTTCTCAACGCCATCGGTCTTCTGACCCTGAATCTCTATCCGGATATGAATGTTGTGTATGTCTCGGCAGAGGAGTTCGTCAATGAGCTCATCAGCTCCATCCGCTACGACCGAACGCCGAAATTTCGTGAAAAATACAGGAAGATCGACTGCCTTCTCATCGATGACATCCAGTTCATCGCCGGCAAGGACCGGACCCAGGAGGAGTTTTTCCACACCTTCAATACCCTCCACGATGCGGGAAAGCAGATCGTCGTGACCAGCGACAAGTTTCCAAAAGACATCCCGAATCTGGAAGATCGTCTCCGCTCCCGTTTTGAATGGGGGCTCATCGCCGACATCCATCCCCCGGACATCGAGACCCGGATCGCCATTCTGGAGAAAAAGGCCCACGACAACAACATTCAGCTTCCCAGCGGGGTTTCCCACTACGTGGCGTCCAACGCCCAGTCGAACATCCGTGAGCTCGAAGGCTTCCTGGTCCGGATCAGCGCCTACGCATCCGTGACGGGACGCTCCATCGATATCGATCTGGCCCGGGAGGTTCTCCGGAAAATCGTACGGCAAAACGAGCGTGAAGACATCACTCTGGATGAAATCATCCGTGCCGCCTCCGGGAAATTCAATGTGAAGCTCTCCGATCTGAAATCAAAAAAGAAGAGCAAAAACATTGTACTCGCCCGTCAGTCCGCCATGTACCTGTGTCGAAAGCTGACGAACGCTTCCTTTCCGGACATCGGCGAGAAACTGGGAGGCCGCGACCACTCGACCGTGATCTATGCCGTCAACAAGATCAGCGGCCTGATCGAAAAGGATACAACCCTGAAAAAGGCGATCCAGGACATTGAAGATGCCCTTCAGCAGTCTTCATGACCGCGGTATCAACCCATTATCCACATCGCCACGCTCATCCAACAGCACGTCGTTACTCGGGAAAACAGTTTTTATAAAGGTATCCACAGCCCTTACTACAACTACTGATTCAATCTATTAGAGAAAAAAAAAGAAAGAGAAAGGGATAGAGACATGGATTTCTGTATCAAGCGGGAACTTCTCCTGGCAGGAATGCAAAGAACAGCGGGAATCGTTGAAAAGAAAACGACCATGCCGATCCTGAACAATGTCCTGATCGCCGCCCAATCCGGAAAGGTTACCATCAGTGCCACGGACCTGGAAATCGCCGTGATGGTGGGATACGAAGCGGAGGTCGGGACGGAAGGCCGGGTGACCCTTTCCGCCCGGAAGCTCCATGAACTGGTCCGTGAGACCCAGGGCGAGACGGTCCATATCGTCAAGAACGAGAAGGATCTGGTCACCATTACCTGTGACAAGGCGGTTTACCGGATCCCGGGGCTGGGGGCCGGAGAGTATCCGAACGTTGCGGAAGAAGAAGGCATTCAATATGTCAGTGTCCGTTCGGAAGATATTCTGGAATTGATTCGCAAGACCTTTTTTGCCATTTCCACGGATCCTCTGCGTAAAAACCTGACGGGTGTTCTGTTTGAAGCGCAGAAAAAAGATTCGGGGACGGAGATCCGCATGGTTGCGACGGACGGTCATCGAATGGCAATGGCCTGGACCCTGCTCGATCCGGAAAAGCAGTTCCTGGAGCTGGAAAAAGGGGTCATCCTGCCCAGAAAGGGGCTTGGGGAGATTCGCAAACTCCTGGACGACTCGAACGGTGAGGTCCTGATGGGCCTTCACCAGGGAATGTGCGTCTTCAAGACGGAAAACACGATCCTGAAAGTCCGGCTCATCGACAGTGACTATCCGGATTACCGGCGGGTGATCCCCGTTGAGAAGGGATATCCCGTCCGGTTCGAGCGCGACAGGGTGCTCCACGCCCTCCGGAGAATGAGCGTCATATCCAGCGAGGGATACAGCGGCGTCATCGTGAAGATGACCACGGACAGGATGGTTCTTCACTCCACGAATCCGGACGTCGGGGAGGCCAGTGAAGAGGTGGAGGTTTCCTACCAGGATCCGAACGTGGAGGTGGCCTACAATGTGAATTTCCTGATCGATGCCATTGAGGTGATCGGGGAAGGAAGCGGAATGTTCGAAGTCGGAGGGGCGAAAAAGCCGGGAATCATCCGGGCCGCCGATTCGGATCGTTACCTTTGCATCATCATGCCTTTGAAATTCTGAGGTACCGGTTTCAGAAGGTTTTTCAGGAAGGAGCAGGACAGACAGTCTATGGCGGATCATTACGATGCGGAAAGCATAAAGGTTCTTGAGGGACTGGAAGCAGTACGCCGGCGACCGGCCATGTACATTGGATCCACCGGCAAGGAAGGCCTGCACCACCTTGTTTACGAGGTGGTGGACAACAGTGTGGACGAAGCCTCGGCCGGTCATTGCGATACGATTGTGGTCAGAATCCGGCTGGACAACAGCATCATGGTGGATGACAACGGCCGTGGTATCCCCGTGGACATGCATCCTACGGAGGGTGTCTCCGCGGCCGAGGTCGCACTGACCAAGCTGCATGCGGGCGCAAAATTTTCCAACGAGAGCTACAAGATCTCCGGAGGACTCCACGGCGTGGGTGTTTCCGTGGTCAATGCCCTGTCCGAATACCTTGAGCTGGAGGTCCGCCGGGACGGTTATCTGTGGGTTCAGTCCTATGCGGCGGGAATTCCGAAGGGTCCTCTGGAAAATGTACGGAAATCGAAGGGCCGGGGGACGAGGGTCACATTCAAGCCGGACGCGACGATCTTCGAGGAAACGGAGTTCAGTTTCGACATCCTGGCCAACCGGCTGCGCGAGCTGGCCTTTCTGAATTCGGGCATCCGGATTACGCTGACGGACGAGCGGGACGAGCGGACCAGCGAATTTTATTACAAGGGCGGCATCGTATCCTTCGTGGAGTACCTCAACCGGCACAAGAAGGTTCTCCATGCCAAGCCGATCTACGTGGAAGGTTCCCGGGAGGACTGCCAGGTGGAAGTGGCCCTCCAGTACAACGACACCTACACGGAAAGCATTTTTTCATACGCCAACAGCATCAACACAACCGAGGGAGGGACCCACCTCAGCGGCTTCCGGGCCGCCCTCACGAGGGCCTTCAACAGTTACGGAACGTCCAGCAACATTCTCAAGAACGGGAAGGAATCCCTGAAGGGAGAGGACCTGCGGGAGGGACTCACCTGCGTCATCAGCGTGAAGATCCGGTCCCCCCAGTTCGAGGGACAGACGAAGACCAAGCTGGGAAACAGCGATGTGAAGGGCCTTGTGGAGGGGATTGTCTACGAGAAGATCAGCACCTATCTCGAGGAGAATCCCTCCGTCGGCCGGCAGCTTCTCGGGAAGTGCCTGGATGCCTCCCGGGCCCGGGAAGCCGCCCGGAAAGCCCGGGAGCTTACCCGGAGAAAAAGCGCCCTCGAAGTGGGAGCCCTTCCGGGAAAGCTGGCGGACTGCCAGGAGCGGGATCCGGCCTTGAGCGAGATTTTCTTTGTCGAGGGAGACTCGGCCGGGGGATCCGCCAAGCAGGGCCGGGACCGGAAAAATCAGGCCATCCTGCCGCTCCGGGGAAAGGTGCTCAACGTCGAGAAGGCCCGGTTCGACAAGATGCTCCAGAACGAGGAGCTCAAGGTCATCATCACGGCTCTGGGAACCGGCATCGGCCAGGAAGACTATGATGTGACCCGGCTGCGGTACCACAAGGTGATCATCATGACCGACGCGGACGTGGACGGCCTCCATATCCGGACGCTCCTGCTTACGTTCTTCTTCCGCCAGATGCGGGAGCTGATCGAACGGGGCCACCTGTATATCGCCCAGCCGCCCCTGTTCCGAATCGCCGACAAAAAGCGGGAGATCTACATCCACAACGAGGAAGAAATGCGAAATTTCATCCTCGAGAACGGTGTCGAGCGGATCCGGCTGGTTACGGAAAGCGGAGCCGTCTTCACCGGAGGGAGGCTGCTGGCCATGATCCGCAAGATCATGCGGATCCAGGGCATCGGTGAGCGCTTTGAGAAAGACGGCGTAGACCGCGACGTGATCCGTCTGCTGGCTGTCGATCCCCTTCTTTCCTCCGGTTCCTTCCGGTCCCCGGAGTCCCTGCGGGAAATCGGAGACCGCCTGTCCGACCGGCTGGGAGGAGACGGCTGCGACATCTCGTTCGTGGGCGATCCCGAACAGGAGGAGAACGCCCTGGGCCTTCGGATTGTCCGCCCGGGAAGGAAAAACGCCACCCTGCTCCAGCCGGAGATTGTCAAGTCGGCGAAGTTCATCGAGCTCAAGAGTCTGCTCAGCCAGGTAACGGCCCTTGGAGAGCCCCCGTTCCGGCTGTCCATGGAAGGGGATGAGGATGGAGCCGTGGAGGTTCCTTCGCTGGATGCCCTGGTGGAATACGTGATGACCATCGGAAAAAAGGGCTTTGCCGTGCAGCGCTACAAAGGCCTGGGCGAGATGAACCCGGAGCAGCTCTGGTCGACCACCATGAACCCGGAAAAGCGGACGCTTCTCCAGGTCCGGGTGGACGACGCCGTCGTGGCCGACGAAATCTTCACCACCCTCATGGGGGATCAGGTCGAGCCGAGACGGGAATTCATCTACCGCAACGCCCTGTACGCATCGAACCTGGATGTATAGCGGGCCTGAGCCCGAATTGTCCCGACCGGTCAGGGCCGAAACGGTTCTGGCCGCGTTTTTTTCAAGAGGATCAAGAGGATAACGAGGAATGGAACAGTCTTTCCTGCAGAAGAACCTTCCCATCAACATCGAAGACGAGATGAAGAAGTCCTACATGGACTACGCCATGAGCGTCATCATCGGGCGCGCCATCCCGGACGTCCGGGACGGGCTCAAGCCGGTTCACCGGCGGGCCCTCTTCGCCATGCACGAGATGGGGAACCGCTGGAACAAGGCCTACAAGAAATCCGCCCGCATCGTCGGGGACATCATCGGCAAGTACCATCCCCACGGAGATTCCGCCGCCTACGATACCATTGTCAGGATGGCCCAGGATTTCTCCATGCGCTACCCCCTCGTGGACGGCCAGGGAAACTTCGGCTCCATCGACGGCGATCCCCCGGCAGCCATGCGCTACACCGAGGTCCGCATGTCCCGGATCGCCGAAGAGCTCCTGGCGGACCTGGAAAAGGACACCGTCGATTTCACCCCGAACTACGACGAATCCCTGGACGAGCCGACGGTCCTGCCCTCCAGGATACCGGAGCTCCTCCTGAACGGAAGCGCCGGCATCGCCGTGGGGGTGGCCACGAACATTCCGCCCCACAACCTGGGGGAGCTGGTGAACGGCATCATCGCCCTGATGGCCAGCCCGGAAATGACGATCGAAGAACTGATGCGAATCATCCCGGGACCCGACTTCCCGACCGCCGGATTCATCAACGGGCGGGACGGGATCCTCGACGCGTATCGCACCGGCAGGGGAATCATCCGCATCCGTGCCCGGGCCCTCATCGAACGGAACGCCCGGACGGACCGGGAGAGCATCGTCGTGACGGAGTTGCCGTACCAGGTCAACAAGGCGAACCTCATCGAGAAGATCTCCGAGCTGGTGAAAGAGAAAAAAATATCCGGCATCGTGGATCTGCGCGACGAATCGGACCGGGAGGGCATCCGCGTCGTCATGGACCTCCGGAAGGACGAAATCGCCGGGGTCGTGTTGAACCAGCTCTACAAGCACACCCAGATGGAGAGCTCCTTCGGCATCATCTTCCTGGCCATCGACGGGGGACAGCCCCGCGTATTCAACCTCAAGGAGATCCTGCAGCGCTTCATCGACTTCCGCCGGGAGGTCGTGATCCGCCGGACCACCTTCGACCTGGCCCGGGCCAGGGAGCGGGCGCACATCCTGGAAGGGCTTCTCATCGCTCTCGGCCGGATCGACGAGATCATCGCCGTCATCAAGGCTTCCGGCAGCCCCGCCGAGGCGTCCGACGCCCTGATCCAGACCTTCGGGCTCTCGGAGGCCCAGGCCAAGGCGATCCTGGAGATGCGGCTCCAGCGGCTGACCGGCCTGGAGCGGGACAAGATCCAGCAGGAATACGAACAGACAATGACCCTGATCGGTGAGCTCCAGGCCATTCTCGACGATCCGGCCAAGGTCCTGGAGGTCATCGGGCAGGAACTGGTGGAGATCCGAGACCGTTTCGGCGACGAGCGGCGGACGGAGATCGTGGCCAGCGTGGACGACATCGACGTGGAGGACCTGATCGTCGAGGAGGACATGGTCGTCACCGTGTCCAATTCAGGCTACATCAAGCGGAACGCCGCAACCCTCTACCGAAGCCAGCGTCGCGGCGGACGGGGCAAGGTGGGGATGGCCACGAAGGAAGAGGACTTCGTGGAGAACGTCTTCATCGCCAACACGCACCACTACATCCTGATCTTCTCGACCCAGGGCCGGGTCTACTGGCTCAAGGTCTACCAGATCCCCCAGGCGGGCCGGGCCGCCAAGGGCAAGGCCATCGTGAACCTGATCTCCATGTCCCAGGAAGAGAGGGTGGCGGCGATCCTGCCGGTGCGCTCCTTCGAGGAAAAGAAGTCCGTGGTCATGGTGTCCAAGAAGGGAGTCATCAAGAAAACGGAGCTGGAGGCCTTTTCCAACCCCCGCTCGACGGGGATCATCGCCGTCTCGGTTGATGAAGGGGACGAGTTGATGGACGTGAAGCTCACCTGCGGCGGGCAGGACATCTTCCTGGCCACCCGGCGGGGCATGTCCATCCGCTTCCAGGAAGACGAGGTCCGCGACATGGGGAGAACCGCCCGGGGAGTACGGGGAATCCACCTGGAGGAAGACGACGAGGTGATCGGCGTCGACATCCCCGTCGAGGGCAGCACGATGCTCACCGTTTCCGAGAAGGGCTACGGGAAGCGGACGGACATCGCCGAATACCGGCTCCAGGGGCGGGGAGGACGGGGGACCATCAATCTCAAGACGGTGCCCCGGATCGGGAACGTCTCGGGGATTCTGCAGGTGATGGGAACGGAGGATATCATGCTCATCTCCAGCGCCGGCAACATCATCCGGGTGAAGGTGGAGGAGATCCCGGTCATCGGCCGGTCCACCCAGGGGGTGAAGCTGATCGACCTGGCCCCGGAGGAAAAGCTCGTGGGCATAGCCAGGGCGGACAAGGAAAGCGAGGAGAAGGACGAGGGGAACGGCGACGGGCTGCCTGAAGAGGAGGTATGATTCGGCGGTCATGCGCCTGCGGGCCTTGACGTGCTCTTCCCGGATGATTCCGGCCCAGGCGGAGGCAGGATGAAAAACCGGTACTGGCTGAGGCTGATTCTCCTGGCGATCCTTATCGCCGGCGCGGCCTGGGCTTTTATGCACTTCAACCTGGCCGCCTTTTTCGGAGACCGGCAGCAGACGATCCGCCTGCTGGAGTCCTACGGGCCCCTGTCGGTGGTCGTGTTCATCGTCCTGCAGGTCCTGCAGGTCATCCTGGCGCCCATTCCGGGAGAGGTGACGGGATTCATCGGGGGCTTCCTCTACGGCCCCATCCTGGGGACGGTCTACTCCACCATCGGCCTGACCATCGGTTCCTGGCTCGCCTTCGGCCTCGCCCACTGGTTCGGGCTGCCCCTGGTGGAGCGTTTCGTCAGGCCTTCCCTCATCCGGCGCTATGATCAATTCATGGCCCGCCAGGGAACGGTGGTGGCCTTCTTCCTGTTCCTGATCCCCGGGTTTCCGAAGGATTCCCTCTGTTACATCCTCGGGCTCAGCCACATGAAGGCGGGGCCGTTCCTGGTCATTTCGACCGTCGGCCGTCTTGTCGGCACCATCGGCCTTTCGATCAGCGGCATGATCGCCCGGGAGCCCTGCCGGGAGAACGTCCCGTGGATGATCGCCCTGGCGGTCGGATCGCTCCTGTTTCTCCTGGCCTATTTCTGGCGACACGAGATCATCCGCTTCGTAAGGCATGTGAAGCCGCCGGAGCCGCCCCGGGGGACGCCGTGAGTTTCTACCGGGTCATCGACCACACGGCGGACCTGGGGATCGAGGTTTTCGGCGATGCTTCGGAAGACGTCCTGGCCCGGGCCGCCGAGGCCCTTTTCGACCTGCTGGCGGAGCGGGACGGAATCCGAAATGCCGAATCCCGGACGGTTCACGCCGAGGGACAGGATCCGGCGGATCTCCTGGTCAACTTTCTGCGGGAATGCCTCTATCTCTACACCGGGAAAGGGTTTTTGATACAATGCGCCCGGGTCCGTCTGGGGGAGGAGACGAGTCTCGAGGCCGAGGTGCGGGGAGAGCCCTATGACCCTGTGCGGCACCGGATCCGGACGGAGATCAAGGCTGTCACGTGGCACGGCGCCTTCCTGGGTGAAACGCCGGAAGGCCCGGAGAAGTGGAAGGGGAGGGTGATTTTCGATGTCTGACATCTCCCTGAGGCAGGTCGACGAGTTCCGCTGGATGATCGAGCCGACCGGCGGCATGCGTGTTCCGGGTATGATCTATGCGAGCCGCGAGCTCATGAAGACCGCCGACGAGGCGGTCCGCCAGGTGGCCAACGTGGCCCATCTCCCGGGGATCGTGAAGGCCTCCCTGGCCATGCCGGACATGCACTGGGGATACGGGTTCCCCATCGGCGGCGTGGCGGCCTTCGACCTGGAGGAGGGCGTCGTGTCCCCCGGGGGTGTCGGCTACGACATCAACTGCGGCTGCCGCCTGGTGGCCACTCGCCTGTCCTTCCCGGAGATCCGGGACACCCTGAAGGACCTGGTGGCGGCGCTCTTCCGGAACATCCCCTCCGGCGTGGGATCGACGGGTGTCCTCAGGCTCTCCGAAAAGGAGCAGCGGCGCGTCCTGGTGGAGGGGGCCCGCTGGGCCGTGGCGCAGGGGTACGGAACCGAGCAGGATCTCCTGACGACGGAGGACGGGGGATGCCTCTCCGGGGCCGATCCGGAGAAGGTGAGTCCCCGGGCGATTGAGCGGGGGCGCCCGCAGTTGGGCACCCTGGGCTCGGGGAACCACTTCCTGGAGATCGAGGTGGTGGAGGAGATCTTCGATCACGAGGCGGCCCGGGCCTTCGGCCTGGAGGAGGGGCAGGTGGCCGTCATGATTCACAGCGGGTCCCGGGGACTGGGCTACCAGGTCTGTGACGATTTTCTGGCCCGGCTGGTGAAACACGTCCGGACCCTGGACCTGAACCTCCCGGACCGCCAGCTCGCCTGCGCCTACATCCGCTCGCGGGAAGGGAAGGATTACCTGGCCGCCATGGCCTGCGCCGCCAACTATGCCTGGGCGAACCGCCAGATGCTGATGCACTGGACCCGGGAGACCTTCGCAAGGACCCTGAAAAGAAGCCCCCGGGATCTGGGAATGCGTCTCCTCTACGATGTCTGCCACAACATCGCCAAGATCGAGACCTTCCAGGTGGAGGGCCGGGAGCGGACCCTGTGCGTGCACCGGAAGGGGGCCACCCGGGCCTGTCCGCCGGGCCATCCGGCCCTGCCGGACCGCTATCGGGCGGTGGGCCAGCCGGTTCTCATCCCGGGGGACATGGGCGCAGGATCCTACGTCCTGGCGGGAACGGAGAAGGCCATGGCGGAGACCTTCGGAAGCTCCTGCCACGGCGCCGGGCGGGTCATGAGCCGCACCCAGGCGGTCAAATCGAGCCGCGGCCGGGACGTCGCCCGGGAGCTGGCCGCGCGGGGCGTCCTGGTCATGGCCGGCGGCAAGGAAACCCTGAGGGAAGAGACTCCCGAGGCGTACAAAAACCTGGAGGCCGTCGTGGAGGTGGTGCGCCGCGCCGGAATCGCCCGCAGGGTGGCACGCCTGCGCCCCGTCGGCTGCATCAAGGGATAGCCGCGGGAGGGACCCCGGGCCGGCCGAACCTTCCGGCGCGACCCGGGGCGGGGGGGTCATTTGCGGTCGCTTCCCCAGAACGTCAGGGGGGCTTTGGGCTTCACCTTTTTCAGCTTTTCGTCGAGATCCCTGCTTTTCATCAGTTCGTCGTATCGCTGCACGACGATGTAGACCGCGTAATCGAACATCAGGATCGTTCGGCTCTGGCTCTCCGCGGCATGGTGGTGCTCCACGGCCGTGATGAAGACGGCTTGGGAGGTGGAGAACAGCCACATGTGGCGCCGCATGAGGGTAAGGGCGTAGACGACCTCGGGCAGGGGAATCCCTTCCTTGTAGCGGGCCTCCGCGTATTTTGCAAAGAGGGTCTGCGCCTCCTCGAACGGGTTGTCCGAGAAGAACAGCTTCCGGAAATTGGTGAAAAAATACAGCGCCTGCTTTTTGGCCTCCTCTTCCGGCATCTTGTGATACGACGGCGTCCGGGGGTTCATTCTTACGTTGTTATACCACTGCTGGGCGATCGTATCGGCGTGCCGCTCGGTGATCTCGATCAACTTCGTGGCGTAGGATGTCATGGCCTGCCCCTCCTTTATCTGTGAAAAAAGCGAATGCGGAAAAACGGATCTTCCGGGCCGCCTTCCGTAGCGTATCGCCGAATCATTTTTTCAATTTTGCCGCCTTTTTCAGGTTTTCCTCCGCCGTTTTCTGCTCGGTGATGTCCTCCAGCGTCTCCACGGCCCCGACCAGCTCGCCCTTGGAATCCCGGATCGCGGCGGCTGTGAACCGGAGCCAGCGACCGTTTTTGCCCAGGGCCGGGAAGAAGTCCGTTGCCTCGTATGACTCTTCGATGAGGTCGGATTTCCTGTATTTTCCGGAGTACCACTTCGGAACCTTGGCCAGGGCGCTGTCCACGAGGAGATCGGCCATGCAGGGCCTCTCCTGGGCATAGAAGGCCCGCCAGTGCCGGTTGGTGCCCACGATTTCCGAGGCGGGGATCTTGCTCACCTGTTCCAGGGCGCGGTTCCAGTAGAGGACCTTGTGGTCTCTCCCGATGACGAAGGCGGGGATGGAAAAGCCCTGGATGATGCTGTGCAGCCGATTTTCGCTTTCGATGACCGCCTGCTCGATCCGCTTGCGCTCCGTGATGTCCTCCAGGGTCTCGATGGCCCCGAGGAGGACACGCTGGGAACTGCGGATGGGGACGGCGATGAAGCGCAGCCAGCGGCCGCCGTTGCCAAGGTCGGGGAAGAAACCCTCCGCCTCGTAGGTCTCGTCGAGGAGCTGCGATTTCGACACCCCCCTGTACCATTCCTGAATGATCTCAGGAGTTTCGTTAACCAGGAGGTCCGCCATGCAGGGTCTTTCCTTGGCGTAGAAAGCCCGCCAGTGGCCGTTCGTGCCGATCATTTCCGCCGCGGGAAGCTTGCTCAGCTTTTCCAGCGCGCGATTCCAGTAGAGGATTTTGTGGTCCAGGCCGATGACGAAGGTGGGCATGGGAGATCCCTCGATGACATGGAAGAGCCGCTGCTCGATTTCCCGCTGGTTCAGCTCGGCCACTTTCTGCTCCGTGATGTCCTCCAGGGTTTCCATGGCCCCGACGAGACGGCCGCCGTCGTCCCGGACGGCCGCCGCGGTGAAGCGGAGCCAGCGCCCCTCCTCCCCCAGGTCGGGGAAGAAGTCCGTCGCCTCGTAGGCCTCCTCCAGGAGGTCCGATTTCCGGTATTTGCCGGCATACCACTTGGGGATCCGCTCGTTGATGCCGCTGAGGATCAAGTCGGCCATACAGGGCCGCTCCTCGGCGTAGAAGGCCCGCCAGTGCTGGTTGGTGCCCACGATTTCCGCGGCGGGGATGTTGCTCAGCTTCTCCAGGGCCTGGTTCCAGAAGAGAACCTTGTGATCTTTCCCGATCACGAACGCCGGAATGGAGAAGCCCTGAATGATGCTTTGCAGCAGGAGGCTCGACAACACCGGAACAGGCGAGGCCGCGACCTTTGCTTTCGCCTTGTTTGTCCCGCCGGACGTCTGCTTGGTTACGGTTTTCCCTTTCATGTAGTCCTCCTTTCTTAGAACACCATCGAACTGCAGCAAGCACAGCGACAAGCACCGGTTTCATGGCCGGACCGGCCATCGGATCACGCCTCCCGGAAGGCGGACACCGTCACGGAGATCAGCACCCCGGGCCGGCGACGGTCTTTGCACGGCCCGGGGCCGGAGGCCGGGGCTGGCGCAACCCCGGCGACATCAAGGAAACTTGGCCCGGAAGGATGCCTTCACGATCTCCGCGGCCTGGTCCACGGAAAGGCCAGCCGTGTTGAGGACCAGATCGTAATGGGACGGGTCGGCGATGTCCTCCCGGAAATACTTCTTGATGAAGGCGGCCCGGTCCGCCTCCGCCTTGATCACGTAGCTCTCCGCCTCGTCCCGATCGCATTTCCGGTCTTTTGTGACCTTGGAGATGCGCTGCTCCAGGGGGGCGATGAAGCGGACCCGGAAGATCTGCTCCGGCGGCAGGATGAACTGGGCGCCCCGGCCGACGATGAGGGCGTTGCCGTGCTGCCCGATCGTGCCGATGACCTTCGTCAGGTGCTTCAGGTAGACATCGGGCCAGAGGTGGCGGGCGGTAAAGAGCGACGTGAGCCACGTGTCCAGGGTGGAGACGTTCTTCTCGTCCAGGGTCGCCACGACCTTCTCGCTCATGCCGGCGCTTTCGGCCACCCGGGAGATGATCTGGCCTCCCATCAGGTCAAGCTTGAGTTCGGAGGCGAGTTTGCGGGAGATTTCGCTTCCTCCGGCCCCGGGTTCCCGGGAAACGGTGATGCACGGGCGGGGGCCCGTCAGCCCTTCCTTGCGCCACTTGTCCAGGACGGCCTCCACGACCTGCTTGTCCGCCTCCAGGTCCCGGATCGTGTAATCTCTGGTGAAATCGGGGCAGTGGATGTTGAGCGATCCATTGTAGGTTACGCTGAAACGCTTCTGGCAATGTTCCCGCCAGGCACAGATCACGCACAGCCGTCTTTCCGTCGTCATGGTCTGGTCCCTCCTTTCCGGGACGCCACCGGGCCATCCCCGACCTTGACTGCCTTCATTGCTTCAAATCCGCTCACGATATCGAGCAGTTCCTCCGTGATGGTCATCTGGCGCTGGCGGTGGAACTGAACGTGGAGCTCCTCGAGACGCTCCTCGATGTTTTTTTCCGCGTTCTGCATCGCCGCCAGCCGGCTCGCGTTTTCGCTGGCCAGAGAATTGGCGAAGGCCTGGTAGAGGGAAACGAACAGGTACTCCCGGATCATGGCCCGAAAGAGGGGCTCCCAGTCCATGGTGAACATCGGGAGGGTGCGGGATTCCCATTTCCGCTTCCGGATGTTCGCCAGCCATTCCTTGTCGACCGGCAGCAGTTTCAGCGTCCGAGGCTTGTAATTTGCGCCGGAGAGATACTCGTTGTGGTAGAGGGCCATGTTTTCCACGAGGCTCCGGAATCGCCAGGTCTCCAGGAAGAGCGTGATGTCCTGGACCATGGGCGTGATCCCCGCCGTGGAACCCGGGGTCGCCAGCGTCTCGAAGACCTGCTGCCCCCCGTCCTCCAGAAGGTCCGCCGTTTTCACGCCGATGGCGATGACAATCCGGTTTTCTCCGGGTATGCCGGTTTTGTTCATCTCCTCCAGGGCGTGCTGGACGATGACGTTGTTGAGCTGGCCGCAGAGGCCCTGGTCGGTGCCGAAAACGATCGCCCCGAGACGGGGGACCCGGGACCCGGACGACGAAAGGGGGTCTCTGCGGTCCTTCAGGAGGACCTGCAGGCCCATCTCGACCGTTCTGTTGTAGTCGCCCAGGGACTCGACGGCCCGCTGGTACTGGCGGATGCTGACGGCCGCCAGGGCCTTCATGGTCTTCACCACCCCCAGGAGATCCTGGGCGCTCTGGATTCTGCGCTTCAGGGCTTCAGCTGTCAGCACGTTCGGGCTCCTTCCGGAAACAGACGGCCGTTTCCCGGGCCACACAGATGATCGTTTCCCGGTCCTTGTCGCTGAACTTCTCTCCCTCGCTGATGCGGGAGCAGAAACCGGCCTGATTCTCCGCCACATCCTTCCGGAGCTTGTCTTCCGCGGTCCGGATGTCCTCCACGGCGACGGCGTCGAACTGTCCCGACGTGACGGCCAGGATCGCCGCCACCTGCTCGGCCACCGGGATGGGCCTGTACTGGGGCTGCTTCAGGATTTCCCGAAGGCGCCAGCCCCGCTCCAGGACCATGCGGGTCGCCTCGTCGAGGCGGGTGCCGAAGCGGGAAAAGGTCTCCAGCTCCTCGAACTGGGAGTAGGAGATCCGGACATCCCCGGCGACGGCCCGGTAGGCCGGAAGCTGTGCTTTTCCGCCGACGCGGGAGACCGACTTCCCGACGTCCACGGCCGGCAGAATGCCTTTCTGGAAGAGGCGGGGCGAAAGGTAAAGCTGCCCGTCGGTGATGGAGATCAGGTTCGTCGGGATGTACCCCGAGATGTCCTGGGCCTCCGTCTCCACGATGGGAAGCGATGTCAGGGACCCGCCGCCGAGATCCTTCCGGAGATGGGTCGACCGCTCCAGGAGGCGCGAGTGGATGTAGAAGATGTCTCCCGGGAAGGCCTCCCGGCCCGGCGGCCTGCGGAGGAGCAGGGAGAGCTCCCGGTAAGCCCGGGCGTGGCTGGTCAGGTCGTCATAGATGATGAGGACGTCCCGCCCCTGGGCGATGAAATACTCACCCATGGAGGTGGCTGCGTAGGGGGCGATGAACTGGAGCCCCGGCGGGTCTTCCGCGGTGGCGACGACGACAATGGTGTAGTCCATGGCGCTGTGCTGCTTCAGATCGGCGATGACCTTGGCCGTGTCGGAGGCCTTTTTCCCGATGCTGCAATAGATGCACAGGACATCCTTGCCGGCCTGGTTGATGATGGTGTCCAGCGCGATGGCCGTCTTGCCGGTCTGGCGGTCCCCGACGATGAGCTCACGCTGTCCCCGCCCGATCGGGAAGAGGGCGTCGATGACCTTGATGCCCGTCTGGAGCGGTACCGTGACGGGATCCCGGGCCATGACGGGAGGGGCCTCCTGCTCAACGGGCAGACGCTTGACCGTCCGGATCTCCCCCCCGTTGTCCAGGGGCCGTCCCTGGGCGTCCACAACCCGGCCGATGAGGGATTCACCGACCGGAATATCGAGGATCCGGCCCGTTCTTCTCACCTCAGCTCCCGCCGAGAGGTGCTCGCTGGGCCCGAGGAGGATGACGCCGATCTCGTCGGGGTCGATGTTGAAGACCAGCCCCTGCAGGTTCCCGGGGAACAGGACCAGTTCGTCGGAACGAATGCTCGGCAGTCCGCTGACCTGGACGATGCCGTACCCGACGTACTTGACCGTGCCGATCTCGCGGTCCCTGAGCTCCGCGTCCTGGTCGGCGAGGACGGCGTCCATGGTCTTGAAGGTGCTGTCCAGAAAGGCCTTCATCTGTTCTTTTTCCGGTGTCGTGTCCGTCATAGTCTCGTCTCCTTGGAGCCCTGTTCCCGTTCCTGCGCCTTCTCATAGAGCGCCGTGTAGAAACTCTCTTCCAGGGTATCGAGGTAGTCCTTGATGCTCCAGGCGATCTTGTGCCCGTCCGACCGGAGCTCGCAGCCGGAGAGCAGGTCGTCGGACCGGAGGAATGCCACCTCGATGTCTCCCGCGATGTGCCGCTGAAGGGCGGCGGTCAGTTTTTCCCGTCTTTCCGGGGTGAGGTCGAACGCACTGGTGACGGTGACGACCCCACCGTTCTCCAGGGGTTCCCGGAACCGGCTCCGCTCTCCTTCGTCCATGGAAGCGACCCGCTCCGCCAGGATCTCCACGATCCGTTCCTCCAGGTCCAATTCCGCCAGGTCATGAAGCACCCGGCGCGTGACCGCATAGGTTTGCTTGCCCGCCAGGTGCCGGAGCTCCCGGAGGAAGTTTTCCCGCTCCGACTTCACCGCCTCGATCCACCGGGTCTTCAGGAAGTCCGTCTCTTCCCGGGCTTTTTCCTCGAGTCGTTCCCGGTAGCTTTCCGCGTCCAGGCGGGACTTGTCGAGCAGCGACTCATGGCGTTCGTCCAGCTCCCGGAGCTTCCGCGCATGTGTTTCCGCCGCGCTTTCAGCCTCTTGGCGGGACTGCTCGGCCTCTGCGAAGAGCCCGGCGATCTTCGCCTCCCGTGCGTCCATGGCCCCGACAATCTTCCCGTAAAGAAATTTCTTCAGCAGGAACATCAGGATCATCAGGTTGACGATCTGGGAGAAAAAGACGAACCAGTCGATGTGCATGGAATCAGCCTCCCGCTTTCTTGATGACGTAAGCCCAGAAAGGATTCGCGAAGACCAGGATCATGGAGATGACGAAGCAGTAGATGGCGATGGATTCGATCATGGCGAGGCCGACGAAGAGCGTTCTCGTCAGGGAGTTCCGCTCGTCCGGCTGCTGTGCGATCGATCCCAGGGCGCCCTGCACCGCCCGTCCCTGTCCGAGTGCCGGTCCGATGGCGCCGATCCCCATGCAGATGCCCGCCGTAATGATCGAGGCCATTGCTACGATTGTCACGCTGTCCATACCGATACCTCCTCCTGAGTTTTGGTGGTTACGATGACGTTTGGGGAGGATGCTCCCCTTCCTCGTGCGTCTGTGTGGCGGACGCAATGTAGACCATGGCGAGAACCGCAAAGATGTAAGCCTGGATGAGCCCGATGAGGAGACCCAGGGCCTGCATGACGATTGGGAAAAACAGGGGGGTCACGGCCAGCAGAATGGCGACGACCTTTTCGTGGCTCATCAGGTTTCCGAAGAGCCGGACCGCCAGGGCCAGGGTGCGCGACAGCTCTCCCATCACGTGAAAAGGGAAGAAGATGGGATTCGGGCGGATGTATTCCTTCAGATATTCAATAATTCCCTGCTTTGTGATCCCGTAGATCGGCACGGCGAAAAAGACAAGGACCGCCAGGGCCGAGGTGGTCGTGAGGGACGATGTCGGTGCGACATAGCCGGGGATGAACGTGAGCAGGTTCGAGAGCAGGATGAAGAGAAATATGGTGCCGATGAAGGGGAAGTACGTGTCCACCCCCTCCTTCACCATATCCCGGATCTCTCCGCGGATCCCGAGGATGATCACCTCCATCAGGTTCTGCCAGCGGGACAGCGAGCGCTCCGTCGACAGGTTCCGGGTGATGAGGAAGGAGCCGAAGACCAGGACCCCCATGATGAGCCACGTATACACAAGGGTGGCGTTGATGGTGACGAAACCCCAGGCGAAAAGGATGACCTGGTCGGGGCTGATCTGGTTGATGGCTACGATTTCCATGCCGGGACTCCTTTCGGAGGAAGGGTCTCTTTTGGACCGAGGCCGCGGACCATCAGGGTCCGGACCATGAGGAAGCCGACGACGGCCGCCGCCAGCCGCTCCCAGGCGCCGTCCATGAGCAGGTAGAAGCCGCCCAGGGCCGCCGCCAGCCGGGCGGCGTAGCTGACGGCGAACAGCCGCCAGGGGTGACGGGCCGCCGGGAGGCGCTTCACCGTCTGCCAGAGCCCGGCGAAGTAGACGAAGCCGATCAGGCCGCCTGCGATGCATGGAGTGATCAGCGTGACAGCGGTTTCCATGGGTTGCACCTTTTCCCGTCCCTTGCCCGGATCTCCGGCCGGTTTCCCGGCACGAGCGGTCCGTTCAGTCCTTCATGATGTTTTCCCGGGCCTTCTTCACCCAGTACCAGGCATTGAGGCATCCCAGGGACACCCCGAGGATGAGGAGCATCAGGGTCCAGGAAAACCGGCTCGGCCAGGACTGGTCGATCCAGAGCCCGATGGCCGTCCCGATGAGGGTGGGGATGGCCACGGACCAGCCGACGACGCCGATCATCCCGAGGCCGAACCAGACCGTCTCGTCCTTGTGGGTTTTCCCCTTGATGCGCCGCTTTTCCTTGATGTCCACCTTTCGGGTAAAATCCTCCGCCTGCTTCCGGCGCCTCTCCCTGGATGACGGTTTCTCTTCACTCATGACGCAGCTCCATAAAGCGACGAAGCAGATCGATCTCCAGCCTGGCCGCGGCGGCCCGGGCCTTTTTCTCCCGCTCGTCGATCTCCTCGAACTGGCGGATCACCACGTCCTTCAGGTGTCCCAGCTCGGGACTCAGGAAGGCGTTCCGGGTCGAGACCAGGATCTCGCCCCCCTTTTTCACCAGTGTGCCCACGTCGACGGCCAAGTAGTGCTCTGCACCGTCGGAGGCGGTATAGGAAAAGACGCTGGGAACCAGGGCCGCCGTGAAGTCCACATGCTGCGGCATCAGGCAGAAGAACCCGTTTTCGGCCTCGGCCACGACCTTGGTCACGTCTGCGTCGAGAAAGACTTCTGAGGGGAGCAGGACCTTCAGTTTCATGACGCATCTTCCTTTTGTTTCAGGGCCTCGTCGATGGCGCCGATCATATAGAGGGCGTTTTCCGGGGTGTCGGCGAACTCGTCGTTGAGGATTCGCTCGCAGCCGTTCAGGGCGTCCTGGAGGGCGACGGTCTTCCCCGCCTTGCCGATGAACTGCTCCGTCACGTGGAAGGGCTGGGTGAAGAAACGCTCCAGCCTGCGGGCCCGATAAACGGTCCGCTGGTCTTCCCGGGAGAGCTCGTTGATGCCCAGCATGGCGATGATGTCCTTCAACTCCTCGTAGATGGTCAGGTTCTTGCGGATTTCCTGGGCGATCCGGTAATGGCGCTCCCCGGCGATGTTGGGCATGAGCATCTTCGATCCCGACTGGAGGAGGTCGATGGCCGGGTAGAACCCCTCGCTGGCCCGCTTCCGCGAGAGGACAATGGAGGCCGTCAGGTGGCTGAAGGTGTGGGAGGCCGACGGATCGGTGAAATCGTCGGCGGGGACGTAAACGGCCTGGATGGAGGTGATGGCTCCGCTGGTGGTGTTGCAGATCCGCTCCTCCAGTGCGGCAAGGTCCGAGGCCAGGGTGGGCTGGTAGCCGAGGCGCGACGGGAGGAGCCCCATGAGCCCCGAGACTTCCTGGCCTGCCTGAATGAAGCGGAAAATGTTGTCGATGAGGAGAAATACGTCCTGCCGCTCTTCGTCCCGGAAATACTCGGCCATGGTGAGGCCCGTGTGGCCCACCCGGTAACGGGCTCCCGGCGGCTCGTTCATCTGGCCGAAGACCATGACCGTGTTGGGAAGGACGCCGGCCTCCTTCATCTCCCGGTAGAGCTCCTCGCCCTCGCGGCAGCGCTCGCCGACGCCGCAGAAGATGCTGATGCCGTGGTGGTGGCCCACCATGTTGTGGATCATCTCCGTGAGGAGCACCGTCTTGCCGACGCCGGCTCCCCCGAACAGCCCGGCTTTTCCGCCGCGCTCCAGCGGGCAGAGGACGTCGACGGCCTTGATCCCCGTTTCGAAGATCTCCGACACGGTGGACTGCTCGGTGATCGGGACGGGCACTCCATGGAGGGAGCGGGTCTCGCCGCTTCCCTGAAATGCGAGGTTGTCAATGGGCTCGCCGAAGACGTTGAAGACCCGTCCCAGAAGCTCCTTCCCGACAGGGATCATGAAGGGGCTGCCCATGTCGGTGATGGTGGAACCCCGGGCCAGACCCTGGGTGGGCATCAGGGAGATGCCCCGCACGATTTCCGCGTTGAGCTGGACCATGACCTCGATCCGGATCCGGCCGTCATCCCCGGTCGTGAGGACGTTG
>CAYNEJ010000001.1:34547-77975 GCA_964396205.1 uncultured Syntrophaceae bacterium
CACGCTCATGAAACGGTCGTAGCCGAGGTGAATCGCCAGGTTGCGTGAAGAACCGCTCCAGCGGCGCGGCGGACGGAGGTCGGCGCTGTAACGCACCAGGCCGTTCGTGAGGACGTTGCCGATGGCCGGAAGATGGCCCGCCGGGAACCGGGCATCCACGACGCTTCCCCGGATGGACAGAACAGCCCCTTCGTTTGCTTCCCGTTTCATCGATTCGCTCCCTCCGCGTTTCTGGGTTGTGGCACCGGATTCCATCGCCGTCGCGGAATCCTGCGTTACATGGCCTTGAGCCGGTATATCTCTTCCGCCGTGGTGATCCCTTCGCTCAGGAAGGCCGCCACCGCTCCGATCACCAGGAACATGACCGCCCGCACGATGTCGTCGGTAAGGGGAGCCCCCCCGAGAAAAACGAGGTGGCTCAGGATCAGGAAGATCCCCAGGGCCGCCGCAACGATGATGCCCGTGCGCTTCCACCAGATGCCCGCCAGGACGACGGGGATGTAGAACAGGTGGGTGAAGATCACGTTCGATCCCGCCACCGCATGGTAGTAGTAGGTCAGGAGGAACGAGCCGAGCAGGAGTGCCGCCATGATGATCGTCCTGTAGGGTGTGAGACGGGTTCCGAGAGGGCTCTCCAGGCGGATCATGTTGAGGAGCGCCAGACGCTCGTTGAGCTCGCCGCGGATCAGCTCCTGGTAACGCCGGCTCATGAACGTGATGGCATAGTCGAACATCAGGATGGTTCTCACCAGGCTGTCCACAGCGTACTTCTGTTCCACGGCGGTGATGAAGATGACCTGGAACTCGGCGTACAGCCAGATGTGGCGTCGCATCAGGATCAGGGCGTAGATGGCTTCGTGAAGGGGGATCTTCGCGGAGTACTGCTCTTCCGCATATCGGGCAAAGAACTCCCGTGATGTTTCCGCGGGCTTGTCGGCGTAGAACATCTTTCGGAAGTTGTCGTAGAAACGGATGGCCAGGGGGATCAGCTTTTCCTCCGGCATGTCCTGATAGGATGGGGTCCGGGCATTCCTGCGCACGTCCTTCGCCCAGGAGCGCGCGATGGGATCGGCGTGCTTCTCGATCAGGGCGATCAGCTTCAGCGATCCGGACATGGCCTGCCCTCCTTGTCTCCCTCGGCATCGCGAGGATGAGGGGGGTGCCCCAGGACCGGCGATCGGCCGGCCCCGGGGCGGGGGGGGATTACGTGTTGGGGGCCTCGAACCACTCGAGCTTCATCAGCTCACGGTATTTCCTGGAAATGAAGTAGACGGCATAGTCGAACATCAGGATCGTCCGGGTGATGCTTTCCACGGCAAGGTTTTGCTCCACAGCCGTGAAGAAAAGGACCTGGAACTCGGCGTAGAGCCAGATCTGGCGGCGCATGAGGATCAGGGCGTAGAGTGCCTCGTGAAGGGGAACGCCCTGCCGGTAGCTCTCTTCGGCGTAGCGGGCGAAGTATCCCTCGGACGCCTCCACCGGCTTCGGCTCCATGAACAGGCTGCGGAACTTCTCGTAGAAAAACACCGCCTGCGGCACCAGTTTCTCTTCGGGCATGTCGTGATAGTAAGGGGTGAACGGGTTCTTCCGCACGTTTCGGGCCCATTGCCGGGCGATCTGCTCCGCGTGCGTTTCCACCAGGTCGATCAGCTTCATTCCCATGTACATGTCCGCCACCTCCTCTCGTAGGCTTGTGCTTTGCCTTTATCCTGGCAAGGGGCGTGCCAGAGAGAACGGAAGCGAAGGCTCTCTTGCCCGGTGCTTGCAATCATGGATGATTACGGATGGCGAGGATCGACCGGCCGGACAGGACATACCTGTCCGCGCTGTCGTCTCCGGAGGGGCGGCTTCTTTCCGCCGGAGGATGAATCGATGATAACCGGTGGATAAAAGGGAAAAAAGAAGGGCGACCTTTTTGTCGCCCCCCTGGCGACAGAAGGGTCACGTCCTTTCGGCAAAGGCGCAAGCCTGGTCCTGGCCGCCGGGGGCGTCCTGTTCGGAAGCGGAATCTGCGGAATCCGGAAATTGCGGGCTTGGCAGCCAGTTGACGCACGACCTGCTACGGGTTATAGTCGGCCGGACTGCACGGTACGATGCCGCTCCGGCGGCGCGGAGGTCCCGCGCAACGGCAGGAATATGAATCTTTGTGTTTTACCGGGGTACGAAATGCCCATGAATGCAGAAGGCAGAAACAATCCGCCGCTCCTGGTCGCAGCCGTTGTCCTGGTGCTCCTGTCGGAGAGCCTTTTCCCGGCCCTTGCGGCGGCGGCCGAGGGGACCGGGGGCGGTCACGGCGTCATCGCCAACATCGCCATCTGCATGATCGGCGCCAGCGCCATGGGGCTCCTGATGAGGCTGCTCCGCCAGCCGGTGATCCTGGGGCATATCCTGGCCGGCGTCCTCATCGGTCCCGTCGGTTTCGGGCTGATCGCCGGCCACGCGGATATCGTCACCGTCTCGGAGATCGGCCTGATCCTGCTCCTGTTCATGATCGGCCTTGAGATCGACCTTCACAAGATGCTCTCCTCGGGCCGGCTGGTTCTCTTGCCGGGGCTTCTGCAGTTCCCCCTCAGCCTGGGGTTCGGATACGGCGTCTTCACGCTTCTCGAGGGGCTGGGGGTCTCCCTGGCGCAGGGCGGATTCGCGAAGCTGTATTTCTCCGTGGCCATTGCCATCAGCAGCACGATGATCGTGGTCAAGCTCCTCTACGACAAATTCGAGCTGGACACGCTGGCCGGACGCATCACCGTGGGAATCCTGGTCTTTCAGGACGTGTGGGCCATCATCGTGCTTGCCGTTCAGCCGAACCTGGCCA
Organism: uncultured Syntrophaceae bacterium; assembly: GCA_964396205.1. GTDB lineage: Bacteria > Desulfobacterota > Syntrophia > Syntrophales > PHBD01 > PHBD01. Next base: position 37,363 of record CAYNEJ010000001.1, read on the forward strand.
ACCCCGATGTGCCGAGCATCGTCAAGACATTTGCAACCGGTGCGGTCCTCGTGGCGGCCTCTTTCGGGGCGAGCAAGTATCTCCTGCCGAGGATGTTCCGGTCGGTGGCCAAGATCCCCGAACTGGTGGTCGTGGTGAGCCTCGGCTGGTGCTTCCTGGTGGCCCTTGTGGCGGATCACCCGCGGATCGGACTCTCCATGGAAATGGGCGCCCTCATTGCCGGAGTGTCCCTGGCCACGTTTCCCTATAACCTGGAGGTGGTCGCCCGGGTGGTCAGCATCCGCGACTTCTTCATCACTCTCTTCTTTGTCGCCCTGGGCATGCAGATCCCCTGGCCCAACGTCGACATGATCGTCATGGCCATCGCCCTGGCGGCCGTGGCGGTATTCGTCCGCTTTCTGAGCGTCTTCGGCATTCTCTATCCCCTCCGGGCGGGCCACCGGGTATCCCTGCTGTCCACGATCAACCTGAGCCAGATCAGCGAGTTTTCCCTCGTGATCCTCACGCTCGGCATCGGCTTCGGGCATATCCCGCGGGAGACCGTCACGCCGGTGATCTGGGTGTTTGCGCTTCTGGCCGTGGCGTCCACCTATGCGATCCAGTACAGCCATCCGCTGCAGGCCGGAGTGAGCCGGCTGCTGACGCTGGTGGGCCTGAGAGATGTGGGGGGCGGGGAGACGGAACAGGAAGGGGAGGCGGTTCGTTCCGTGGTGGTCCTGGGATTTTTCCGGAACGCCAGCGCATTTCTGGACGAGGCGGCCAGGAAGGCTCCCCATCTCATGAAAAAGGTCGAGGTCATCGACTTTAACCCCGTCGTGAAGGAACGTCTTGAGAGCCTGGGGATTCCCTGCATTTACGGAGACATCAGCCATCTGGATACGCTTCATCACGCCGGGATTCATCATGCCCGGGTGGTTCTTTGCTCCATTCCCGACAGCATTCTCAAGGGGACGAGCAATCTCCGTCTCCTCCACATCCTCAAGGGGATGTGCCCGGAGGCGGCGGTCATTCTGACGGCGGAAGGGCCCGGGCAGGCCCGGGAACTCCTGGAGGCAGGGGCTGACTACGTGATCCAGACGGCCGCCCTGGCGGGCCGAGACGCCCTGCTGGCGGTGGAGCGGAGCCTGGCGGGAAAGCTGGGCCCCGCGAGGGAAGAACAGGACACCGATCTCCGGGGCCGCCGGGAGATTCTCGACTGATTCACGCCCCGTAACGGTTTTTCAGGGCGGGCCGGAGGATACCGGTCCGGCGCGGAGCCCCCGTCAAGGGATGAGGGATGGCGGTCTTTTCCTGTCGGGAGCGGAGCCGGGTCCCTGGCGGTTATCCCTCGATCCGGTCCTGAGCGTCCCCCAGGATGGAGTTCCATTGCGAGTCCCGGCGCATCTGGGCGATTTTTCTCTGGAGCTGCCGGACGGTGATTCCGAGGATCCGGGCGGTCTGTTTCCGGTCTCCGCCGGTGTTCGTCAGGACATAGGCCACATGGGCCTCTTCGTTTTCCTTGAGGGTGCCCAGGCGCCGGGCGAAGGGGACCGGCCGGGGAGGGGCCGCTCCCAGGTGGCGGGGCAGGATGTGTGCCGCCTCGGCCAGGAGAACGGCGTTCTCCACCACCTGGGCCAGCTCCCGAACGTTTCCCGGGAACTGGCCTTGAAGAAGGATTTCCAGGGCCTCGGGGCTGAACCCGAGGCCTTGTTTTTGATACCGCTTCCCGGCTTCGTTCAGGAAATGGCTCGCCAGGAGGGCCACGTCTCCTTCCCGCTCCCGGAGGGGCGGCAGGTGAATGTGGGCGGATTTGAGGCGATAGAACAGGTCCAGGCGGAAGCGTCCCTCCTGGCAGGCCCGGTCGAGGTCCATGTTGGTGGCGGAGACGATCCGGACGTCCACCTGGACGGTCCGGCTGCTTCCCAGGGGGGTGAAGGTGTTGTCTTCGAGGACCCGGAGAAGCTTGGACTGGAGTCCCGAGGGAAGCTCGCCGATCTCATCGAGGAAGAGGGTGCCCCCGTCGGCCTGCTCGAAAAAACCCCGGTAACTCGACTCGGCCCCCGTGAAGGCGCCGCGGGTATGGCCGAAAAACTGGGTCTCGAACATCGTCGTGGGGATCGCACTGACGTTGACGGCGATGAAGGGGCCGTCTGGCGTGAGACCCGCCCGGTGGATGCCCCGGGCAACCAGTTCCTTTCCGGTTCCCGATTCGCCCGTGATCAGGATGGGATTCCCGCTCCTGGCCATGAGCTGGGCGTAGGCCAGGATGGATTTCATGCGGGGGGATTGCGTGATGATGGCTGCAAAGGCCTCCGGGATGTCGGCGGCCCGTCCCGCCGCTGTTGTCGCCAGGCTGTTCAGAAGGCCTTTCCGCTCGTAAGCCCGCTGGATTGTGAGGAACAGAAGCTCGTTGTCCACGGGCTTCACCAGATAGTCGTAGGCCCCCGTCCGGATGGCCCTGACCGTTGTGGAAAGATCGTCCACGGCGGTCAGGATGATGAATTCCGTCTGCGGCAGATAGGGTTTGACCGTCTCCAGCACGGTTAAACCATCCACTTCCGGCATCAGGAGATCCAGGAGAACGATGTCGAAATCCTCCATCCGGAGCCTGCGAACGGCCTCGGCGCCTCCGCGGCAGGTCTCGACGTCTTTGTAGCCTCGCCAGTTCAGGAGCCTCTTGATGGAGGAGAGGGAGATCTCCTCGTCGTCTACGGCCAGGATTCTCAAAGTCTCAACCTCCCCTTTTCCTCCAGGATGTTCTGCAACTGCCCGGCAGCGGCGGGCTTGACGAGCATCTCTCCGACCGTTCCCCCGGCGGACAGGCGCCGGGCGTCCTCCTCGGAGGCGCAGAGCAGCACCTCCACCAGGGGAAACCGGTCCCGGACGGCCTTGAGGAGGTCGCGCCCGTCCAGGTCGGTGAGGTTCCATTCCGCGACCACCGTGTCCACCTCCGGGTGTTCATCCAGATATTTCAGAACCGACGGTACGCCGATTCCGGGGCCGGCCTCCCAGGTCTCCGCCTCCACCAGGACGGCCTTCAGGGTGCCGAGAAATTCCGCATCGCTCCCCAGGCACAGGATGGACGGCAGGATCTTCGGCAGGGTCTTGCCGGCGGCGGGCAGAAAGATGGAAAACCGGCTTCCCGTCCCGGGCCTGGAAAGAACGCCGATGAGACCGTTGTGTTCCCTGACGAGGCCGTAGGAGATGGACAGGCCCAGCCCCGTGCCCCCTGAATCCCGCCGGGTCGTGAAGAAGGGATCGAACAGTTGGCCCAGGTTCTCCCGGGGGATGCCCCGGCCGTTGTCTTCCACCTCGAGGAGAACCGCGTCCAGGCGGGGGATGGAACGGGCCGAAACGGCGATCCGCCCTTTCCGGTCGCCCCCGGGCATGGCCTGGTGGGCGTTGATGAGCAGGTTGGTCAGAATCTGTTCCAGTTTCTGGATGTTTCCCAGGATCGGCGGAAGGTCCGGCTCGATGCGCTGCTCGATCGTGGAAACGTTCCGGCGGATCTGGCCGCCGACGATCAGGAGGGCTCCCTGGACGGCCTCCGCGACCTGCAGGGGCTTCATCCGGGTGGAGCGCTCGTCGGAGCGGGAAAACTCCTTGAGGTTCGTGATGACCCGGCTGATCCGGTTGGAGGCGATGCGGAAGGCCTCGATGATCTCCCGCATGTGCCGGCTGATCTCCTCCGGCCGGACCTCCCGGTTCCTCCGGTGCGGATCGATTTCGTCGAGGCGATGGACGAAGGGCTCGACGGCGCTCCAGATCTCCTCCAGGAGGGGAATGTTGTAGGAGATGAAACTGACCGGGTTGTTGATCTCGTGGGCCACCCCGGCCACCACCTCGCCCAGGGCGGTGAGCTTGTGGGTCTGGATCATCTGCTGGAGCCGGAGTTCCGACTCCTGCCGCATCCGCTTTTCTTCCGTCACGTCCTGCCAGACGCCGGCGATCTGGGGGGGCGGCCCGCCGGTGTGGAGGAGCCGACGCCAGTAATCGGAAAACCAGCGATAGCTTCCATCGGCGGTGCGGAAGCGGTATTCCGACCGGCCCTGATGCCGCCTCACTTTCGAACCCCGGGGGAGCCGGGTCCGGTCGTCCGGGTGGACGCGGCTCTCCCAGAAACCGGGATCCTCCAGGAAGCGCTCGGGGGCGAATCCCGTCATCTCCCGCACGGTGGTGCTGACGTACGTGAGAAAAAACGGGGATGCCGCCCGGCGGATGTAGGAGACGATCGGCAGGGATTCGAGGATCAGGGACAGATGCTCCGTGGTCTCTTTGAGTGCGGATTCGGCCCGATGGCGCTCCCGGAGCTCCTCCTCGAGGGCGCGGTTGGCCTTGGCCAGCTCGGCGGTCCGTTCCCGGACCCGCGTTTCCAGTTCCTCGTGGGCGGCGCGGAGAGCTTCCTCGGCCTGGCGCCGCTCCGTGATGTCCTCCAGGGTCTCCACGACCCCCACGAGACCTCCCCCGGCGTCCCGGAGCACGGCGGCGGTGAACCTCAGCCAGCGTCCCTCCTCCCCGAGCTCGGGAAAGAAGTCCGTGGCTTCGTAGGCCTCGTCGATGAGCTTGGAGGGGATGTATTTTCCGGTGTACCAGGTCGGAATGGCCTTCTGGGCGCCGTCCACCAGGAGGTCCGCCATGCAGGGCCGCTCCCGGGCGTAGAAGGCACGCCACTGCTGGTTTGTCCCGATCACCTCGTCGGCCCGGATCCGGCTGAGCTCCTCCAGCGCCCGGTTCCAGTAAAGGATCCGGTGGTCCCGGCCGATGACGAAAGCGGGGATGGGCGAGCCGCCGATGATGCTGGCCAGAAGCGCCTCATCGGCATGGCGGGCCTCTTCCGCTTTCTCCAGGTCTGCAATCCTTCGCCGGAGGCCGGCCAGCTCGTCCGCCGGGTTGTATTGTGCCGGGTTCTTCGCCACGAGGGATTCCTGCCGCCTTTCCAGAGCCGTCCCGCCGAGGGGATGTCGTGACTCTGACGTTTTTCCCCGGGGTCGTCAACCGGATTCGGGGCGTTTCCGGCGAAGCAAAAACGCCCCGAATCCCGGGGAGGGATCCGGGGCGTTCGTCACTCCCGGGAAGAGATGAACCGATCCTCAGCCCGGGATTTTCCGCCATGCCGCATAAGCGGCCCGAATGCTCTCCACAACGCCCTCCATGCCGATGCGGCTTGTGTCGAGGACCATGTCATAGTGGGTGGGATCGCCGATATCGGCATGGAAGTATTTCCGCACGAAGGCGCTCCGGTCCGACTCGGTGCGGACGACATATTCCTCCGCCTCACTTCGGGAGACCTTCCTGTCTTTCATGACCCGGGCGATGCGGGCCTCCCGGGGACCGACCAGACGAACCCGGAAGGTCTCCTCCGGGGGGAGCACGAAATTCGCGCCCCGGCCGAGGATGACCGCATTCCCGTGTCTTCCGACGGTTCCGACGACTTTCGTCAGGTGGCGGAGGTAGCTGTCCGGCCAGAGGTGGCGAACCTCGAAGAGGGAGGTCAGCCAGTCGTCGCGCCGGGTGATCTGCTTTTCATCCAGGGAGGCCACGACCTTTTCACTCATCTCGGCACTGTCCGCCACCTTCTGGATGATCTGTCCGCTTACCAGGTCCATGCCGAGCGCCGTCGCCAGCTTGCGGGCAATGGCGGTGCCCCCGCATCCGGGCTCCCGGGAGACGGTGATGACGGGGGACGGTTTCTCCTTCGTCTTCCTGGTCTGGACCGGCAGACCGTTCCATTTGTCCAGCTGCTCATTGACCAACTGTTCGAGGGAGCGGGGCTTTGCTTTCATGGGACCTCCTTTCGCGGGCTTTTTTCCTAGGCCTTATGGGGGCTGTCTTCCTCCTGTCTTCTCCGCTTCCTCCCTGCCGGCCGGTGAGGACAGAGAACACCCGCCGCGGCGGGCTTACATGGAGTAGAGCTTTTCTCCCGAGAGGACGGAGAACCCTTTTTTCTGAAGAACCTCGATGGCCCGGTCGGGATTGTCATAGCGAAAGATGATGACGGCATTCTCTCCGCTTTTTTCGACGAAGGCATAGAGGTATTCGATGTTGATGGCCTCGCCTCCCAGGGCCTCCAGGATCGAGTGCAGCCCTCCCGGACGGTCCGGCACTTCCACGGCGACCACCGTCGTGCGGCTGACCCGGAAGCCCTTCTCCTTGAGGACGGCACTGGTGACCGCCACATCGTTGACGATGAGCCGGAGAATTCCGAAATCCGACGTATCCGCCAAGGAGAGGGTGCGGATGTTGATGTTGGCCTCCTTGAGCGCCTTCATCACCTCTTCGAGCACGCCCGGCTTGTTTTCCAGAAATACGGAGATCTGTTCCACTTTCATGAGGACACCTCCCGTCAGATTTTCCGTTTGTCGATGACCCGGCTGGCCTTGCCCTCGAAACGCTGGAGGGACTTCGGCTCCACCAGCTTGACCTTGGCGGAGATGCCGAGATAATCCTTCAGATCCTTCACGATCCGGCGTTCGGTCCGTTGGAGGACCTTCACCTCGTCGGCATTGGCGAATGCCTCTTCCCTGACCTCGACCTGGACTTCCAGCGTGTCCAGGGTGCCCTCCCGGTCCACCAGAAGCTGGTAGTGCGGCTCCAGCCCGTCGATGCCGACGAGGACGGCCTCGATCTGGGAGGGAAAGACGTTGACGCCGCGGATGATAAGCATGTCGTCGCTCCGGCCCATGACCCGGTCCATCCGCACGTGGCTGCGACCGCAGCGGCAGGGGTCGTGGACGAGGCGCGTCACGTCCCGGGTCCGGTATCGAATGAGGGGAAAGGCCTCCTTCGTGAGGGTGGTGAAGACCAGCTCGCCCTCTTCGCCGGGGGGAAGGACCTCGCCCGTCTCGGGGTTGATGATCTCGGCGAGGAAGTGGTCCTCGAAGACGTGCATCCCCTGCCGGCCCTCGGTGCACTCCATGGCGACGCCGGGGCCCATGACCTCCGACAGCCCGTAGATGTTCATGGCCTGGATATCCAGGGCATCCTCGATCTGGTTGCGCATCCCGTCGCTCCAGGGCTCCGCCCCGAAGACGCCGACCCGGAGTTTCAGGGACCGCATGTCGATCCCCATGGCCTCGCCCTGCTCCGCCAGGTTCAGGGCGTAGGAGGGGGTGCAGCAGATGGCGGTGGGGCCGAAGTCCTGGAGAATCATGATCTGCCGCTTCGTGTTGCCCCCCGAGATGGGGATGACGCTGGCCCCCAGTCTCTCCGCCCCGTAGTGGGCCCCGAGGCCGCCCGTGAAGAGACCGTAGCCGTAAGCGTTGTGGATCATGTCATTTTTCGTGAGCCCGGCGGCGACGAAGCAGCGGGCCATCAGCTCCGACCATTGCTCGATGTCGCGCTTCGTGTAGCCCACCACGGTGGCCCGGCCGGTCGTTCCGGAGGAGGCGTGGAGACGGACGATGCTGCTCATGGGGACGGCGAACAGGCCGAAGGGGTAATTATCCCGCAGGTCCTGCTTGGTGGTGAAGGGAAGCCGCCGGAGATCCGCGAGGCTTTTCACGTCGTCCGGCTTTACCCCGGCGTCGTCGAAGGACTTCCGGTAAAACCCGACCGTATGGTAGACTCGCTGGACGACCTGCTGGAGTCTCTTGAGCTGGAGTGCCTCCAGGGCCTCCCGCGGCAGCGTTTCGAATTCTTCATTGTAGATCATGCATCTGGCCTCCCTGGGATGTCTCTCCTGTCGGGACGTCCGGTCCCTTTCTCGAAGGACGGGCGATTCCGGCACGGGAAATTTTTTCTAAAATAGCAGAAGACGGCGACCGGGGCAACCCGCATTTGACGGGCATTTCCAAGGGTTTCGTACGTATTTTTGCCCCTTCAGGAGAAACGGGGCGCCTGTCCCGACAGGCGGTACCACAAGCGGATAAGCCAGACCGTGAGGATCGCGGCGACGAGCCGCGGCAGGTAAAGCCAGAGAGGATTGAGGCCGAGGGCGATGAAGTAGGATGGATCCTCCACCATCGAGTGATTCATGCCGATGGAAAGGTGCAGGGTCTCCAGGTCTTCCCGGGTCAGGTGTCCCTGCCGGGCCTCCTCGACGATGACAGCGCCCCCGTAGGAGAGACCGAAGACAATGGCCGTCATCCAGAGGATTCCCACCTTTTCGTTGAGCCCCATGAGGCGGAGAATCGGCGCGCAGGCCCGGACGATGGGGTGGATCCAGCCCAGGCTCTTCATGATTTCCAGAACGGAAAGAAGGGCCATGATCACGACGAAGATGATCGCCGACAGCTTGACCGTTGCGACCAGCCATTCCAGGAGAGCCGTGCCCAGGGGGCCGCGGGCGGAAACGGGACCGGCCGCCGCGGCCGCCTCTCCGGAAGGGACGTACCCCATCAGCGCCGCCACGGCCATCACGGTCAGGCAGGCGGCGACAAGGCGGAAGACGGTCGCCTTGAAGGGATGGATGCCGGACCGGGCCTGGATGATTCCCTCCTGGATGAGGTTGTGGGCCATCAGGGCGAAGATCGCCACCAGGGTCATCTCCGTCTGGCTCATCGGCAGAACCGCCATGGCCGCAATCGCCCCGTAGATTCCCGCGAACATGCCGATCACCAGGGGCAGGGCCGCCATGGCCGGAAGGCTGACGGCGTTCATGAGGGGCTGGACGATGAAGTCGATCTCCCGGAGCCAGCTGCTCCAGGCCAGCAAAGAAGTGAGAAAGGACACGGGCACGATGATCTGGATCATCCAGACGAAGCCGTCCCATCCTTTTCGCAGGCCGTTTTTGAATCCGTTCCGGATCGCCGCTCGCATTTCCATCTTCTCCGCGGCCGTTGTAGCAGAGGCCGGCAGGCAGGAAAAGGTCAAATTCACAATTGCCTCCCGAAGGAGGATATGATACGTATTATTGCATTTTTACTGGGTTTCCGGGCGCGTTCATGAAACTGACCATCCGACGAAAACTGCTGCTGGGATACTTCGCCATGGCCCTGTTGACGGTCCTGGCCAGTCTCTACGCCGTGCTCAGCCTCGGGAGGCTGAGCGATCTGGCCTATGCGATCATCAACGAAGATGTCCCGATCGTGGAGACGGCCAATAGCCTTGCCGAGACGCTCCTCGCCCAGGAGAGCGCGGAAAAAAAGTTCCTGATCCTCAAGGATCCCGAGCTGACGGAGATCTTCTGGAGCTTGAACCGGGAATTCAAGGCCGGCCTGGAAGCCATGGGGAAAAACCGCTCGACCACCATCACGAAGCGGGTAGCCCTGATCGGCCTTCTCCACCGGCAGTACGGAGAAATCTTCCAGAAACAGATCGACCTTGTTCAGGAAAACATGACCGACGAAGCCCGGGCGCTTTCCGAGCAGGAAGGCAAGCCGCTTCTGCAGCAGATGGCCTCTTCCCTGCGGGATTGCCAGAAACGGGGGGAACGGGATGTCGACACCCGGATGAACCTGATCAACGAACAGGGACTCCGGGCCTCTCGAATCACCATCATGCTCAGCCTTGTCAGCCTGCTGGGAGGGATTGGCGTAGCCCTCTTTATTACTTATAACATATCGATTCCGTTGCGAAAGCTGGAGAAGGCCACCGGGGTGATCGCCCAGGGGAACTTCGACCCGGCCATCCAGATGGACCGGGACGACGAAATCGGCTCCCTGGCCCAGGCCTTCGGAGTCATGACGGAGCGGCTGAAGGAGCTGGAGGCCCTGAATCTGGATGCCTCCCCGCTGACGGGGCTCCCGGGGAATCTGGCCATCGAGCGGGAACTGGAGCGGCGGCGCGCAGAAAGAAAAATGTTTTCCCTGTGCCAGGTGGACCTTGACAACTTCAAGCCCTTTGCGGACAAGTATGGATACGCTTGGGGCAGCGAGATCATCAAGGAGGTGGCCAAGATCCTGACGCAGCATCTGGATGCGGCCGGCGAGGAAGACGTCTTCGTCGCCCATATCGGCGGAGATGACTTTGTCCTCATCGCCGAACCGGGTGTTGCCGAAGCAATGAGCCGCCAGCTCGTGGAGGAGTTCGAATCGCAGATCCAGTCCTTCTACAGCACCGAGGACCGGGAGCGCGGATCGATCATAGGGAAGGACCGGAAAGGGCAGGTGCAGAAATTCCCCCTGATTACGGTGAGTGTGGCCATCGTCACGGACGACGGAAGCCGTTTCCCGAGCGCGCTGGCGATGGCGAAAAAGGCGGCGGAACTCAAGGAGTACGCCAAAACCCTTCCGGGCAGCAATTACGTGAAGCAGGACACGTTGGGAAAGGCCGTCTCATGAGACGATGGATGAGGACGTTGGTTGTCATGCTTTGTGCGCTTGGGATAGCCGCCTGCGCCTCTGCCCCGGCTGTGGTGACCGAGCCCGGTGTCCCCAAGGCGCCTTCTTCCGACACGGAGCTCTTCGAAGCGGGACTCCTGGCCCTGGAGGGAAGCGGGGGGCAGGAGGGGCCGGCCAGGGCGAGAAACATGTTTGCGGAGCTGACACAGACCTACCCCGAGAGCCGCTGGGTGAGGGCGGCGGAAGCCTTGGTCCGCCTGCTGGACGAGCAGGAGCGCCTGATCGAGTCCATCCAGACGGGAGCCAAAACGGCCACCGAGGCGGCGGCGGGGGCAAGACGCATCCAACGGGAGAACGAGCAGCTCCGCAAGGAGATGAGTCAGGTCAAGGAGCGCCTTCAGATGGAACTGGGAAGCCTGCAGCAGGAAAACGAGCAGCTGAGGAAAGACCTGAAACTGCTCAAGGAGCTGGAAATCCAGCTCCACCAGCGGAACCGGACCACCCGGTAGGCGGCAATCTCCCTCCTTTCCGGCGGATCAATTCATTTCCCTTCTTGAGAATCTCAACCGCCGCCAGCCGCACCACGGCGTGGCGGATTCCGTCACCGGGTCCCTGCATCCGATGAATCACCTCTGTGCCTCCGGGAGCAGACGCAGAATCGTCCGCGCGTTTTCCCGGATTTTCCCGTCGCTGAACCACCATGAGCGCACCTCCCCATTCATGAAAGGTTCCACCTGGTCCTTGCTGTGAGGGTCAAAGAGGCGTTCCGAGATGCCGCCGGGCAGAACGGCCATGATCTTGTCGGGATCCCCCAGATCCATGACCATGCGCAGGGACGCGGAATACATTACCTCATAGGAGTTGTAGTGCTCATAGGCGGCGCGGTAGAGGGTTTCCTGGGAGCCGCCCATGGCGTGGGACCCGCCGCCCAGGAGGGAGGCCGCAAACCCCTCGCGGCGGATCGGAGACACCAGGGTCAGGCGGTGCATGCGGCCCCACCACCACCCTTCCGGGTCTCCGCCGTAAAGGGGGCCAAGCTCCCGGATCGCCTCCTGCCCGGCTCGGTGCAGGAGGTCGTCCCTCGCTTCCCGGACAGCGGGCGTCGAGACGTCGTCGAACCAGGGCGATTCCCCGGTCAGGACCATTTTCTGGAGGGATTCCTGCCAGAAGTACGGATTGTTCGCCAGGAGCTCCGTGAGGGCCGGTCCCAGCTCGTCCCGGTAAACGGCGAAGAAGAACCGGCGATACACCGCCTGGAAGACGGCCGGCGCCGCCAGGTCCGGGTCATCGACAAAATCCCAGCGGCCGAGGATCCGGCCCAACGCTTTCGTGTCCTCGTGCCGGAGCAGGGCCTGCGACATGACCGGCGCAAGCTTCCCGGCCATCAGGTTCGCGGTGTCCCGCTGGAAGCGCCAGTGGTCCTCCGCCTTCTTTTTCCCCGGGGCGTCCAGGAGCTGGATCAGCCGGCGGTAGCGGTAGGACGCCGACGCATGGGACGAGTAGTAGTGGGGATAATCACACGGAACCGCATGATGATTGCAGGTTCCAACCCAGCCTCTCGGCGGATTGTCGGCATGGGGCATCTTTTCGAAGGGGATCCAGCCGGTCCAGTCGTCGCGGCCGTCGATGACTTTATGGGGAAGGAGTCCCTTTCCCCGGGCCCGGATGGGCAGGCGGCCCGTCGTCTGCCAGCCGATGTTCCCGTCGGCGTCGGCGAAGACGAAGTTCAGCATGATGAGGGTCAGGCCGCGCAGGCTCTCCCTGATTTCCCGGACGTTCCGGGCCTGGAGCAGGCGCTCGCTTCCCAGGGAAGGCGCCATCGTCTCGAAGGGCGACCAGCGGAGGCTCATGACGTGTTCCGCATCGAGGCCTTTCAGGACGCCGGAGACGACGGGCCCCCGCTTCGTGAGGCGGATCGCGATTTTTTCCTCCCGGAAACCGCCGGGGGCGCCCTTGTCTTTGATCTTCAAGGTCTCCGTGATCACCTCGAAGGGAAGGGATTTCTCTCCTTCCCGGTAGCGGCCGGGGTCTGCCGGGTCGACCGTCTCGATGAAGAGATCCTGGGCGTCGCCGTAGGAATTGGTGATCCCCAGGGCGATGCGGTCGGTCCGGCCGATGCCGAGGCCCGGCACGCCCGGGATGAAGGCGGCCACGATCCTGGAGGAGGGGAGAATCAGGCCGCAGGGATACCATGGACCCGGGAGGATGCGGGCATCGAGGTGCGGGTCGTTGGCGACAATCGGCCTGCCGCTTGCGGAAAGGGCGGCTCCCGTTGCCCAGTTGTTGCTTCCGAGGCGCCATCCCGCGGCCTGATCTGCCGGGAGGGCCATCAGCGTCCGGTCGGAGGCAAGATCGAGGTGGCGCCTTTCCGGAAGAACGCCCCGCCCGGTTCCGTCAGATGCCGGGCATTCCCTGACCTCATCGGGATTGACGTTCAGGGGGAAGAGGCTCTTTGCCTTCTCGGGCCCCAGCCTCTCGACCATCATCTGGGCGATGATTTCATCCTTGAGATTCGCCGCCGAACCCCAGCCCATGTAGTAGGCGACGGCCAGGGAATCCGCGATGGCCCAGGGCTGCGGCCGTAGCCCCGCCAGCCTGAACTCCAGTGGCCAGTCCTGCCTCCGCGCGATGAAGGCGTTCACGCCGTCCAGGTAGGACTGGAGGAAGCGGGCCGTTTCTCCGCTCAGGATGGAGGCGTGCCTTCCGGCCTGCCGGCGGAAGCCGATGGTTCGCATGCGGATGTCCGGCTCCCGGCCCGCCGGACCCGCCAGTTCGGAGATGCGGCCGGAGGAGAGCAGGCGAAGCAGCTCCATCTGGAAGAGCCGGTCCTGGGCCGTCACGAAGCCCTGAGCCCGGAGCAGGTCGTGCTCGTCGGCCGCATAGAGGTACGCCATCCCTTTCTCGTCGCGGACCACCTCCACGGGGGCCTTCAGTCCGTCCAGGCGGATCGCGCCGTCCCGCTGAAAGGAGTTGAGACGGGCACAGCCCGCGGCCAGGAGGATCGAGAGGGCCATTGCAACAGGGAGCCGGAGGTTCCATCTCTTCATGGTGATGTCCGCTTGAAAGCGCTGATGGATGGGCCGGTCCCGGGAGCCGGTGCTGCGGCTGAAAAGCCCGGTGCGGTGACAACCGGCGGTAGCGGAGCGTCAGGAAAAGGCGGCTTGAAGGCAGGATCCCGTCAATTCGTCTTGATGGTCGCCAGGAGCTGCTCCTCGACGGCATCTTTTGACTGGGCGCCCACCAGCCGCTGCACCACCGATCCGCTGCGGAAGAACAGGAGTGTCGGGATGCTCCGGATTGCGTACTGGGAAGCCGTCAGCGGGTTTTCGTCGACGTTGAGCTTGGCGATCTTCACCGCGCCGCCGTACTTTACAGCCAGCTCTTCCATGACCGGCTCCATGGTCCGGCAGGGGCCGCACCAGGGGGCCCAGCAGTCCACCAGGACGGAGCATGCCTCCCCCAGGACTTCCCGGGAGAAGTTCTGGTCGCTGACGTCGACGGGGTAGGCGGGGGCGTGGCAGATGATGAGCGGGGTTTTGCAGACGCCGCAGAGGGGGCGGTCATGAATCCGGTTTTCCGGCATGCGGTTCTTGGCGCCGCAGTGGAGGCACCGGATGATCATTTCATCCAGGGGGGCATGGCAGTTGCCGCAGGCGGGACGGTCCTGGAGGCGGACCTTGGGGATGCGATTCTTGACCCCGCAGTGGAGGCACCGGACGATCATCTGCTCTTCCTGCTGTTTCCGTTCCTTCGGCATGACGCGCCTCATTCGATGGCGACCTGCACGGTGACCGGGTTGAGGACCCGGATCAGTTCGGACGGCGGCATCTCCGCCAGAATTCCGCGCCCCCCCGCGTTGATGAATATCCCGGGCAAGCCGGCGATCGTCTCTTCCATGTAGACTTTCAAAGGTTTCCGGGTTCCGAAGGGGGATGTCCCCCCCACTTTGTAGCCGGTGTGCCGCTCCGCCGTCTTCGGATCGCAGGGAGCGACGCTCTTGACTCCCAGCTGCCTGGCAAAAGCCTTGGTGGAGACCTGCCGGTCCCCGTGCATCAGGATGATCAGCGGGGCGCCGTGCTCGTCTTCCATGACCAGGGTCTTGATGATCCGGTGCTCGCTGACTCCCAGTTCCCGGGCGGAGACGCGGGTTCCGCCGTGCTCCTCGTAGCGGTAGGGCCGAAGCAGAAAATCGACTCCCCGCTCCTTGAGGAAACGGACCGCAGGGGTTGCCGGGACCTTTTCCTTGGACATGCTATCCTCGCCAGGGTTGCCTTTTCTTGTGACCAGAATAATGAATCCGGTGGAAAAAGTAAAGGGATCCGGCTGCGGGGAGGGGACTTCCGGGGAGCTTCCGGCGGGGGGGTCAGATGTCTCATGCCGAGTTTCCGGTGGTGGAACGTGGCCGGGAAACCGGCAGGAACGGAAAAAGAAGCCGGTCTGCCTTGGAAAAGGGCAGGCCGTTCATCTCCCCAATGGTTGCCCACCTCCGGTCGGGAGCGGGGAGATGAACGGTCCCGCCGCCCCGCTTCCGGCAGTGAAAGGCCGTCAGGCGGAGACGGAAATGGGAATACACGGTGCTCACCGATGCCAGCTCCCCGAGGATGCTGAAAACAAGCCCCGCCTCTTCCCGGACGGTGCGCCGGAGCCCCTCCGGGAGGTCCTCGCCGGGCCGGAGGAAGCCGCCGGGGAACTTCCACAGTCCGCCCAGGAAGCCCCGGGGCGGACGTCGAACGATCAGGAAGCGGCCCTCCCGGTCGCGAAGAAGAGCCGCGACGGCGGACTCGCTCGGCAGGGATTTTTTGGGAGACGACACGGGGAGCACTTCCTGGCGGTCCTGGCGGAGGGCCTCGCAGACGTCCAGCAGGGGGCATTCGGGACAACGGGGCAGGGCGGGCGTGCAGACCCGGGAGCCCAGGTCCATCAGTGCCTGGTTGAAGGCCCCGGGATCTTCCGGGGACACGAGCTCCGCCGCCAGGGCGCGGATCCGGGATTTCCCCGGGCCGGATTCGACAGGGTCCTCGATGGCGTAAAGCCTTGCCAGGACGCGCCGGACGTTGCCGTCCACCGCCGGGACGGGCCGGCCGAAGGCTATGCTCTCGATGGCTCCGGCGGTGTAGTCGCCGATTCCCGGCAGGGCGGCCAGCTCCTCCCGTGCTTCCGGGAGTCGCCCGCCATGGCGGGTCGTGACGACTTTCGCCGCTTCGTGAAGATTCCGGGCCCGGGAGTAGTAGCCCAGGTTCTCCCAGACCTTCAGGACTTCCTCGGATGAGGCGGCTGCCAGAGAGGAGGCGTCAGGAAAGCGCTCCAGGAAACGCCGGTAATAGGGGATGACCGTTTCCACCCGGGTCTGCTGGAGCATGATCTCCGAGATCCAGACGGCATATGGGTCCCGGATCTCCCGCCAGGGGAGATCCCTTCGGTTTTTCCGATACCACCGGAGGAGCCTCTGCCGGACAAGGGGTACACGGCTGTCCGCTTCGGCGGAGCGGAGGGATTCGCGGGACAGCGGACGCTCCATCCGCCGTGCCGTGCCGGGAGGGGTTGCTTTCCCAGGGGATTTCTGTTTCATTCAGAGTCGGATAAAAGACATCTCGGGAGGCGGATCATGCTGGAGCGAATGAAGGAGCTGCTGAACCGGAAGGACCTGTGCGTCATGGCCACGGAGTCGGAAGGGATGCCCCACTGTTCGCTCATGTCCTACGCTGTCTCCGGCGACGGGCGGGAAATCTGGATGCTGACCCTGGCGGAAACGAAAAAATATCGGAATCTGCTGGCGAATCCCAACGTCAGTCTCCTGGTGGATACGCGGGAGGACAACCGGGCTCCCGGACGTCCCCGTCCCATGGCTCTCACCATCAGCGGCCGCTTCCGCTCTCCCGATTCACCCGAGCGGGAGGACGCCCTTCGCCGCCGCCTCGTGGAGCGTCACCCCGCCCTGGTGGAACTGGCAAATCATCCGGCGGCCCGGGTCCTGATCGTCCGGATCCTCTCCTTCCAACTGCTTGACGGGGTCGCCGAGGCCACCTTCCAGGAGATGGATTGAGGCCGGAAGCCTCGGAGCTCCGTCGACAGACCGGATCGGCGAGGATTCCTACCGGACCTTTCCCCCCGTCTGCGCGGGCCGGTCGAAGGACACGAGGGTCAGCCCCTCGTCGCTGTCTGTCGCGAGAAGCATGCCCCGCGACTCGACGCCCATGAGTTTCGTGGGCTTGAGGTTCACCACAACGACAATCGTTTTTCCCACAAGGTCCTCGGCCTTGTAGTCTTTTCCAATGCCGGCGACGATGGTCCGCTCCTCCCCGATGTCGATTTTCAGCTTGATGAGCTTGCTTGACTTCGGCACCGGTTCCGCCTCCAGGATCTTGGCGGCCCGGAGGTCCACCTTCTCGAAATCCTCGTAGGAGATTTCGGGCTTGATGGGGGCCAGGGGGGCTTTTTCCGCTTCCACGGGCAGTTCCTCCTTGCTGTAGGTGATGCGCGGAAAGAGCGACTCGCCGCGCGTCAGGGCCAGCCCGGGAGCCAGGCCGCCCCATGTCCGGATGGTATCCATGGTCTGTCGGGCCGGATCGACGATGCCGATCTGCCGGAGGATCTTTTCCGCCGAGCCGGGCATGAATGGCGTCACCAGGACGGCGACAATTCTGAGCGTTTCCAGAAGGTTGTACAGGATCGTCTCCAGCCGGGCCTTCACCGACGGGTCTTTGGCCAGATTCCAGGGCTCCCGTTCGACGATGTACTTGTTCGTGATGCTGACGAATTCCCAGATGGCGATCAGGGCCTTGTGAAGGGCCAGCTCGCCGAAACAGGTCTCCACGTCGGCGAGGGTCCTGGCGGCGGTCTCCCGCAGGATCCCGTCCTCCTCCGGTACGACTGCCGTCGGGGCGGGGACCTTTCCTCCCCCGTACTTGACGGCCATGGTCACCGATCGGCTCACCAGGTTTCCCAGGTCGTTGGCCAGGTCGGAATTGACCCGCTGGACGAAGGCCTCCTCGCTGAAGCTCGAGTCGAGCCCGAAGACCATGTCCCGAAGGAGAAAATAGCGGAAGGCGTCCAGGCCGTACTTGTCTTTCAGGTCCAGGGGTTTGACCACGTTGCCGAGGCTTTTGGACATCTTGCTCTGGTCGACGTTCCAGTATCCGTGGACGTTCAGGTTCCGGTAGGGCTCGATCCCCGCGGCCTTCAGCATGGTGGGCCAGTAAATTCCGTGGGGTTTGAGGATGTCCTTCGCAATCAGGTGCTGGGCTACCGGCCAGAAAGTCCGGAAATGCTCGCCGTCGGGGTAGTCGACGCCGGTCACGTAGTTGATCAGGGCATCGAACCAGACATAGGTCACATAGTTGTCGTCGAACGGCAGGTTGATGCCCCAGGTGAGGCGGCTCTTCGGCCGGGAGATGCACAGGTCTTCCAGGGGTTCCCGGAGAAAGGCCAGGACTTCGTTCCGGTAGCGCTCGGGGCGGATGAAGTCCGGATGCTCCTGAATGTACTGGATCAGCCAATCCTGGTACGTGCTCATCTTGAAGAAGTAGTTGCTTTCCTTGCGGAAAAGGGGAGGCGTCTGGTGATCGGGGCACTTGCCGTCCACGAGCTCCTTCTCCGTGTAGAAACGCTCGCAACCGACGCAGTAATAGCCCTCGTAATGCCCGAAATAGATGTCCCCCTGGTCGTAGACTTTCTGGAGGAGGGCCTGGACGGTCCGGACATGGTTCTTGTCGGTCGTGCGGATGAAATAGTCGTTGGTAACCGACAACTCGGGCCAGAGATCCCGGAACTGGGCGCTGATTCGGTCGGTGAATTCCTGGGGGCTGATGCCGGCCTTGGCGGCGGCCTCGGCGATCTTGTCCCCGTGTTCGTCGGTCCCGGTCAGGAAGAAGGTCTTGTAGCCGAGGCTGCGGTGATAGCGGGCCAGGACGTCGGCCACGATGGTGGTGTAGGCGTGGCCGATATGCGGCGAGGCATTGACGTAATAGATGGGCGTGGTGATGTAATAGGCCTTTTCCATATGTGATTCCTCTGACAGGGTGAAAAGAGGTCGTTTCGCGGGCCTTCTCGACCTTGCGCTAATCGGGATCTTTGATGCTGATGGTTATTTCCTTGCCGTCCTCCAACTGCACCATGACGTCCCCCTTGAGAACATTCTGCCTGACGACCTTGCCGGGGCCTCCCTCCGTCTGGACGATCTTACCGCATTTCGGCATTTTCTTCTTTCTTTCCGCGTAGCTGTCGTACTCGTAGGCCAGGCAGCACATGAGCCTTCCGCAGAGGCCCGAGATTTTTTCCGGGTTGAGCGACATTCCCTGCTCCTTGGCCATCTTGACGGTAACCCGGTCCAGGTTGGAAAGAAACTGCGCGCAGCAGACTTCCCGCCCGCAGATTCCCATTCCCTTGATGAGCCGGGTTTCCTGTCTCGCTCCGATCTGGCGAAGCTCGATGCGGATCCGGAACCGCTGGACCAGATCCTTGACGAGCTCCCGGAAATCCACCCGGTTTTCCGCGGTGAAGTAAAAGATCACCTTGCTCCGGTCAAAGAGACACTCGGCCTCGATCAGCTTCATGGGCAGGGCCCGCTCGGCGATCCGCTCCTTGCAGAACTGGTGGCACTCCTGCTCGAAACGCTGCAGGTCCATCCGGACCTGCAGGTCCTCGTCCGTCGCCAGCCGCAGGACCTTTTTCAGGGATCCCGGCGACTCGGCCGGGGGGATCATGCTGGAGGTCGTCGCCACAAGCCCTAGGGCCGGGCCGAATTCCGTGTCCACCACGACGGCATCATCCCGGTTCAGGGACAGCCCCGCGGCATCAAACAGGTATGTCTTGCCTTCCCTCCGGAATCGCACGCCGACAATCCGGGGTTCGGTTGCTGCTTCTTCCATGCTGCTCACTTTCTGTAACCGTTATTCAGGCTGCCCGGGACCAGCGGAGGGTCATTGCCTCCATGACGAGAGGGCGATTCGCATTCTGCTCCACGGCTCTCTGTGTCTTGTTCACGGCATCCAGCCGGGTGAGGAGACCCCGGCCGGAAAGCGTCTCCGCCAGGGGCTCGATCAAGTCCAGCCGGTCGCCGTACAGAAGAAGGTCCCTGTTCCCCGTTTCTTTCCAGACGAGCAGGTCTCGCAGGAACAGGCGGACCATGTCCAGACGCCGGAGAACCTCCTCCCTGTCTTTTCCCAGTGAGGTCAGGAGACTTGCGCGAGACGGGGTAGTTCGATTCCGCAGGGCCTCGGCAACGGCATCCATGATCCCGTCGCGGATGCGGATATCATCCTCCCGGGCCATTTCCAGCGCCCGGCCGATGCTTCCGCCGGCGGAGGAGGCCAGCGTTGTCACCTGTTCCGGTGTAAATTCCTTATGTCCGCGCAAGAATAGGGCAATCGCCTCCGTTTGTAAAGGGTTGAATGGGAGGTGCTGGCAACGGGACAGAATGGTGGACGGGAGACGATGAGGACGGCTTGTGATCAGGATCAGGTGATTCCGGGGTGACGGCTCTTCCAGGGTCTTGAGCAGGGCATTCGCCGCCGGCTCGTTCATCCGGTCCGCTTCCACGATCAGAAAGACCCGCCGGCCTCCTTCAAGGGGGCGGAATCCCATCTGGTCCTGGAGGATGCGGATATCGCCGATGCGGATGAAGGGGCCCGCAGGACGGATCGTAACGATATCGGGGTGATTTCCGCTATTGAATTTCCGGCAGGAGGGGCAGTCGTCGCAGGCGTCGTCTTCCCTCCGGGAACAGTTCAGGGCCTTGGCGAACGTTTCTGCAACGGTTCGCTTGCCGATGCCCTCCATTCCCCGGAAGAGGTAGGCATGGGCGATCCTGCCGGAGGCAAGAGCCTTCCTCAGGATGGCGATGGGTTTTTCGTGGCCGCAGATGTCCCGGAAGGGCATGAATCTCCTGCAGTCGGGAGGATGGCATCCAGGTGCATGCATATCTCCCGTTGGATTTCCTGGATGGATCGGTTGCCGTCGACCACCCGGAAGCGGTCCGGCTCTCTCCTGGCCATCTCGAGATATCCGGAGCGGACCCTCCGGTGAAATGTCAGCTCTTCATGCTCGAAACGGTCTTCCGCCGGCCCGGACTGCCGTGCCGCCCTGCTGAAGGCCCGCTTCAGGCCGGTCTCGACGGGCAGGTCGACAAGGATGGTGAGCCGGGGTTCCAACTCGCCGCCGGCAAAAGCATTCACCTTCCGGACGAAGGTTTCGTCAAGTCCGCGCCCGAATCCCTGGTAGGCGACCGTGGCGTCGGAGAAGCGGTCGCAGAGGACCCAGGAGCCTTCTCGAAGAGCAGGGATGATCAGTGTCTGTACATGCTGGCTCCGGGCCGCGGCGAAAAGGAACAGCTCCGACTCGGCTCCGATATCAACGGGACCCCGATTCAGGAGCAACTCCCGGATCTTCGCACCCAGAGCGGTGCCCCCGGGTTCGCCGGTAACCAGCGTCCGGATTCCCCGTTCCTCGAGATATTGAGCGGCCAGACGGACCTGGGTGGTCTTCCCCGATCCCTCGATGCCTTCGAATGTGATAAAGGGTCCCATGGAGGGCTCCCGCCAGAAGGATCGTTTGCCGCACCGGTGGAGAACGGCCTGAAATGCAACAGGGGAAACAACCGGGCCGGAGGGGCCGGCGGCTTCCCCTATTCCGTTCCGTCCGGATGCCAGTCCTTTATTTATCCTCTCCGGGAATGATCGCCTCCACCGGGCACTGGTCGGCACAGGCACCACAATCCGTGCAGAGGTTCGGGTCGATTACGTATTTGTCATCCCCCTCGGAGATGGCCTCGACGGGGCACTCGCTCTCGCAGGATCCACAGGCAATGCAGTCATCGGTTATCACGTAAGCCATTTTACGAAGCTCCTTTTATGTAATTGCCTTCTTCAGACCGTCCGCCCGACTTCCGGGCTCCGGCTCATACGGAGACAACATCTTTCACTTCCGGCACCTCCTTCTGGAGATACCGCTGGATTCCCATCTTCAGGGTCATCTGGGACATGGGGCATCCCTTGCAGGCGCCCGTCAGCCGGACCCGTACAACCCCCTCCTCGGAGACATCCACCAGTTCGACGTCCCCCCCATCCGCCTGGAGGCTGGGTCGAACTTGTTCCAAGGCGGCTTTGACACGGTCTCTCAAGGTTATCCTCCTTGCCGCTCCGCGGTTTTCTCTTCAGTGGGGCATCTCGCGGATCATGGTCCTGAACAGGCTCTCCGCGACGTTTTTCAGGTCCGGCTTGATCAGGTAATACCGGGAGGAGTCGTGATGTCCCGCCTTCCACATGACCTTTCCAGTGGAGGCTTCCACCAACTTGATGCCCAGTCCCACCTTGCCGACTTTTTTCTCGCCTTCTATCGTGTAATTCCAATAGTCCACGCTGGTCACCAGAAAGGCGTCCACCCGGCACAGATCCCCGATGCGGCGGCTCAGCGCGGGATCGGAGAAGTTCACCGTCTTGAGTTTCGTCAGATAGTCCTGGACGACCCGGCGGAGTTCATCGTTGGCCTGGACCTGGCGGTTGATGGAATCGGCCGCCACCACATCGGCAAACCATTTTTTGTCCACCAGGACGGCGGCGATGACGGCATCCGCAACTCCCCGGGCTTCCTCGTAAGGGCCTGCGTCCACAGGCATAACACCGATCCGCTGGGGATGGAAGTCCCTGGCCTCGGGTGCCGCCTGTGAATAGCGGAGACCGCCACAACCGGCGAGCAGCAGAATCAGGAACATCCCAACCGCAACTCCCGCGGATCTCTTCATGATCATTCCTCCACCGTTCATTTTAGGCGAAGCGACCGATCCCCAGCCAAAACAGGGCGGCCAAACCCGCAATGAAATAGCTCGCTTCCAGCAAACCCTCCAGAACTACACCGGAAAGTGCGGACCTTCTATCACAAAGGCGGAAACAAATCCACAGGTAAAAGGGACAGGCAACGAGGAGCCAGGCGAAGGGGGTTACCCAACCGGCCGAGGCGGCCGCAACGAGGAGCAGGATCGGCAAGAAAGTGAATGACTTCAGGAATTTCTGGGTCATTTCCTTGCCGATCACGACGGGGATCGTCTCCCGTCCTAAAAGACGGTCACTCTGCAGGTCCTGCATGTCTGAAAGGGTGGAGCGGATCACGACAAGGGCGAAAACGAAGAGAAAGGAAACGATCCAGCCCGGCTCCAGCACAAATCCGTCCCGAAGAGTCGGCAGGATGGCCGATACGGCGGCCCAGGCCGCCGCCATGGAGACGTTCTTCGATCCCGGAATGTCCCGGAACGTCTCGAAACGCCATTTTTGGGGCCAGATCCGTACGTTGTAGAGCATTCCAAGAACCGAAAGGGTCAAAAGAAACAGGAAGGATCCCGTGCCCGCCAGGAGAGCTCCCACCAGGGCGAGGACCATGGAAGCGAAGCCCAGCTGTCCGTAAAGGCGGCGATGGCGGCGGTAGGAGGCCTCCCGGAAGGTTCCCAGGATGGAGCTGGTGCGGGGGTTCAGAACCCGATTGAGGGTGTGCATCGCATAGACATAGAGCGCCGCCGTCCAGACGGGAAGGAACTCCGGGGAGCGTCCCTGCAGGATCAGGCAGGCCAGCGTCAGGACGCCGGCGCCGAGGGAGGAGAAGATGTCCGTCTTCACCAGGAGGATCCAGCCCTGGAAGAGGCTGCGCAGCAGGCCCTTGCGGCGGTCCTGCTCCATCCGGAGCCCTTCCACGACCCGGTCGATGATCCAGTTTGGTGTGGAGGCGCCGGCGGACACTCCGATGCGGTCGTAGCGGGTGAGGTCGATTCCCGGAAGCTCGTCCGCCGTCTCGATGTGGAAGGTCGGCGTTCCGGTCTGGGAGGCCAGGGCCGCCAGGCGCAATGTGTTGGCGCTGTTCCGGCCGCCGACGATGAAGAAGGCGTCAAGGTCCGGGGCCATGGTCAGGATTTCACGCTGCCGTTCCTCCGTGGAGTTGCAGATGGTGTCGAAAACGAGTGTCTCGGGAAAGCGGTCCCGGATCCGGCTGACGATCCGGTGGAAGGTGTCCAGGCTCTGGGTCGTCTGGGCGACGACGCAAACCCGGCGGAGATCCGGCAGCGAGTCCACGTCTTTTTCGCTCTGGACGACGATCCCCCTCCCGCCGGCAAATCCCAGGAGTCCGTTCACCTCCGGGTGATGGGGGTCCCCGATGATGAGGATGTCATAATCCAGGGAGGCATGTTTCTTAATGATTGCTTGAACATGGCCGACTTTTGGACAGGTGGCGTCGACGATCTTCAGGCCCGTCCCCTTGATCTGCCGCCTCTCCTCCGGCGAGATGCCGTGGGCGCGGATGATGAGGGTGGCCCCTTCCCGGGGCTCCTTGATCTCATCGAGTGCCTGAATGGGTCGAAACCCCCTTTTTTCAAGCAGTTCGACCGTCTGAGGATTGTGAATGAGCGGGCCGTATGTATAGAAGCGGGTCTTCCCCTGCGGGACGGGCATGTCGAGGACCATGTCCACGGCCCGCTTGACGCCCATGCAGAAGCCGGCGGTTTTCGCCAGTTTAACGCTCATGGCTTGTGGGCGTCCTTCCCTCGTTCTCCATGGTCGTCTCCGGCCGCGGTTTCCCGTCGGGAGGCGGCGGAGCCGTCGCCAGGATGAAGAATTCCCGGTTTCCGGCGGGGCCCGGCAGAGTCGATTCGCAGGTACCCAGAACTTCAAAGCCCTCGTTACGGCAGAAGCGCTCCATTTCCTCCACCACCTGGCGATGGGCAACGGGGTCCCGGACGACGCCTCCCTTGCCGACCATTTCCCGCCCCGCTTCGAACTGGGGTTTGATCAGGGCCAGCAGGGTCCCTCCCGGTTTCAGCCAGCGCTGTGCCGCCGGGATGACGAGCTTGAGGGAAATGAAGGATGCATCAATGGTGACCAGGTCGATCGGCCCGTCAAGGTGTTTTCCGTCGTAGATCCGGATGTTCGTTCTCTCCACGGGCACGACTCTCGGATCCTGGCGGAGTTTCCAGGCCAGTTGTCCGTAGCCCACGTCCAGGGCGTACACCTTCCGGGCCCCTGCCTGGAGGAGGCAGTCGGTGAACCCGCCGGTGGAGGCCCCCACGTCGAGGCAGACCAGGTCCGAGACCGAGAGGGAAAACGTTTCGAGGGCGCCCTGGAGCTTCACCCCACCCCGGCTCACGTAGGGATGATCGGCGGTCCGAAGGCGGACGACCGCGTCGGGAGGCAGGAAGGATCCGGGTTTGTCCACCGGTAGTTCGTCCACCAGGACGGCTCCCGCCAGGATCAGGGACCGGGCCCGCTCGCGGCTGGCGCATAGCCCCCGCTCGACGAGAAGCGCATCGAGGCGAATCCTGGGTTTTTTTTCTTTTTTCATGGCTGCCTGCCGGAAGGAAACGTGTCACTCCCCGGACCGGACCAGGGATCGGGCCGCCCGAAGAATTCCTTCCTCGTCGACCCCGCAGAGGCTCCTCTGCTCCGCCATGGTGGCCTGCTCGACGAACACGTCGGGAACCCCGAGACGAACCACGGCAATGTTCCGGAGGCCCTGTTCCTGGAAAAGCTCCAGGACGGCACTGCCGAAGCCGCCCATGAGGACGTTCTCCTCGACCGTCAGCACTTTTCCCGTCCGGACGGCGGATTCACACAAAAGCGCAGCATCCAGGGGCTTGACGGAGCGGGCGTTGACCACCCGGGCTTCGATCCCCTCCTTCCGAAGCTGCTCCGCTGCCGCCAGGGCGGGCAGAACCGTGGCGCCGACGGCCACGATGGCCAGGTCTTTCCCGTCGCACAGGATCTCCCCGCAGCCCACGGGAAGGGTCCGCAGGTCGTCGTCCAGGGGCACTCCCGCGACGGCGCCCCGTGGGTAGCGGATCGCGATCGGGGCACCCCATTCCACGGCGGTCTTCAGCATGTGCTGGAATTCGTTTTCGTCCTTCGGGGCCAGGACCGTCATGTTGGGCATGGATCGCAGGTAGGAAAAGTCGAAGAGACCGTGATGGGTGGGTCCGTCGTCTCCCACGAAACCGCCCCGGTCCAGGGCGAAGACGACGGGGAGCTTCTGCAGGCAGACATCGTGGAGAATCTGGTCGTAGGAGCGCTGCAGGAAGGTGGAATAGATGGCCACGACGGGGATGATCCCCTCTGTTGCCAGGCCGGCGGCGAAGGTGACGGCATGCTGCTCGGCGATTCCGACGTCAAAGAAGCGGGCCGGACACTGCCGGGCAAACCCGTCTAGCCCTGTGCCCTCGCACATGGCGGCGGTAATGGCCACGATCCGGGAATCCTGCCCGGCCAGCCGGAGAAGGGTATTGCCGAACATCCGGGAATAGGAGATCCTGCCGTCCGCGGCGGCAATCGGCTCTCCTGTCTCGGTGCAGAAGGGGCCGATTCCATGAAACAGGAGAGGCCTGGATTCGGCGGGGGCATATCCCTTGCCCTTCCGGGTCACGACGTGGACCAGGATGGGGCCGGGCATCTCCCTTACGTTCTCCAGGTTCTTGACGAGATGATCCAGCCGGTGTCCCTCCAGGGGGCCCACATAGGTGAACCCAAGGTCTTCGAAGAGGGCTCCCGGCAGGAGGAACCCCTTCAGGGCCTCCTCGGCCTGGCGGGAGACCTTGAGCATCTGTTCGCCGATGCCCGGAAGGGTCTTGAGGAAGTTCTTCACCTCGGTGCGCATCTTCATGGCCCGCTGGCCCGTCATCATCCGGTTCAGGTAGGACGACAGGGCCCCCACGTTGGGGGAGATGGACATCTCGTTGTCGTTGAGGATGATGACCAGGTCTTTTTTCCGGTCGCCCGCCCAGTTCAGCCCCTCGTAAGCCATGCCGGAGGTCATGGAGCCGTCGCCGATGACGGCGATCACCTTGAAGGCGTCGCCGCGGAGGCACTTCGCCTCGGCAATGCCCGTGGCGGCGGAAATGGACGTCCCGCTGTGGCCGACGTTGAACACGTCGTATGGACTTTCCTCCCGTTTCGGGAAGCCGCTGATGCCGCCCCGGCGGCGCAGGCTGGCGAAGCGTTCGCGCCGTTCCGTGAGGATCTTGTGGGCGTAGGCCTGGTGCCCCACGTCCCAGACGAGTTTGTCCCGGGGGGTGTCGAAGACTTTGTGGATGGCCAGGGTCAGCTCCACGGCGCCGAGCGAGGAAGCGAGATGTCCCCCGCTTGCGGATACGGTCTGGATGATCAGGGCCCGGATCTCCTCCGCCAGTTGGTTCAGCTGGGGAACGTCAAGGCCGCGGAGGTCGGCGGGTGATTGAATCTCCGAAAGGGAGACGGTCCGGATCGTCGGTTTTTCTTCCTTGGCAGCCATATGGGATCGATCTTCAGGATTTTCGTTCTAGGATGTAGTGGGCGATCCAGCGAAGGGGATCCGCACGACCGTCCAGGCGGCGGATGCCCTCCAGGGCCGCGTCGATGCTCTGCCGGGCCATGGATCTCGACTCTTCCAGCCCCAGGAGGGCGGGAAAGGTGACCTTCCGTCGGCAGGCGTCGCTTCCCGTTCCCTTTCCCAGAAGGGAGGGGTCCCCCTCGACGTTCAGGATGTCGTCGGCGATCTGGAAGGCGAGGCCGATGTGCCGGCCATACTCCGAGACGGCCTGGAGCTCCTCTTCCCCTCCGTCCGCCAGAATCGCCCCCGTCCGGAGCGAGGCAAGGATCATCCGGCCGGTTTTGCCGCTGTGAATGTAATGAAGCGTGTCGTAATCGGACGGCCGGCCCTCCGACAGGATGTCCACTACCTGTCCGCCCACCATGCCGCCGGCGCCGGCGGCCGTGGCGATCTCGTGGACGACCCGGACCAGCCGGCAGGCCTCGACGGATTGGATGGCTTCGGGGTCCGTCAGGAGGCGGAAGGCCTCCGTCAGGAGGGCATCTCCCGCCAGGACGGCCACGCCTTCACCGAAGACCTTGTGGCTTGTCGGGACGCCCCGCCGGAAGTCGTCGTTGTCCATGGCCGGAAGGTCGTCGTGAATGAGCGAATACGTGTGGATCATCTCGAGGGCGCAGGCGGCCGGAAGGATGTCCTCCAGAAGGCCGCCCAATGCCTCCGCCGAGGCGATGCAGAGGATGGGACGGAGCCGCTTCCCTCCGGCGAACAGGCTGTACCGCATGGCGTTGTAAATCTCCGGAGGATAGGGGCTCTCGGCGGGAAGATACCGGTTCAGGGCACTGTCCACCAGTTCCTTCCGGGCCTCGAGGTACTGGGAGAGGCCGTCCGGTTGCGTGCTCATGGTTCGTCTCCGCCGAGGGGCTTCATGGTCAGCTGATCCCCCTCCCGGAGGAGCAGCTCGACGCGCCGTTCCGCATCATCGAGACGGGCGTTGCAAAGTCGAACCAGCCGGATGCCCTCCTCGAAGGCCTTGAGGGATTCATCCAGCGTCATCTCACCGGCTTCCATCCGGCGCACGATCTGTTCCAGCTTCTCGATGGACTCCTCGAATTTTTCCCGGGCCATGGGTCAGCTCCTGTAATGTTCTTTCACCGCCGCCCGAAATCCTCCCTCGGCAACCCGCACATCCACGAGCGTCCCCTCGGCCAGCGTGGAGGCGTCCAAGATCAGGGATCCCCCGGGAAGGCGCCGGGCGATGGCATACCCGCGCCGCAGCACGGCCAGGGGATTGAGGGCGTCAAGGCGGACCGCCAGGTTTCGGATCCGTTGTTGTTCCTGGAGCAAAGTGGTTTCCAGCATTCGTTTCAGATCCCGCTGCAGGGTTTCCAGGCTCCGGGCGTCCCGCTGGATCCGCTCGCGGGGGCCGGCGTGCCGGAGGCGCTGGGCGGAGTAGGCAAGGCGGTGCCTTTGCGCCGAGGCCGTTTCCTGAAGGAGTCTCTGCAGACGGTGCAGGCGGTCGTCCAGGGCCAGGCGGCGGTCGGCAATCCGCCGGGCCGGGTCTCTGATCTGCCGACGCGCAACGGCGATCCGGTCCCGCCATCGGGAAACACTTCGATCCAGGCCTTTTGAAAGACGTCCGGAAAGAGCGGCCACCGTCTCCTGGAGGTCCCTCCGGACGGGCGTGACCAGTTCTGCCGCGGCGGAAGGGGTTGGAGCCCGGAGGTCGGCGACGAAATCGGCAATCGTGTAGTCCGTCTCGTGTCCCACCGCGGAGACGACGGGGATCGTCGAGGCCGCGATGGCCCGGGCCACGCGCTCGTCGTTGAACGGCGCCAGATCCTCCAGGGATCCCCCTCCCCGGGCCAGGATGATGACATCCACGAGGTCTTTCGCCTGCAGGTCCCGGAGAGCCCGGACAATCTCCGGGGGGGCCTCCGCGCCCTGAACCCGAACGGGGGCGATGAGGAGCGGAATCGACGGGAAACGCCTGGCGGCGACATGAAGGATGTCGCGCAGAACCGCTCCCGTGGGAGACGTAACCACCCCGATTCTCCGGGGC
Organism: uncultured Syntrophaceae bacterium; assembly: GCA_964396205.1. GTDB lineage: Bacteria > Desulfobacterota > Syntrophia > Syntrophales > PHBD01 > PHBD01. Next base: position 65,893 of record CAYNEJ010000001.1, read on the forward strand.
AGGAAGGGGATCGGCTTCTTCCGGGACGGGTCGAAAAGCCCTTCCGCGTCGAGGCGGGCCTTGAGCTGTTCGAACGCCCGCTGCAGGGCGCCGACGCCGTAGGGCTCGGCGGAGGAGACAACCAGCTGGTATTCACCCCGAAGCGGATAGACGCCCAGTCGTCCCCGGCAGAGCAGGCGCATTCCGTCCTCCAGCCGGAACCGGAGCGCCGCCGAGGAGGAGCGGAACATCACCGCCCGAACCTGGCCGCTGGAATCTTTCAGGGAAAAATAAACGTGTCCGGAGGAGGGACGGCGAAGGTCAGCCACTTCCCCCTCCACCCACAAGAGATCAAACCGCTCCTCCAGCAGGTCCCGGACAGCCTCGTTCAGTTCCGAAACCGTCCAGACTTTTTGGGAAAATCCGTCGACCATGGCGGGGAACTACCAGATATTCCGGGAGATGACAAGACGGATTCTCTCCTCCCCGGCGGTGACGGGCGCGCCGGCGCAGGTGAGCATTGACAACCGGATCATCCCTGGGTTAATGAAAAGCGAAGAAAAAACGGAAAGGTGGGTTATGAAGACGAAGAAGAAGGATTATCTCCAGACTCCGGTCCGGCATCTCGACATCACGTCCATCGACGCCGTCGACCTGGTCAAGGCCATGAAGGGCATGTCCTTCACCGCCCGGGACCTGGCCGCGGGCGCCGATCTCTTCGAGCGGATGCTGAAGGACCGGTCATGCTCCGTCATCCTCTGCATCGCCGGGAGCACGAGCGCCGCCGGCTGCATGAACATCTACGCCGACATGGTGAAGCACAACATGGTGGACGCGATCGTGGCGACGGGGGCCTCCATCGTCGACATGGACTTCTTCGAAGCACTCGGATTCCGCCATTACCAGGGAAGTCCCCATGTGGACGACAGTCAGCTGCGATCCCTGTACATCGACCGGATCTATGACACCTTCATCGACGAGGAGGATCTCCAGCACTGCGACCGCAGGATCGGCGAAATAGCCGACGCACTGCCCCCGGGAATCTATTCCTCCCGGGAGTTTATCCGGGAGATGGGCCGTTTCCTCAAGACCGGCGCCCGGAAAAAGGGCTCTCTGGTAGAGACGGCCTTCGATCACGACGTGCCCATCTTCTGCCCCGCCTTTTCCGACAGCAGTGCCGGTTTCGGGCTTGTCCTGCACCAGACGAGACACCCCGAGGCCCATGTGTCCATCGACTCGGTCAAGGATTTTCGGGAGCTGACCCAGATCAAGATCAAGGCAAAGACGACGGGACTCTTCATCATCGGCGGCGGTGTACCCAAGAATTTCGCCCAGGATACGGTGATCTGCGCGGAGGTTCTGGGGAAGGAGGTTCCGATGCACAAATATGCGGTCCAGATCACCGTGGCGGACGTCCGGGACGGGGCCTGCTCCAGTTCCACCCTGAAGGAGGCGAGCTCCTGGGGAAAGGTGGACGGGACGAGCGAGCAGATGGTGTATGCCGAAGCCACGTCGGTCCTGCCGCTGATGGCCAGCTATGTCTACCATCGGGGAGCCTGGAAGAAGCGGCGACGCCGGTCCTTCTCGCGCCTGTTTCCCGAGAGGACGGCGAAGAAATAAGGGATGGCGGAGGAAAGAAAGCATGTTTGCCGGGTGGCCGGGTTGGCCGCCCGGTTTTTTTGTGCCGGCCGCGCCCCCGCGAACAGGGGGCGGAGGGGATCTCTCCCTCCTCTATGACGGGAGTTCCCGTTTCAGAATATCCAGAGTCTTTCTGGTTTTTTCGGCTTCCGCCGTGTCGCCCCGCTTCTCGTAGAGAATCCGGAGACGCTCCATGTAGGCGAGGACGACCCGTTTCCAGCCGTTCCGGGAGGCCTCCGCCAGGCCGGTTCTGAGCAGGGGCTCATTGTCTCCGTGCCCCATCCGGACCGCCACGCCGATGGCGATAAGGCGGGAGAGGGGGTCCTGAATCCGGCCGGCTTCCCGGTTCACGGCCTCTTTGTTTTTGTCCCGGAGTGCTTTCAGGATGCCCCGGTACGGGTCGGGGAGGCTCCTGTCTTCCACGGCGGCCAGCTCCCCGATCAGAAATCTGTGAAAGGACTGGTTCTCCGGCATGGGCCGAATCGTCTCGATTTCACGGTAGAGCCGGTCGTCGAACGTCTCCAGGCAGGCCGTGAGGACGGCGTAACGGGTCAGGTATGCCCGGCCGAGCACTTCCATGTCCGCGCTCATCCGGATGGCCTCCACGGCCTTGCGCCAGTTCGATTCGGCCGGTCCGTCGCGGCCGGCAAGATAGCGTTCCTTGAAGGACTCCAGGTTGTTGTATCCGTCGGTCGTCCAGTCGGGCACGCGGGCGCCTCCGCAGCCTGCCAGGAAAAAGGCCGTCAGAATCACGAGGGCGACAGTGAAGCGGTGCGTCATGGCAGTTTGATCTCCCGTTCCTTCTTGAGGGGAACGATCCGGTCCAGGTCCTCCACCGTGCGGCCGATGGACTGGATGGTCGCGTCGATGTCGTTTCGGAGCAGGTTCAGGTCTTTCGTCGAGGCCGCCGCGTCGTCGGTGACCTTGGTGATGTTGTCGAGGGCCTTGTTCAGCTTCTGCAGCTTGATCAGGACGTCCGCCAGGATGGAGCGGACCAGGGGCAGGACCCCGTCCTTGCCGTAGAGCTCCACATCGGTCTTGCCGGCCATGCCGTCCAGCTTGACGAGGATGTCGCGGATCTTGTTCACGGACTCGTGAAGCGACTTCACCGATTCCGGGTCGCCCAGGGCCATCTCCGCAATGGACTTCTTTTCGGTGAAGTTGGCCGTCACCTGCTCGGCGTTCCGGAGGATCTTGTTGACGCTGCCCTTCGGGTCGGCCAGGTTCCCCGTGATGGTCTCGATGTGGGAGACGATCTGGCCGACTTCCTCGATGATCGGAGTGAGCTGCTTGATGGCCTCGTTGATGTCGTTGACGACGACCAGCTCGAGGACCTTGTCCTCCGGCAGGACCGGACTGGTCATGTTCTCCGTGGATACGATGAGGCGGGGAGAGCCGATCAGCGGCTTATAGAGGCTGAAGATGCTGTTTGTCCGGATCCACTTGATGTGCCGCCGGGGCACCTTGACTTTGATGATCACCATGCCCTGGTCGTTCAGCTCCAGTTCGTCGATCCGGCCGATCCGAAAGCCCGCGAAATGGATGGGCATGCCCTCCGCCAGATCCTCACCGGTCTTCGAGGACAGCGTGAACGTGTGGGTGGGTTCGAAAATTCCTTTCTTGTGGGCCATGTAGGACAGGAAGACAATCGCCAGCAAGGCCATGATCGTCAGGAACAGCCCAACCTTAAGGTTTGTCGTCAACGACCGGGATATCTTCATAACGTTCTCGGTTCCAAGGATAGTCTATGATCACACAGGATGACCAGGAATCAGAAACCTTTGTCAGCATGTCCCGGAAAAAGCGGTTGTCCTGCAGGTCCGGCACGATCTTCAGGGGACGATCGATGACGACGCACGCCTCGGGAACCAGGACGGCCCGGACCAGCATGGCACAGAACCGCTCTTCCGCCGTCAGGGCCGGATTCCGCCGGAAGGCGATCCGCTCCAGATCGAATCGCCGGAGGTAAGACAAGACAAGGGATTCGGCCTCGAGTTTCGGGAGATCCTCGCGGTACTGCTTGATCAGGGCGAGGTTTCCCAGGATGTCCAGGTTGGAGATCAGCGGCACGTCCGCGGCCACGAGCCCCAGCCCGTTGCCGCATTCCGCGACGATGGCGGCAAGCGCTGTCTCCAGGACCTCCTCCCGGGGGAAAAGTCTTAAATAAATCTGAGTAGTAATGATATCACCTCGATGATCACAATGGCAATGAAAACCTTGACCATCCCGTTGAGCACGGAGATGGGAATGCTCGTCAGCTCATCGGTTGCCCGGAGGCCGAAGCGGATGGGAATCAGCGTGATGAAGAAGCCCAGGAAGATGCATTTCACGAGCAGGATGAAGAGATCCGAGAAATCCGCCGACAGGAACAGCAGGGTTGTGTAATCGTCGAAGCTCATGTCCAGGATGTAGCGGCTGAAAAAGGCTCCGCTGGCCAGCGCCAGGATGGAAAAGAGGGTGCTCAGGCAGATGACGGAGAGGATGCCGTTGATGATCCGCGGCAGGAAGAGGTAATCCAGGACGTCGATGCGGAACATGTCGAGGGTCTTGAGCTCCCGGTTGACCTTCATGACGGCGATCTCGGCGTTGATGGCGGAGCTGGACCGCAGGGCGATCAGGAGGACCGTCATGAAGGGGGAGATTTCCGTCACGACGACACCCATCAGGACCGATCCCATCCGGTCGGCGAGGCCGAACTGCTTGAGCACCTGGAGCGTGATGCCCACGATGGGGGATCCGAAGAGAATGGACACGGCGATGAAGAGGGGCAGGATCTGGACGGAGGTGAAATAGAGCTGATTGACCAGGACCATCCGCATGGCGCTGTTGAAGGATTTCCGGTCGAAGAGCTTGAAGAAGACAAGGCTGGAGAAGGCCAGGGTCTCGTAAAAGGCCCTGGCCGTCCGGATGCTCGTCTCTCCGATCCGCTCTATGGCTGCATACATGAAGCCGCTCCTGGTCCGCCCGGCCGCCGCCGGGAGAAGGGAAAACCGCGGACGTGATCCTACCACAGGAGAAGCGGCCCGGCAAAGGGGTTCTGGAGGTCTTTCCAGGGGTTCCCAAACGTGTTATGAACGAGGCGATTCTCCTGGATTGAGGCGTTGCGGCGAAGGGGATCTCCGGTGCCGAGGTCCCGGACGGACGGGAACGGCGCGCGGGGCGAATCACGTCCCCGGTCATGCGGATGACGATATCTTGAGCGGAAGGAGAACAGCATGAAGATCATTCGTTTTGCCGATCCGGAGGGGCGGGTCGTCCGGGGTGTGATCCGGGACGACAGGCAGGACGAGGCATGGCTCCTGGAGGGGGACATCTTCGGAGGTTTCGAGATCACGGACGACAGCCGGCCCGTCGGGCGGCTTCTCTGTCCCCTGGCGCCTCCAAACATCCTGGCCCTGGGCATTAATTACCGCCAGCACGGCGATGAGTTCGCCATGTCCTACCCCGAGCAGCCGGTTCTGTTTCTGAAGGCCACGACGAGCGTGATCGGCCCCGGCGAGCCGATCCTCCTGCCCCGGGCCGGCGGTGAGCACGTGGACTACGAGGCGGAGCTGGCGGTGGTCATCGGCCGCCGGGCCAAGAACGTCTCCCCCGGAGAGGCAATGGAATGCATCTTCGGGTACACCTGCGCGAATGATGTGAGCGCCCGGGACTGGCAGATCGAGAAGCAGAAAGGGCAGTGGGCCCGGGGAAAGAGCTTCGACAGCTTCTGCCCCCTGGGGCCGTGGCTCGTGACCCGGGACGAGGTGGAAGACCCGGGGCACCTGCGGATCCGCTGCCTGGTCAATGGCCGGGCACTGCAGGACGCCTCCACCTCCGACATGATCTTTCCCGTTGCGGCCCTTGTGAGCAACCTGAGCCTTTCCATGACCATCGAGCCCGGCACGGTGATTCTCACGGGGACGCCGCAGGGCGTCGGATTCACGAGGAAGCCACCGATCTTCCTTCGTGCCGGCGACACGGTGTCCGTGGAGATCGAGCGGATCGGGACCCTCACCAATCCGGTGCTCCGGGAGAACGGACCGGCCTGATCTGCGGCGTGGGACCGCCCGGCGGCAGGAGATGGCAGTTGACAAACAGCCCCGTCCGTTTATAAGACCGGATCACACGAGCCGGCACATTTCCCGGCGGACAAAATCAAGATCACAGTGCATGAGGAGGAAGTATGGCCAAAGAGGGCAGAAGCCGGAGAACGTTCATCATGTTCCTCCTGGCGTTTCTCATCGCCTTTTTTATCGTCTCCTTCGTGGAGGTCCTGAAGTCGTCCTTCGTCCCGTCGGGGACGGAGATCCCCTCCGCCAACGCCGTCAGCGTCAAGGCGCCGGGCTCTTTCGCCGACCTGGCGGAAAAGGTGAAGCCGGCGGTGGTCAACATCAGCACGACCAAGACGGTCCGGTCCGGCGGCAGGGGAATGCTCCGGGGACCGTTCCAACGCGACGATTCCATGGATCGCCAATTCGGAGACGATTTCTTCCGCCGATTCTTCGGGGACACGCCGCGGACGTTCAAGCAGAGAAGTCTGGGCTCGGGCTTCATCATCAGCCCCGACGGGTACATCTTCACCAACAACCACGTCATCGAGCAGTCCGACAAGATCCTCGTGAAGCTCTCCGACGGCCGCGAGTTCGAGGCCCGGGTCATCGGCCGGGACGCCAAGACGGACATCGCCCTCATCCGGATCAAGACCTCCGACAGCCTGCCCGTGGCGGAACTTGGAGACTCGGAGAAACTCCGCGTCGGGGACTGGGTCGTCGCCATCGGCAACCCCTTCGGCCTCGACACGACCGTGACGGCGGGCATTGTCAGCGCCAAGGGCAGGGTCATCGGCGCCGGTCCCTATGACAACTTCATCCAGACCGACGCCTCCATCAACCCGGGCAACAGCGGCGGACCCCTGTTCAACATGGAAGGGAAGGTCGTGGGCATCAACACGGCCATCGTGGCCCATGGCCAGGGAATTGGGTTTGCCATCCCCATGGAGATGGCGAAGACCATCCTTGCGGACCTGAAGGCAAAAGGGAAAGTGACCCGGGGCTGGTTGGGGATCTCCGTTCAGGAGGTGACGGAGGACCTGGCGAAAAGCATGAAGCTCAAGGACCGGAGCGGGGCCCTGATTTCCGAAGTGTTCAAGGGAGATCCGGCCGACAAGGCGGGAATCCAGGCAGGGGACGTGGTTACCGAAATCAACGGCAAGAAGGTGAAGGATACCCACGATCTCCTGCTCATGATCGCCTCGATGCGGGTGGACGACAGGATTTTCGTGAAGGTGCTGCGGGAGGGGGTGGAGCGGACGTTCCAGGTCGTCGTGGAGGAACGGACCGAATCGAAGGAAATGGCCCGCGCCAAGGGCAGGGACGACAGGCAGGACTTCGGCATCACCGTTCAGGACATCACCCCGCAGGTGGCCCGCTATCTGGGGATCACCCCGCGCAGCGGCGTGCTCGTGGCGGATGTGCGGGAGGCAAGCCAGGCGGATGAAGTCGGGCTGCAGCCCCAGGACATCATCCTCCAGGTGAACAAGGTGCGCATCACCTCCGTGAGGGATTACCAGCGGGAAGTTTCCAAGAAGAGCGACAAGAACACGGTCCTCCTCCTGGTCAAGCGGGGGCGGGCGACATTTTACGTGGCCCTCCGGAAGTAGCTTCCGGGTGTATCCACGGCCATCCCCCGGCGTCTCCTCCCCGGTGAATCCGGAGGGGGGCCGCCGTTCCTTTGCCCGTATTTCACACCGTCAAGGCGGATCCATGGACCGTGAGCCCTCGTCCCTCGAGCTCTATGAAACGATGAACGTCCACTTCGGGGACCTCCGGTGGTGGCCCGGAGAGACCCCTTTTGAAGTGGTCGTGGGGGCCATCCTGACGCAGAACACGGTCTGGACAAATGTGGAGAAAGCCATCGCCAACCTCAGGGAAGCCCGGCTTTTGACCCCCGAGGGGCTCTGCGATCTGGATGAAGCGTCCCTGGCCGGGCTCATCCGCTCCGCCGGGTATTTTCGCGTCAAGGCGCGTCGCCTGAAGGCATTTCTCTCTTATTTGCAGATCCGCTACGACCTGAGCCTGGAGCGGATGTTCCAGCGTGACACCGAGGTGTTGAGGAAGGAGCTGCTGGCCGTTTACGGGATCGGGGAGGAAACGGCGGACAGCATTCTCCTCTATGCGGGGAACCGGCCGGTATTCGTCGTCGATGCGTACACGAGACGGATCCTGGCCAGGCATGGATGGATCGGCGGACCGGAATCATACGGTGCCGTCCGGGATGCGGTTGCCTGCGGCCTGCCGGCGGACGTTTCCCTCTTCAAGCAGTATCACGCGCTCTTCGTCCAGACGGGAAAGGTCTTCTGTCGAAAGGCGGATCCCCGCTGCGAGAGCTGTCCCGTCGCCGGTCTCGGTTCACAGCGGTCCCGACGGAAGGGGGAACCGGGCCGTGCATGAATACACGGGGGTGATCCACCTCCACTCGGAGTATTCCTTTGATGGCCGGACGCCGGTGGCCGAGATGATCCGGGCGGCCCGGGCCTCGGGTGTGCATTTTCTCGGTCTCACGGACCACGCCTGTGTCACCGCCCGTGACCGGGGCTGGGAGGGATGGCACGACGGTGTACTCGTCATCGTGGGCCAGGAGATCTCTCCCCGGTTCAACCATTACCTGGCTTTCGGTCGCTGCGGGACCGTCGACATTCCCGACGATGCGGAGGAAGCGGATCCGCAGGGCTATATCGACCGGGTCCGGGAAGAGGGAGGCATCGGCTTCATTGCCCACCCGGACCACAAGGGAGCCCCCCTGTTTCACGTGAAACACTACCCCTGGAAGGACTGGAGCGTAAGCGGTTTCACGGGTCTGGGAATCTGGGATTTCATGACGGACTGGCAGGGATCCCTGACGGGGCGCATCCGGGCATTGGCCTGCTATCTCTTCCCGGCCCTGTTTCTCCGGGGGCCCGAGCGGGAGACGCTGGCCCGGTGGGACGCCCTGGGGCGGGAGCGCCGGATCCCGGGAATCGGTGAGTGCGACAACCACAACACGAGAAAACGCTGGTTCGGGGTGACGATGCCGGTGTTTCCCTTTGGCCGGGTCTTCACGATCCTGCGGACCCACATCCTGACAGCGGAGCCCCTCGCGGAGGCGCCGGGGCCGGCGGCGGCGGCGGTCCTGGAAGCCCTGGAGCATGGCCGGACGTTCGTGGCGAATGATTGGCTCGCATCCTCCACGGGGTTTCGCTTTCACGCGGAGCGGCCGGACGGCGCCGTCGTCATGGGGGGCGAGGCCCATTTCCTGCCCGATGATGGCTGGATCCTGCAGGTGCAGGTTCCGGGAGAAGGGCGGATCCGCCTGCTGCGGGATGGGGCGGTGATCCGGGAAGAGTCGGGGCGGTCTTTTTGCCTGCCGGTCCCGGGGCCCGGGGTGTACCGGGTGGAAGTCAGACGGAGAGCCTGGGGACGCTGGCGTCCCTGGATCTTTTCAAATCCTGTTTATTTGAGGGGAGCACAGGGAACAGCGTGAAGAAAAATATTCTGAAGTGGCTCGGGAAAACTGTTGTCGAATCCGGCTTCACCGTTCCTCTGGCGCACAACCTGATCCGAGGCTACCTGTTGCTGGTGCGGATCGAGGTTGTGGGAGAAGAGCGGATGCTTTCCCATCTCCGGGGCGGCGGCAAGGCCATTGCCGCCCTCTGGCATCAGCGGATTCTCGGTGTCGTGGGATACGCTTCGCGATTCCGGGAGTTCAAACCTTCGGCCATTGTCAGCGCCAGCCGGGACGGGGATCTTATCGCCCGGATCGTGGAGCGCCTCAACTTCCGGCCCGTGCGTGGTTCCAGCACCCGCGGCGGCCGGGAGGCCCTGGCCGCCATGGTGGAAGACCTGCAGGAGCACCCCTTTGCCGTCCACGCCTCCGACGGCCCCACAGGGCCCCGCGGCGTGGTCAAGGCCGGCCTCATCCGCATGTCCCAACTGTCCGGAGCCCCGATCGTCCCTGTGTTGATCTCGTTCAGCCGGGCCTGGGCACTGGGGAGCTGGGACCGGATGCTTATCCCCAAGCCCTTCAGCCGGATCGTTGTCCGCTGGGGAGAGCCCATCGACGTGCCGGCGGATCTCGAAGAGCAGGGGTTTGAAGACCTGAGGCGGGACGTGGAGCGGAGCATCCGGGAGGAGCAGGAACGGGATGACCGGCGTTGGGGATGGAAAAATCTGCTTTTGGACGGACATTGATCCGCGCCGGGACCGCCGCAGGCGCGTACCCTCCATGCCAATCCCAATCGTCATCGCCTCGACGGGCGGCTCTCATTCGGGCCGGTTCGGCTCACTCCGGGCCGCCTGTCCGGCACCGGGCCTCGGAGAGGATTACGGCTCCGTGCAAAGACTGCCGCAGGACCGGCATTTCCGGATACCGGCCGCGGCCGGTTCGATCCAGTCGCCCCCGTTCTACAGGGATGACGCCCCAATCAGCTTCAGGGCCTCTTTTTCCAGGACCTGGACGGCGACGATCATCATCTGGAAGCGCTGATCCCTCGTCTGGCCGTGGTAGAAGCGGTAGTAGATCTGCTGGGCGATGACGGCCAGCCGGAAAAGACCGAAGGCCTGGTAGAAGTCCATGGCCTTCGTCGTCAGGCCGGTTTTCCGAAGGTAATACTCGATCACCCCGTTCCTGGTGAGAGATCCCTCCAGGTTGGTCGGTCCGAAGAGGATGACCTGGCGGTCCGGAGAATCGTCCTTCTCTACCCAGTAGGCCAGGGCGCCGCCGAGGTCCATCAGGGGGTCCCCGATGGTGGCCATCTCCCAGTCCAGAATCCCGATGACCCGGAAGGGATCGTCCGGGTGAAGGACCACGTTGTCGAAGCGGTAGTCGTTGTGGATCACCGACACACGGTCCGACTCGGGCGGCTGCTTGTCCGCGAGCCAGTCCATGACGGTTTCGAAGTCCGGCGCGTCGGGTGTCCGGGCGTTTCGGTACCGCCCGCTCCATCCCTCCACCTGTCGCCGGACATACCCCTCGGGTTTGCCGAAATCGCCGAGGCCGGCCTTCTCCACGTCCACGCCGTGCAGATCCACCAGGACGTCCATCAGATTTTCGCTGAGCTTCCGGGCCTCCTGCGGCGTGAAGGAAAGTCCCTTCGGCAACTCGCGCCGGAGTATGATGCCGCGGATCCTCTCCATGACGAAGAAGGGGCATCCGAGGATCGATTCATCCTCCGTGTAGGCCAGAGGGTCGGGACAGCAGGAGAAGGTGGGCCGCAAGGCCTTGAGAACACGGTATTCCCGGCCCATGTCGTGGGCTGTTTTGGCTTTTTTCCCGAAGGGCGGCCGGCGGAGGACCATCTCCCGGCTGCCGCACCGGATCAGGTAGGTCAGGTTGGAATAGCCGCCGGGGAACTGCTCCACCGTCATCGGCCCGTCCAGGCCGGGGATGACGCTTCTCAGGTACGGATCGAGCCGCGTGAGATCCAGTTCCTCTCCCGGGCGGATCGCCTTGGTTCGGTCGATGTAGTCCATGCTTTCTCCCTGTTCCGTTCAGGCCTTGCGCGCCGCTTTCTGTTTGATGATCCGTCGGGCGACGGTCACCTTGTGCACTTCGTCCGCCCCGTCGTAGATCCGGGCGGCCCGCTCATGGCGGTAGAAATAGGCGATGATCGTGTCGTCGGTCATTCCCATGCCCCCGTGAACCTGGAGAGCCCGGTCCACCACCTTCTGGAGAACGCCGGCGACGTAGAACTTGATGAGGGAGATGTCCTCCCGGGCCTCCTTGACTCCCAGGTTCTCGATTTTCCAGGCGGCATGGAGCGTCATGAGGCGGGCTGCCTGAATCTCGGCGGCGGACTCGGCGATCCAGGCCTGAACGATCTGGCGTGATGCCAGCGTATTGCCGTCGGCCGTGATGACCCGGGTGGCGGCTCTCCGGCACATCAGGTCGAACACGCGATTGCAGATGCCGAGCCAGCGCATGCAGTGGTGGATCCGGCCGGGGCCGAGGCGCTCCTGGGCAATGACGAAGCCCCACCCCTCCGGCCCCAGGAGGTTCTCCCGGGGGACCCGGCAGGACTGGTAGAGGATCTCGGCGTGGCTGGCGAAGTCGCTGCCCGTGTGTCCCATGACGGGAATGTTCCGGACCAGGTTGAATCCGGGATTGTCGGTGGGGACGATGATCATGCTGGCCCGCATGTGCGGGGCGGCGTCGGGGTTCGTCACGGCCATGACGATGGCAAAAGCCGCTCCGTCGGCGGCCGTGGAGTACCATTTCTGGCCGTTGATGACGTAGTCGTCCCCGTCGGTGACCGCTGTCGCATCCATCAGGACGGGGTTCGATCCCGGGAGGTCCACTTCCGTCATGGAGAAACAGCTGCGGATCTTTCCCTCCACCAGGGGTTTCAGGTACTGGATTTTCTGCTTTTCCGTTCCGTATTTATGGAGGATTTCGATGTTTCCCGCGTCCGGGGCGTGACAGCCGAAGACGTAATGGCCGATGGGGGACTG
>CAYNEJ010000001.1:77985-89455 GCA_964396205.1 uncultured Syntrophaceae bacterium
AGACGAGGGCATGATCCATCAGGTTGAGTCCCATGCCGCCGTACTCGGGCGGGTGGTTCGGCGCCCACAGTTCCATCTGCCGTACCATCCGGCGTTTTTCCTCCAGAAGGGGGAGGAGGTCCCGGAAGTCCGTGGTCAGGAATTCCGGCTCCAGGGGAAAGAGCTCCTTGCGGACAAAGTCGTCCATCATCCCCGTGACGGCCTGCATTTTTTCGGATACGGCGAAATCCATGGGGCACCTCCGGGACCGGGATTACCGGTATGTGATTACGGACGGATCCCCCTCCAGTTCGAGGTGGGCCGTCCCGTTGAAGGACAGCAGGGATATGCGGTCGCCGTCATGAAGGAACTCCGTGACGGATGCGTTGCGGATGATCCAGGCCAGGCGGAATGTTTCTTCCGTGGAGAGTTTCAGCACCGTCTGAACGGCGGCGGCGATGGCGCCCCCCGAGGTGAAGACCAGCGTCCTGCTGCCGCGGCCGTTGCGTTCCAGGAGCTTCTGCAGGCCCGAGGCGACCGTGGCGCGGAAGTCTTCCCAGCCCATGATGTCAGACGGCGGGGAGGGATCGTCGGTCCAGCGGCGGATGACGGCTTCGAAGACCCGCTGGAAGGCTTTGCGGTCTCTGGAGAGACGCTCCGGATTGCTTTCCAGCGACGGATTGTCTCGCATGACCAGCGGGAAATAATGGAGAAAGATCGACCGGGAGGGATACTCGTTGAACTCCGGGACGGTTTCGAGAGGGGGAAGAGGCCGATCCCGGCCGTCGTAATGGGCAAGAACGGCCTGGGCGGTGTCCTGCTGGCGTTCGAGTTCCCCCGCGCACACGGAGTCGAAGGTGCACCCTGCCTGGAACATGTGTGAGGCCAGGATCCGCGCCTGCCGCCAGCCCATGCGGGAGAGACGGTCGTAGCGGAGCTTGCCGAACGAGGCCTGGCCGTGGCGGATCAGGACAACGCGGCTCATGGGGAGACCCCCTCTCTTCCTGTGGATTCACAGTGCAGGAGGAAGGCCGGGGCGGTTCTCATCTGTCGGAATTCTCCAATGCGCGGCCCTTCTCACGGGAGAGCCAGCGTGAATAGGCACACATCTTCGCCAGAACCCGGACGGCCCTCTCCGGCGTCGGGAAGGCGACCCCCTTGAAGGGACTTCCCTCTACCGCCACGATCGACCGGCTGTCCTCGTCGTTCAGGAGGGCGACACCGAGAACGGGTTTCTGGTAGGTTTCCATCATGCGGACGGCAAACCGGGAGAACTCTGCCTCGCTCTGGCGCGCCAGGACAATGCTGTCGTGCAATCCCTCTTCCGAGTAATTGGGGTCCGTCAGGATGGCCGAATCGGCAACGGTCCGGAAGAAGCTCACCCGTCCCAGCATTCCCAGGTGGAGAACGGCGTCGCATTCTTCCCATTTCAGGAGTTCTTCAATGATTTTCTGCGGGATCAGGGGGTCGAACTCGGCCACCAGGTCGATGGGATTCGTCCGGCTCCAGTAAGGAGGCAGGATCTTGTCGATTCCCGCGATGATTTCGTCCGTCAGGTTGGGAATCACGAGACCATTTTCGACACAGAGATCCGTCGCCACAACGCCCCATCCTCCGCCCAGGGATGCTATGCCGATCCGGCGTCCCTTCGGCAGGGGAAGGGCGGAAAAAGCCGCGGAGAGATCCAGGAGGTCTGCGGGATGGTCGGCCGGCACGACACCCGCCTGGCGGCAGGCAGCCTGAAAGACGGAAATGTTGGACGCCAGGGCTCCGGTATGGCTGGCCGCGGCCCGATTCCCCGCCTCGGTCCGACCCCCCTTGAGAACGACAACCGGCTTCCTGCGGCCCACCCGCCGGGCCGTCTCGACGAAACGGGATCCGTCTTTGATGCTCTCCAGGTACAGAACGACAGACCGGGTCAGGTCGTCGTTTTCAAAGGCGTCGAGGAAGTCCTCGATCGTGATCATGGCCTCGTTGCCGGAGCCGCAGAAAGCCCGGATACCGACGCCTTCCGACTTTGCATACGCCAGAAGCTGCGTTCCCAGGTTCCCCGACTGGGCCACCATGCCCGTTTCCCCCGCCCCGGGCCGGACGTGCATCCCCATGCAGTAGAAATGAAGGTGCGGGTTGCACAGACCCATGGTGTTGGGTCCCAGGATGAGGATGCCCAGCTCTCGCGCCCGGGCGACCATCTCCCGTTCTATCTGCCGCCCTTTGTCTCCCGTCTCGCTGAAGCCCGAAGTGATGATGAGCATGCGCCGGATCCCCTTTGCGGCGATTTCGGGGAGCAGTGCCGAAACGCCCGCGGCCGGGACCGTGACCACCGCCAGGTCCACCGGTTCGGGGATGTCTGTTACGGACTTGAACACGGGCCTCCCGGCGATCAGGCCGCCCTTTGGGTTCACGAGGTGAAATCGTCCCTCGAAACCGCCCGCGGCCACATTGGTGAACAGCATGTGGCCCCATTTCCCGATGATTCCCGAGGCGCCGATGAACGCGATGGATTTGGGATGGAAGAAGCCGGCCAGGTCTCTTGGATCGACGGGTTCCGCCGCAGCAGGGGGGGCCGCTCTTTTCCCCAGTACGACCAGGGCGTCGACGGCGGTGACGCGGCCGTCCGGTCCGATCAGCAGGGGATTGATGTCCACTTCCGTCACGTTGGGACATTCTTCCGCCAGTTGCGAAAGGCCCGCCAGGGTCCGGATGATTTCTTCCCGCATGGCCGGCTGTTCCCCCCGGAAAGCGCCAAGCAGGGCGGCGGACCGGATTTCGTCCATCATCAGGGCGGCCTCGGCCTCGTCAAACGGGGCAACCCGGAACACGACGTCCCGCAGGGCCTCTGTGAAGACGCCGCCCAGACCGAACATGACGACGGGGCCGAACAGGGGGTCGCAGAAAAGGCCGGCCACGAATTCCCGGCGACCCGACAGCATCGGCTGCACCAGGTATCCTTCCAGGTCGGAGCCGGCCGCTGTTTCGATTTCTCGGGCGGCTTGCCGGACCTCTTCGTCCGAATTAAGATGCAGCTTTACCAGCCCGCGCTCTGTTTTGTGGGTCAGGCGAGCGCCCAGGCCCTTCAGGACCACGGGGTATCCGAGGCGGCGAGCCTCCTGGAGCGCCTCCCCGGGGGTTGTGCAGGCGGCTTCCTTCACGACGGGGATGCCATATTGCCGGAGCAGCGTTTTCGACTCCGCCTCCGTCAATGCGGATCTGCCTTCCTGGAGAGCCTGCTGGATACCTGCAATTACTTTCATGAAACACCTCTGCGATGACACAAACGTCGTTCACGGAGAGAACGCGGTTCGACCCATACCACAGGCGAAACGGTTCTGCAAATGCTGACAGTGGAAGCAGGAGGGATAAGGGGTGAACGCGTTCAGACAGAAGGGGGGAGGTTCCGGAAGGCACGGCCGTCGGGGGTGTACTCGACGATGACACCGTCTTCCTCCAGCATCCGGGTGAGGATGCCTTCAACCACCCGATCCCGGGTGGAATGAATCGCCTCTTCCGGGGTTTGGTAGCGGCACAGGTCCTCGATGGTAAGGAGGGTCGGGAGGACCATATTGAACCGCCCATGTCTCGACTCCTCGAGGATATCATCCGGGGTCCGCCAGACGTGACCCGTGAGCTCGATTCCGTCATGAAGCGCTTCCTGGTGGTCCGGTGCCTCCGCCAGGAAGAAGCGGACGTCGTAACGAAGGGGAAGGAACTCCGGGGTAATCCAGTGGGAGAAATAGTGGAGCCGGTCGCAGGCCAGCGTCAGTCTCTCCTGTTCGATCATGTCCGCGAAGGAGAGCGAACCTTCGACGAGTCGCCGCCGGAGCGATCGAAGCCGCTCCGCTTCCCCGTCACCGGCCGGGTAGAAGAGGCTTCCGTCGGAACGGTAGGCCAGCAGAATGCCCACTTCCTCGAAGGTCTCCCGGATCGCCGCCACCCAGGACCCCATGGCGATCGAACGCGACGGGCAGGCCTCCAGGATCTCCAGCGCCCGGGATCCCGTCAGGCCCGTGCATATCCGTTCCAGACGCATCGAGCCGTCCTCCTCGTCCAGGACGCCTCCCGGAAAGACGTAGGCATTGGGAACGAACCTGCTCTTCCGGTCCCGGCGGACCATGAGTACTTCGAAGCCCCCGCCGCCCCCGGGGGGGCGGCGGAGCAGGATGACCGTCGATGCCTCTTTGGGGGGAACGATCATGAATACCCTTTTCTGCGGGCAGAAAGCCTCCGGCAGGGGCTTCCCACGGTTATTTCTCCAGGGCGAGCCGGAGGACTTCCATCATGTCGTCGACAAAGTGGAAGACGATTTCCTTCCGGACTTTCGCGGGTACGTCCTCCAGGTCCTTCCGGTTCCAGCGCGGGAGCAGGATCGTCCTGACGCCCGCCCGGTGCGCCGCCAGGACCTTCTCCTTGATACCGCCCACGGGGAGGACGAGGCCGCGCAGGGTGATCTCGCCCGTCATGGCCAGGTCTTTTTTCACCGGTCTGTTCGTCAGAAGCGACGTGAGGGCCGTGAGCATCGTCACACCCGCCGACGGACCATCCTTGGGGATGGCCCCGGAAGGCACGTGGATATGGAGGTCCCGATCCTCGAAGAAATCCTCCGGGATTCCCAGCTCCACGGCGTTGGACCGGATGAAGCTCAGGGCCGCCGATGCCGATTCCTTCATCACATCACCCAGTTGACCCGTGAGGGTGAGGCCCTTTTTCCCCTTCATCGAAGTTGCCTCGATGAACAGAAGGTCTCCCCCGGCGGGGGTCCAGGCCAGGCCCATGGCGACGCCGGGCTTGGCGACACGGGCATGCATTTCCGAGAAGATCCGGATGGGGCCAAGGTACTTATGAAGGTCGCCGGTACGGATGGAGGCCTTCTGGATCTCTCCCTCGGCGATGCGGCTGGCCACGCCGCGACAGATATTGGCGATCTCCCGCTCCAGGTTCCGGACGCCCGCCTCCCGGGTGTACCCGCAGATGATGCGCTGGATGGCCCCGCGGGAAAAACGGATCTGCTCGGGTGTGAGGCCGTTTTCCCGGATCTGCCGGGGGATCAGGTAGCGCTGGGCGATGTGGACCTTCTCCTCCTCCGTGTAGCCCGGAAGCTCGATGATCTCCAGGCGGTCCCGCAGGGCCGGGGGGATCGTCTCGAGGATGTTGGCTGTGGTGATGAACATCACCTTCGAGAGGTCGAAGGGCACGTCCAGGTAATGGTCTGCAAACGTGTTGTTCTGCGCCGGATCCAGGACCTCCAGGAGGGCCGATGATGGATCGCCCCGGAAATCGCTGCCCAGCTTGTCGATTTCGTCGAGCATGAAGACCGGGTTGTTCGACTCGGCCCGCCGGATTCCCTGGATGATGCGGCCCGGCAGGGCGCCGACGTAGGTCCGGCGGTGTCCGCGGATCTCCGCCTCGTCCCGCACCCCGCCCAGGGAGAGGCGGTAGAATTTACGGCCCAGAGCGCGGGCGATGGATGTTCCCAGGGATGTTTTGCCGGTTCCCGGGGGGCCGGCAAAGCAGAGGATGGGCCCCTTGGAATCGGGCTTGAGCCTCCGCACCGCCAGGTACTCCAGGATCCGCTTTTTTGGCTTTTCCAGCCCATAGTGGTCTTCGTCAAGGACCTTCCTGGCCTTTCGGATGTCCAGGTTGTCTTCTGTGCTTTCCTGCCAGGGAAGGGCCGTGATCCAGTCCAGGTACGTCGAGGCTACGGTGAACTCCGCCGATGACGGATGCATCCGGGACAGCCGGTCCAGTTCCCGGAGCGCCTCCTTCTTTGCCTCCTCCGGCAGGCTTTTCGCCTCGATCTTCGCCCGGTAATCGTCGACCTCGACCTTGGATTCCTCTTCCTCCCCCAGTTCCTTCTTGATCGCCGCGAGTTGCTGGCGCAGGTAGTACTCCCTCTGGCTCTTGTCGATGTCGTTCTTCACCTGCGACTGGATCTTGCTGCCCAGTTCCAGGATCTCCACCTGGTGGTTCACCAGGCGGGTCACTTCCCGGAGGCGTTCCTTGACCTCGAGGGCCTCCAGGATTTTCTGTTTCTCCTCCATGGTGACATTGATCACGGAGGCGATGATATCCGCCAGGATGCCCGGCTCGCTGATGTTCTTCGCCATGGCCCCGAATTCCTGGGGCAGAAAGGGAGACAGCTTGACGATGCGGTCGAAAAGGCTGACGAGGTTGGCCATCAGGGCCTCCACCTCGATATCCATCCCGCCCCGGTCCTCCAGGGTTTCCACCCGGGCGCGGATATAGGGAGTCCCCTCGACGAACTCGATCACCCGGAAGCGGCTGATGCCCTGCACGAGGAGTTGGGCCTTGCTGTCGCCGATCTTGGCCATCTTGAGGATGACCGCGCTGGTTCCGATATCGAAGAAGTGGCTGCGCTCGAGCTTCGCTTCCTGGGGAGGGGTCTTTGCCAGGAGCAGCCCCATGATACGATCCGTCGACATGGCCTCGTCGACGAGTCGGATTGCCTGCTCCCCGGATACCTCCATCGGAAACATCATCCGGGGATACACAGCCACATTGAAAAGCGGCATAATGGGAATGACGCCGGGGACATGAACCGTGCCGGCCTCGATTTTCACTTCATCGGGAACCTTCAATTCCTCCATGATTACCTCCATTCGGGTCGTTCCACATACCGTTTTAGAGTAAGCATGAATGGGCGGAGATCAAGGGATGGATTTCAATCATGATTCTGGATGCGCACGCGATGGACCCGATCCAGCGGCTTTTTGGCCATCCGGATGATCAGGAGACCGTTGGAAAATGTGGCACGAACATGTTCCGCATCGACGGGGGCCGGAAGGGAAAGGCTGCGCTCGAAGGGGCCGAAGGGGATTTCCGCCAGCCGGAAACGGGCGCTGCCATCCAGCGGCGTTTCGGAGCGCTGTCCCGAGACCGTTACGGTATCCGAAGATACCTCAAGGTGCAGGTCTTCCCGGCGGACACCGGCGATTTCCACCAGGAGCACGATTTCATCGGCGGTTTCATACATGTCCATGTGGGGCTGCCAGACACGGAGCCCTTCTTCACGGGCAGACGGAAAGAAGTGCAGGGCATCCTTCGGCATGTGGCCCGGAATCGCCCAGCGGGATTCCCTCCCGAATCGGATTCTGATGAATGGCATGGCATCCTCCCGGCAATGAAACGACAAAATGCACATGATGCATGCGGTGAGTATAATGGCCCCCGAAAGAAAATCAACCGTTGTTTTTCCCGTCCTCCTGGAGTAGGAAGGCCCCATGATGCCGAAAGCATGGGATGTCCTTTCCACCTGCTACGACCGCTCCTTCCGGGTCTTCCGTCTGCGGACCGACCGGGCGCGCTCGCCCCGGACGGGCAAGGATCACAATTTCTTCATCCTCGAGTCCCCGACCTGGGTAAACATCATCCCGCTCACGTCGCAAGGGGAGGTGGTCCTGGTCCGCCAGTACCGTCACGGTACCCGGGAGGTGACCCTGGAGATCCCCGGCGGGGTTCTGGAGGAAGGCGACACGCCGGAAGGGGCGGCCCGGAGAGAGCTCCGGGAGGAGACGGGCTGGCGGGAGGAGCGGATGACATCCCTGGATTACGTCTTACCCAACCCGGCCATCCAGAACAACCGCTGCTACACGTTCCTGGCGGAGGGAGTGGTCCCGGCGGGCGCGCAGGAGCAGGACGACAAAGAGGATATCGAGGTCGTTCTTCGGCCGCTGGTGGATATCCCCCGGATGATCCGGGAAGGGGAGATCCGGCATTCCCTCGTGATCGCCGCTTTCTACCGCTATTTCATGGAGTATCGGCGGGGCGGGGCGTAAAACCCGCTCCCCGCTTGGGAACGGAGGCAATCCTTCCGGATTGCTTCGTCCGGTGCGGATTCCCCGATCCATGCCTTTACCGGGACCGTTTTTCTTGGCCTTGAAAGGGATGCATTTTTCAGATACGCTCGGGTCGTGGATACGGGAGGAACGGCGGCCGTGAAAAGCGAGGCAGACAGCATCCGCCCCTGGGGGTTCTTCGAGGTCCTTTACGACGGATCCGAGGCCAAGGTGAAGCGGATCCTGGTCCGTCCCGGAGGTCGCCTGAGCCTTCAGCGCCATCGCCGTCGGGCCGAGCACTGGCTCATTGTGCAGGGCGAGGGGACGGTGACCCTGGATGTCCGCGAGATCCCCGTGAAAGCGGGTAGTGCCGTGGATATTCCCCGGGGCGCCCTCCACCGGATCTTCAACAACGGCCGCGGCAACCTGATCTACATCGAAGTCCAGACAGGAGACTATTTCGGCGAGGACGACATCGAGCGGCTGGCCGATGATTACGGGCGGGAGAGAGGATGATCCCGCCTGTTTCACGTGAAACATACGGTTTGGGACGTTGGCTCCGGCCGGCTCTGCCTTCCCCGGGGACCCGAAAGCGAGCGGAGCTGCCGAGGGCGGGGGAGATGTTCACGGACCGTCATGGAGGAAATATCATGATGCAGGAACAGTCTTTCGATCAGGGACGGTTTCGAAATGCCTGCGAAGAGATCTGCCGGACCTTCGGTGTGAGGCCGGAGCTCTTCCTGGCGGTTCTGCTGGCCTGTGCCGTCCGCGGCAAGACGGACTGGAACCGGGAGTCCGTGCTGGAGGTTGTGGCGCGACTCCGGGAAGGCCAACCCGCCGGCGCGGTCGTTGAAGAATTCACCCTCGCGCCGCTCGGAGGATCCGTCAATTGACGCCTGCGGCGGCGATCCAGGATTCATCCTTCCGGGGCCGGCCATGACGGACGGGGAAACAAAACCGATTCTCTACCTGGTGGACGGAAGCAACTACATGTTCCGGGCCTTCTACGCCATCCGCGACCTGTCCAACTCCAGGGGATTTCCCACCAACGCGCTCTACGGCTTCACCAACATGCTCCTGAAGCTCATTCGGGAGAATGACGTGAAGTACATCGCCGTGGCCTTCGACGTGAAAGGACCCACCTTCCGGCACAAGGCCTTCGACGGCTACAAGGCCAACCGCCGCGCTGTCCCGGATGCCCTGCTACCCCAGATTCCCTACATCAAGGAGATTGTCCGGGGATTTTCCATCCCGGTCCTGGAGCAGGAAGGGATCGAGGCGGACGACATCCTCGGCACCCTGGCCCGGCGGTATGCATCACAGGGGATGAGCGTCGTCCTGGTCTCGGGAGACAAGGACCTGATGCAGCTTGTGACGGACGAAGTGACCCTCGTGGACACGATGAACGACAGGACCTACGACCGCAAGGCCGTCCGGGAGCGATTCGGTGTGGAGCCGGAGCAGGTGCCGGAGATCCTTGGCCTGATGGGTGATGCTTCGGACAATATCCCGGGCGTGCCGGGCATCGGCCAGAAAGGGGCCCAGCGGCTGATCGAGGAGTTCGGGTCCGTCGAGGCAGTCCTGGGGAATCTGGGCAAGGTTCACAATGCCCGGGCGAAAGCCGCCCTGGCTGAAAATGCCGAGCAGGCCCGCCTGAGCCGGGACCTGGCGGTCATCCGCACCGACGCCGACGTGCCCTTCGACCTGGAGGAAGCCCGCTGGAGCGGGCCGAACGCCGAGATCCTCAAGGAGCTGTTCCGGGAATTCGAGTTCTCCTCGCTTCTCCAGCAGTTGAAAATCCGGGAACAGTCCGTGGAGGGCGTGTACCGGCTAATCTGGACGGAGACGGAGATGAAGGCCCTCGTGGACCGCCTGTCCCGGATGGACTCCTTCACCGTCGGCGCACTTGTGGATGGCGACGATCCCATGAAGGCGGACCTGGTCGGACTCTCGCTCTGTCCTGCGCCGGGCGAGGTGTGCTACCTGCCGCTGTCGCCGGACGGAGGAACCGACGACGTTCTCCGCCTGCTCCAGCCCCTCCTGGCCGGCGCAAGGACGGCCAAGAACGGCCATGACCTGAAGGAGGCGCTGATCCTGCTGGCCAACCGGGGAATCCGGATGACAGGCCTCGGCTGCGACACGATGATCGCCTCCTACCTCCTGAATCCGGCGCGGCCGTCCGCTGACCTGCCGGAGGTCGTCACGGAGCACCTGGGCCGCCATGTTCCTGCTGCCCGGGAAGTGGCAGGCAGCGGCGCCAAGGCGGTTCCCTTCCGGTATCTGCCCGAGGAGGCCCGCCTGTCCTATGCCTGCAAACGAGCCGATGGCGCAGCGGGCCTGGTGCCGGTCCTCCTGGAAAAGATCCGGGAAGGCGGCTTCGGCGATCTCTTCCACCAGGTGGAGATGCCCCTGGTGGAGGTCCTGGCGGCGATTGAGCGAAAGGGCGTTCTTGTTGACACGGAGCTTCTGAAAAAGATCTCCCGGGAGATGGGCGGGCTCCTGGCGACTTCGGAGGAAAGGATTCACAACCTGGCAGGGGAGCGGTTCAACATCAATTCGCCGAAGCAACTCCAGCAGATCCTCTTCGAGAAGCTGAAGCTTCCCCGGGGCCGCAAGACGAAGGAGGGATATTCAACGGACGTCGATGTCCTGACGAACCTGGCGGCCCAGCATGAACTGCCGGCGATGATCCTGGAGTACCGAAGCCTGGCGAAGCTCAAGTCGACCTACGTGGACGCGCTGCCGCTCCTGGTGAATCCGAGAACGGGGCGGATCCACACGTCCTTCAACCAGACCGTCACGGCCACCGGGCGGCTCTCCAGCAGCAACCCGAACCTGCAGAACATCCCCATCCGCACCCCCGAAGGGCGGCGGATCCGTCAGGCCTTCACGGTGCCGGAGGGAATGGAGATCGTCTCTGCGGACTACTCCCAGATCGAGCTTCGGGTCCTGGCCCACCTGTCGGAGGATCCGGCCCTGGTCGAGGCCTTCGCCTCCGAGGAGGACATCCACACCCGCACCGCCTCGGATGTCTTCGGTGTCTTCCCGGGCATGGTGACGCCGGATATGCGACGCCAGGCCAAGGTGATCAACTTCGGCATCCTCTACGGCATGAGTGCCTTCGGCCTGGCGAAGGAGCTCGGGATCACCCAGAAGCAGGCCCAGGCTTACATCGATGGATACTTCCAGCGCTACCGGGGGGTCCGGGCGTTCCTGGACGGCATTCTCGAGGAGGCCCGCCGGCAGGGATACGTGACGACCCTCCTGAATCGCCGCCGCTACCTGCCGGAGATCAACAGCTCCAACGCGGCCGTGCGCCAGTTCGCCGAGCGGACGGCCATCAACACACCCATCCAGGGAACCGCCGCGGACCTGATCAAGGTTGCCATGGTGAACATCCACCGTCTTCTGGCAGAGAAGGAACTGCAGTCAGCCATGATCCTCCAGGTCCACGACGAACTGGTCCTGGAGGTGCCTTCACCGGAGAAGGAGGAAGTCATGGCCCTTGTGAAGAGGGAGATGGAGGAGGTCATTTCCCTCCACGTTCCCCTGAAGGTCGAGATCAGCTCCGGCCGGAACTGGGACGAGGCTCACGGATAGGCGAAACCGGGTGATCCCGGACGGACCGGAAGATCAGAAGGAACCCCCCCCCGTACAATCAAGCGAGGCATGAAAGGGAAGGGTCCACCTGCAGGATG
>CAYNEJ010000002.1:0-78121 GCA_964396205.1 uncultured Syntrophaceae bacterium
CTTCGCCAAGGCGAAGATGATGTTTGTCATCGGTTCCAACATGACGGAGGCCCACCCCGTCGCTGCCACGTTTGTCAAGGAAGCCGTCACGGGAGGCGCCCAGCTCATCGTCGTCGATCCGAGGAGGACCCCCCTCTGCGATTTCGCGCGGATCCACGCCCCGATTCGGGTCGGCTCGGACGTCGCCTTCCTCAACGGCCTCATGCACGTCCTCATCGAAGAGGGACTCTACGACAAGGAATATGTGAACTCCTGCACCACCGGCTTCGACGAGCTCAAGGAGAAGGTGATGGAGTATCCGCCGGAGCGGGCCGCCGAAATCAGCGGGATTCCCGCCGACCGGATCCGCGAGATCGCCCGCACCCTGGCGTCCGTCAAGCCGGCTATGCTCATGTACACGCTGGGCATCACGGAGCACACCTGCGGGGTCAACAACGTCCTGTCCTGTGCGAACCTGCAGATGCTCCTGGGCAACGTCGGGTTCGAATGCGGCGGCGTGAATCCCCTGCGGGGCCAGAACAACGTCCAGGGGGCCTGTGACATGGGAGCCCTGCCCAACGTCTTCCCCGGGTACCAGAAGGTGGACAATCCCCAGGCCAGGGAAAAGTTCGAAAAGGCCTGGGGCGTGGAAGGCCTGCCGGCAAAGCCGGGCCTCATGATCCCCCGGATGATGGACGGCCTGGTGGACGGGACGGTAAAGGCCTTCTACGTCTTCGGGGAGAATCTCGCCAACACGGAGCCGGATATCCGGCACGTGGAGCACTGCCTGGCATCGGCGGAGTTCCTGGTCTGCCAGGACATTTTCCCCACCGAGACCACCCGGTTCGCCCACGTGATCCTGCCGGCGGCGGCCTGGAGTGAGAACGACGGAACCTTCACGAGCAGCGAGCGCCGCGTCAACCGGGTGCGCACCGTCCGTGCGGCACCGGGGTCGGCCATGCCCAACTGGTGGATCTTCCGGGAGCTGGCCCGGCGCTTCGGCCACTCATGGGAATCGGACAGTGCCCGGGAGATCTGGGACAACGAGCTGTCCCGGCTCGCCCCGTCCATGGCAGGCATCAAGTACGAACGCCTGGAGGGGGACGGCCTGCAGTGGCCCGTACCGAGCGAGGAGAGCTGCGGAACGACGTTCCTGCACTCGGAGGGATGCTTCACCTGCGGGCTCGGCGTCTTCTCGCCTGTCGACTGGACGCCCCCGGCGGAAGTGCCGGACCGGGAATACCCCTTTGTGCTCAGCACCGGCCGGCGCCTTTACCATTATCATACGCGCACCCAGACGGGGCGCTGCGCGGGCCTGAACGATCTTCTGGGGGAAGAGACGGCGGACATCAGCCCGGACGATGCGGACAGACTGAACATCCGCCATGGGGAAATGGTCCGTGTGCGATCCAGGAGAGGGGCTGTGAACGTCCGGGCCAACGTGACGGAGCAGGTGCCCTCCGGCATGGTCTGGATGGCCTTCCACTTCCGGGAGGCCTGCGCAAACTGGATCACGAACCCGGCTTTCGATCCGGCGACACAGACCGCTGAATACAAGGCCTGCGCCGTGGGAATCGACAAAATATAGGGGGCGGATTCTCATCCGTCCCATCCCGATCACCAGCGGGCAGATTTGAAACCTGCCCGGAGGCGAAAGAGGAGCCGATTTCGAATCGGCTCCTCTTTTATTTTACGGTATACCCGCGGCCGTCGAGGCAGGCGGACATGGCCCGCTGATAGTCGGCCCGATCCTTCCTCTGCTGGCTTGCGGACGTTGCGCCCGGGGGCTGCGTCGGATCGAAACCGGTCTGGCTCACGGCCCAGCGATGGCAGGCATAGCGGTCGTCGGCCTGCTGCTTCTCGCTCTGGTCCAGGCGGGGGTAGATGAACATCTCCTCGGCGGGCGGCGGTGCCTGGCTGACGTCTTCCTTGGGCGGCTGTACGACCACATAGCCGTCCCCCCGGTTCATGTAATATACATCGTTGGCGTAGTAGTAGGGGACGCGTCCCACCCAGACCGTCGTGTAGTATGGCGGCAGGAAGGGAACGAACAGCCCGATCGGCGGTGCGACGATCATGAAGCTGGGACCGGACGGACGGTACCAGGCGCCTTCGTAGAAGTAGTAGCTCAGGCCGCCGTAGACGACGATGCGGTGTCGCGGCGGCAGGACCCGGATGTGCTGACCGCGGGCAGGATACATCCGGTTGTGGTGATGGCGGAGGTCCCGGAACTCCCGGTAGGACCGGTTCGGAGGCGGCGGTTGCGCCGTCGCCGTCTCCACGGCCGCAAACAGCAGGATGAGCGTCAGGACCAACGCGGCCAGCCCGAACATGACTTCCCGATATTTCATGAACAGATTCGACATGGCGATTTCCTCCGACACATGGTGCAACGAACGAAACGGGGGATGGATTTCAAATCCGTCTCCCCGTCTGAATGAGGTTATTTCACGGTGTAGCCGCGTCCCTCCAGGCAGGCGGACATGGCGCGCCGGAAGCGAAACTCCTGTCCCTTGAGTTGTGCCTGGCGCTCCCGGGCGTGGGATTCCTCCATCTGACGTGCCTGTTCCTGCCTGGCCGCTTCGGACATCGCCCCGGCGAAGGCCCCGCCGGCCGCGCCGATCAGGGCTCCTCCCCCGGCATGCCGGTGGCCGCCGATCAGGGCGCCCAGAACCGCTCCGGCAATGGCCATGCGGATGGTCTCGAATCCGGGCGGGGGCAGCGGAACCACCTGGATCCGCTGTTCAATGGGAATGGACGAGCGTCCCGGGTCGAACCCGGTCTGCTTCACTGCCCAGTTGTAGCACTCAAAGTGATCGCGGGACTGCTGCTCTTCCGTCTGGCCCTCCTTCGGGTAGAAATAGATCTGGGTGAGGGGAGCCTGCTGACTCGCAGCCCTGTTTTCCGGCCCGGCCTGTGAGACCTCGCGATAGGGTGCCTGGTGATAGCAGGCGGAGAGCGCGAAGACGGCCAGAAGCACCAGCAGCCCGAGACCGGTCCCGGAGAAGCGCCGCTTCGATTCCCGCCCGACAGACGATGATGAAAAAACCGGCGTCATTTTCATTTTCCTCCATCTCATGTTGCCGCCGTCATCGACATGACTCGACGGCGGATCCCGTCTCTGTGGGACGCTTCCTTTCATAAAGTCTGGACCTGTTTTATGAAAAAAGCAATCCGTATGCCGGAGCACGTTGCTGCATGACAAGATCATGATAACAATGAGTATTTTGCATATCGAGGACAGGCGGGGAACCGGACCGGGAGTGATGATCCGGGTAAAAAATACACAATCTGCATGCCGCACCCGTGCATAAAGTATACACCTGTGGAGGAGGAACCTCCCTTCCCGAAAAAGATGATTGAGCGGCCTTCCATATTGACATATGATGCCCGCCACGGCGGGGAAACGCCGTCCTGGTCGGCGGCGTTTCCGGCACAGAACCGGCGGCAGGGCCCGGAGTCGGGACTGCCGTGTTTCCCAGGAAGGAGGATGTATGTCTTTTGACGATATTTTCAAGGTGGAGATGGACGGCCACATCGCCTGGCTGGTGCTGAATCGTCCGGAGAAGAGAAACGCCATGGGGTTCGCCTTTTACCTCGGTCTGAAAGAGCTTTTCACCCGCTTCGATCAGGATCCGAACGTGCGGGTCGTCGTGATCCGTGCCGAGGGCAAGAGTTTCACCGCTGGGACCGATCTGGCGGAGCTGGGGGGTGCCTGTGCGGATTCCAGCACCGCCACGCGGGAAAAGTTCCGCGGGATGATTCTCGAGGCGCAGGAAGGCATCAACGCCGTCGAGCTGTGCCGGAAGCCGGTCATCGCCGCCATCCACGGACACTGCATCGGCGGCGGAGTCGATTTCGTCTGTGCCGCCGATGTTCGCTACGGGACCCGGGACGCCCTGTTCAGCATCCGGGAGACCCGCGTCGCCTTCATCGCCGATGTGGGGACGCTGCAGCGCATGCCACACATCATCGGACACGGCTGGTTCCGCGAGCTGGCCCTGTCGGGGCGCGACTTCGGCGCCGAGGAGGCCCTGAAGATGGGGTTCCTGACGCGGGTCTGCGAAGACAAGGACGCCCTGTACCGGGAAGCGGGGAAACTGGCCGCCGAGATTGCCGGTTGCGCCCCCCTGGCCGTGCAGGGCACCAAGGACGTGATCCTCTACAGCCGCGATCACGGGATCTATCCGGGACTCCGTTACGTGGCCCAGAAAAACGCCGCCGTCGTGCCGTCGGACGACCTCTTCGAGGCGGTCACCGCCTTCTTCGAAAAGCGGCCCCCGAACTTCAAGGGACGCTGAAGACGGAAAGAGGTTCATGCCCGGCAGCCCCGGCCTTTCATCACACGTGGCCACAAAGAAGGACCGGCGGACCGGCATTCGCCGTTTTCGGCCGAAACAGGGAGGGAGTATGGGAAGAATCTCCATTTTTTGCGCGGGGGTGCTGCTGTCGATGGCCATGGTCGCGGGGGCAGCGGAAAAGCCATTTGAAACCGATGTGTTTCCCACTGCGGACGGCAACCTGACCATCACGTTCATCGGCCATGGAACCCTGATGATGTCCATCGGCGGCAAGGTGATTCACGTGGACCCGGTTGGCCAGTATGCCGATTATGCAAAGCTGCCCAAGGCGGACCTGATCCTGATCACCCATGAGCACTCCGATCACCTGGATCTCCGGGCTGTTGAGCGCATCAGGACCGCCGCGACGGCCGTCGTGGCCAACGGGACGGCCGGCCGGCAGCTCAAGGGAAGCATCGTCATGAAAAACGGCGACACCCGGGAGGCAGCGGGATTCCGGATCGAGGCGGTTCCGGCCTACAACATCGTTCACATGCGCAGCTTCGGCGTGCCTTATCACCCGAAGGGTGTCGGGAACGGGTATGTCGTCACCTGCGGCGGCAAGCGGATCTATATCGCCGGTGATACGGAAAATACCCCCGAGATGAAGCAGCTCAAGGGCATCGACATCGCCTTCCTGCCGATGAATCTCCCCTACACGATGACGCCGGAAATGGTGGCGGATGCCGCGAAGGCCTTCCGGCCGCGCATCCTCTATCCATACCATTTCGGCAGTGCGAAAACGTCCAGACTGGTGGAGCTGCTTCAAAGCGAAAAGGACATTGAGGTGCGGATCCGGAAGATGAGCTGAAGCGTTGACGCAGGAAAGGGGCCTCCGGGCAGCGATGTCGGGGCGGATGCGGACCGGAGGCGTCCGGAATTTCGGAAAGGGGCGTGACATGACAAAGCGCTTATCGGTGGTTGTGGCGGGGATGCTGATTCTGGCCGTCCTGTCTGCCTGCTCCCGGGAGGAGGCCAAGGTTGCGCCGCCCGTCGCGCGCGAGAGTTCCTTCGATGCCGGCGTGCTGACGGTCAAGGAGGCGGACCTGAGGAAGGTGCGGGGCCAGGTTCTTTACGTTCCGATTTACTCGAACCTCCCCCGGGGCGAAAGGAAGATGTTCGACGTGAGCGCCTTCATCGCCATTCACAACACGGACCTGGATCACCGGATCCGGATCCTGAAAGTGCTCTATTTCGACAACGACGGCCGGCTCGTGAAGGACTTCACACCCACGAACCTCTCTCTCGCGCCTCTGGGAGCGACCAACTTCTTCATTCCCCAGAGCGACAAGAGCGGAACCGGGGCGAACTTCCTCGTGGAATGGGTGTCGGAAACGCCGGTTCGCGAGCCCCTGATCGAGTCTGTGATGATCAACCTGGAGACACACCTTTCCTTTGCATTCCAGAGCCGGGGGCACGTCATCCGGGAGCGGCAATAGGCAACGCCTGTTTCCCTGATCCCGGGATCAGGGAAGCGGAGCGGGCGGCCCGGGCATCGCAGTATCACATTTCATGACAAGGAGGTTGGCATGGCAGACCAGAACATCAACGTGGCGGAGATTCCCCAGACGGCCCTCAAGGTCATCATGTCTCCCGCGGCTTTTTTCCGGGAGATGCCCAAGACAGGGGGGTACGTGGAGCCCCTGATTTTCATGGTGGCCATGGGCGTCATCAGCGGCCTTCTGCAGGCTGTTTTCAGTTTCCTGGGGCTGCAGTTCAAGGCGAGCATCGGCATGGCGCTCAGCTCCATCGTGATTTTCCCCATGGTGATCGCCGTCATGGGGTTCGTCGTTGCGGCCGTCATGTTCGCGATCTGGAAACTCATGGGATCCGAAGAGTCCTACGAAACGTCCTACCGGTGCGTGGCGTACGTCTCCGCCCTGTCTCCCGTCATGACGATCCTGAATCTGATCCCCTATGCGGGGTCCGTCGTCGCCCTGCTGATAGCCTGCTATTACTACGTGATGGCCAGCGTGGAGACCCACGGGATTCCGTCACGCAAGGCATGGATGGTGTTCGGCGTCATCGCCGCCGTCCTGGCCGTGATGAGCCTCTCCGGGCAGTATGCCGCGAAGAAGGCGATCCGCGAGGGAGAGCGGATGCAGCAGGAAGCGGAGCTCATGAAGCAGAAGTACCTGGAACAGGCGGAAAAAATGCAGAAGCAGATGGAGGAGGCGGCCAAGGCGGCGCAGCAGTCCACCCGCGAACAGCAGGGAGGCCAGCCGGCAATGACGCCGGAACAGGCCAGGGAAATGGAGAAGGCCATGGAGGAGATGCGCAAGGCCATGGAAAAACAGAGGCAGGACTCCCGGTAGAACAGCGAAGAGGAGAACCGGCACAACCGAGGCGGGATGGTCTTTTGCCCGTCCCTGTTTCCGGTATCAGGCCTGCAAAAAGGGGACAGATTTCCAATCTGTCCCCTTTTTGCGTTAGAAGGACATCCGCAACTACTCAAATACACACTTGACATTATAGAATGGATATTCTAATAAAGCCTCCATGGGACGCAAGCCGCACTTCACGAACGACCAGTTTGCCGATGCCGCCCTGGAGTTGATCTCCGAGGGGGGGCCGAAGGCGGTGACGATTTCCGCCATCGCGGCGCGGATCGGGGCCCCCGTCGGATCCGTGTACCATCGCTTCCAGTCCCGGGAGCGCATCCTGGCCGAGGCGTGGCTTCACCTGGCCGAGTCGTTCCAGCAGGGGTTCCTCGACCTGCTCGAGAAAGATGCGCCCGTGGAGGCGGCCCTCTACACCCCCCGCTGGGTCCGGCGCCATCCGAAGGAGGCGAAGGTGTTGCTCCTGTACCGGCGGGAGGAGTTGGTAGCGGGCCCGTGGCCTCAGGAAATGCGCAGGCGGGCCGAAATCCTGGAAAGAGAGCTCCGCTCGGCCCTTGCCGACTTTACCCTGCGTTTCTTCGGCTCACCGGAAAAGGCGTTTATCCGGCGTACCGTTTTCGCCCTCATCGACGTCCCCCTGGCGGCGGTGCGCCGTCCCCTGGAAGAGGGCTGCCTGCCGACGCCGGCGATTCACACCCTGATCCGGGAAAGCTGCGAATCCATCATGAGGAGGAAACCATGAAAGTCCTGAACATCCATGAGCGAAGCATGAAGGTAAAGCCGACGGATGCGGGAGGCGCCCTTGACGGCCTGTCCGGACAGGAAGATTTCCTTTGGCCTCGCCACCGCTGGCCGGCCATGCAGTTTGACGGTCCCCTGGCCGTGGGCGCCTCGGGCGGGCATGGCCCGATCCGGTATTCCGTCACGGAATACGTCCCGGGGAGGAGGGTCGAGTTCCGGTTCAGCGGGGAGGGACTGACGGCGGGCCTGGACGGCCGCCACTTCTTCGAGGTTATTCCCCGCAGCGGCCACGTGGTGCTCCGCCACGTGGTGGATGCCGAGTGCGACTTCAAAGGCTGGCTGAAATGGCAGCTTCTGGTCGGTCCGCTCCACGATGCCCTGTTGGAAGACGCCCTTGCGGGAGTGGATCGCAGGCTGGCAAACGGTGAGGCCAGGCTGCCGGGCTGGAGCCCCTGGGTCCGGTTCCTCCGCTGGATGCTCGAGAAGAAAAGGAAGAGGGCGGCGCCCCCTTCCGCTCCGACCCGCTGACGCCCTTCCGGAAAGGAGTCAGGCTCCTTTTCCTCCCCGGATGAGGCGGAGCGGCAAAACACCGCATTGACGGCCCTGCCGGCCCGCGCTATGGTGGGCCTGCGAGCGGGGAATCCTTTCCCGGGAACGCTTTCCCTTCAGGGCCGATCATGCAGAGTGTCGAGGAGCTGATCAGGATGCGCGAAGCCGCCGAGTATGTCTGCAACGGCCTCATGTGCGGCTGCATCCAGATGTCCTCCGAGGCGAACCGGGCCCACCGGGAGCTGGCGGACCGGTTCTTCTTCGAGCAGGCCGGCTGTGCGGACAGGCATGAGTACGAGGAAGCGCGGCTGAACATCTTCCATCTCATCGACCTGATCGATCGGGCCATCGCATCCAGGAAAGAATAACCCCCTGCATTTCCGATAGTTCCCTTCTCCCCGGCGGCGGAACGATGAAAAAAAGCAATTCGGAACTGGCGGCGCATCTGTCCCGCGGGCCGGCACACAGGCTGGTGCCCGTGCCGGAGGGGGAGTTCGTCGTTGTCTTCAACCCGCGGGTCGAGTCCTGGCTTGCCCGGCGCTGGACCCGGGAGACGGTCCGCGAGATCCGGTCCGAGCTGGAACCCTCCCTGCAAATTCACCTGACGAAGGAGGGCTTCGCCCGGGCCGCCGACCGGAAAACGGACGGAAAGCGCGACGAGCTGCATTACGACACCGTCTGGATCCGCGATGCCATGTGGGTTTTCTTCGATCTCCGGGAGCGTCCCGAACGGCGTCCGGATGCCCGGCGGCTCCTCCTGGCGGTCTGGGATTACTATGCCGCGTCGGCCCAGCTCCGGCGGTTCGACGAGGTCATCGCCCATCCCCGCCTTGCCGTCGACATGATGCGGGTCCCCCGCATCCGCTTCGACATTCATCCCCATGGACCCGACGACGTCCTGGACGCGGACGGACGGCCGCAGGTCTGGAACCATCGTCAGAACGACGCCCACGGCCTTTTCCTGATCGCCCTGGCGGAAGGGGTGCGGGAAGGCATGGTCGGACCCGGGGACCTGGGTGCAGGGCGATGGGAGGCCCTGCTTCGCTTTCCCGCATACTTCAGGCGGATCCGGTTTGCGTCCTCCGAGGACGCGGGGGCCTGGGAGGAGCTGGAGCGGCGGAACACGTCGAGCATCGGCCTGGTCACGCGGGCCATGGAGCTGTGGCGGGGGCTTCTGTATGCCGGGGAGGGAAGCGGTGCGAGCGACTCGTTCCACGGCTGCTTCCGCCGGCTTCTCGATGCCTCCGGGTACGCCTGGAAGGAGGCGTGGCGGCTGGAGGCCCTGGATCGTCTGATTGCGCGGGGGCTCAGAACCGTACGGCGTCAGATCGCGCTGGGCGGAGAATCGCCGGATTACGATCCCTGTGACATCCGGTTCCGGAGGGCCGATGCCGCGCTGCTTGCCCTGCTGGTCCCGTCGCCGCTGTCGGGTCTGCGGGAGCATGAGATCAGGCAGGTCGTCACCATCGTGGAGACCCTCCGGGGGCCCGCCGGGATCCTGCGCTACCGGAACGACAGCTACCAGTCCGGCAACTATTGGATCAGGCCGCCGGAGAAGAAAAAAGAGGGGCGACGGAAAGGCGGGACGGAGGAGACCTCTTCCCGGGAAGCCTACCTCAAGCGCGGTGAAAAACTGATTCCGGGCACCGAGGCCCAGTGGTTCTTCGACAGCATCCTGGCCTCGGCCCGTCTGCACCTGGCCTCCATGGGCAGGGACGCGAGACGCAGCGGGCATGATCGCTTCCTGGCGATCGTGCACCTGAAGCGGGCTCTCGGGCAATTGACCGGGTCCTTCGGCGGCGCTCCCATCCTGGCGGCCGACGGCGGGGTCCTGGAGCCGCTGCTTCCCCCGGAAAGCATCAACACCGTGATCATGGAAGGCCGGTCCCACTGGCTTCCCTCCCCGATTGCTCCGCTCAACTGGGCCCGGGCGGCACTGGGCATGGCCCTGCGCCGCTGCGAGCGGGAGGGGTTTCGGCAGGGATCCGAAGCATGAAAGGGGCAGGCATCCGATTCCCGGGCGGAAATGGCGGCATGTCCCCCTTTGTCTTGCGTTCAGTGGTCGGGACTGTCGGGGATCCGGATGATGTGGAGGCGGCTCTCCAGGCCGATCGCCCGGAATTTGTCGGTGATGATCGCCTCGAGGGTGCGGCTCGTGTCCGTGGCGGGCCGGGGGATCTTGCACATCAGGACGAGGCGCCCTCCATACCGGTAGAAGCTGGTCCCGACCGTGTCGTGGGCCAGGCGGACCACGGCGGACAGCGACAGATCCCGGTCATCGAGAACCAGGGCGCGGGTGCGGATCATCGACCGGACATACGGCGGCAGGCCGAAAAAAGCGGCCAGCCGCTCCCCCAGGTAGGGATGATAGGCGTCGATGAAGTCTTCGTCCAGGACGCCCTCTTCGTCCCCCTCTGTTTTCCGGTAGACGATCATTCCTTTTCTGCCCATCTCCAGGAGCATTCCTCCCAGCTCCGCCTTCCTCACCGCCTCTTCCCGGAAGCCCATCTGGATGGCCAGGACCTGTGCCATCACCGACGTGGCATAGGATCGCGCAAACAGCAGCTCCAGCTCCTCGTCGCCGCGACCGTGGTGAAGGATGGCCAGGGTCAGAATCAGGGCCTTCACCTGGTGGAGGCCGAGACGGTTCACGACCTCGAAGAACGTCTTGGCGTCGCCCCGGCGCAGTGTGCCGAGATAGACCGAGTTGGCGATGCTGAAAAGGGAGAGGGAGATTTCGTCGCCGATTTTTCCCCGCAGGGATTCGATCTCGTTCCGGTCGGCGTCCGGGTTGTCGAGGATCTGAAAGATCTCCGGCCTGAGGAATCGATCATGAATCGTTCCCGTCAGCGCTTTCTCGATCTTGTCAATCAGGGCGATTGCGTCGTCGGATACCATGGAACGTTCCTTTCGCGGGAGACTTTTCAGGCCGGGATGGTCGGGAACGGTCTCTATTGAGTTATTTCGGCAAGTTTAGCACGAAACTTGACCGGCGGCCAAATCCTTTTGACCCGGCGGCCGGCTTCCAACGGGGAACTGCGCGGCCTGCGCCGCAAAACCGTGATTCCCGCAGGCCTTCGGTGGAGCGTACAAACGCATTTGACAGATCCATTTCACCGACCTATCTTCATCTCTCCAATTCGCGGTTCGGAGCAGAATGCGCAACATGAACAGAAAGCGTGCCTTATTCATCGCCCTCGTCGTCCTGGCGGGGATGCTCCTTCTCCAGGCGGGCCGGGGAGAGCCCGATGCCTCGGCAACAGGGTCCCGGCAGGTGTCCGATCATTTCAACGGCGAAGTCTTTTTCAATCCCGCCGCAGTGGGAGATTCGCCGCCTCTCCAGGGGACGGAGCAGAGACGGGGCTTCTCGCGGTGGGTGTGGCGCTGGGTGTTCAGCGATGACTGGCCCCGCTGGCCGGAAGCGGCTCCCGTCCCCCCCGGCCCGCCGCCGGCGGCCCGCGTCGACCGGGGAGACGTCGTCGTGACCCCCGTGGGCCATGCGACGTTCCTCATCCAGATGGACGGGCTCAACATCCTCACCGATCCGATCTGGTCGGAGCGGTGCAGCCCCGTTTCCTGGGCGGGTCCCCGGCGCTACCAGCCGCCGGGCATCCGGTTCGAAGACCTGCCGCCCATCGATGCGGTCCTGGTATCGCACAATCACTATGATCATCTCGACCTGCCCACGCTGGAGCGCCTGGCCGGAAAGGGCGTGCCGCGGGCGGTGACGAGCCTCGGCAACCGGGAGCTCATCCGGGAAACGGGCATCCCCGCCGTG
This sequence comes from uncultured Syntrophaceae bacterium, assembly GCA_964396205.1. Classification (GTDB taxonomy): domain Bacteria; phylum Desulfobacterota; class Syntrophia; order Syntrophales; family PHBD01; genus PHBD01. Next base: position 11,727 of record CAYNEJ010000002.1, read on the forward strand.
GAAGAGCTCGACTGGTGGCAGTCGGTCCGCCTTTCCGCCGACGTCACCGTGACGCTGGTGCCCGCCCGGCACTTCTCTTCCCGGACGCTCTGGGACCGCAACCGCACCCTCTGGGGAGGGTTTGTCGTGTCCGGACCGTCGGGCAAGGTCTACTTCGCCGGGGACACGGGGTACGGACCCCATTTCCGCGAAATCGCCCGCCGCTTCGGCCCCATCCGGATGGCGCTCCTGCCGATCGCGCCGTTCAATCCACAGCGGTCGAAAGAGCCGTCCCGCACCCGCTTCCCAAGCGTGCACATGGGGCCCGACGAGGCCGTCCAGGCACACCTGGACCTTGGGGCAGCCGTGAGCATGGCCGCCCATTTCCAGGTGTTTCAGCTGGGGTGGGATGGATTCGACGAGGCCCCGAAGGGGGTCGTTGCGGCGCTGCGGGAACGGAATCTTGCCCCCGTTTCGTTTGTTATTCCTTCGTTCGGGCGGGCCGTTTCCGCTCCCGCCGAGACACAAAGCGCAAGAGCGGATTTCCGGGAGGCCTCCTGATTCGGCCCGTTGTTCGCCCGCTCAGCCCCGACCCAGATACTTCTCCCGGTTCTCCAGGAAATTCCGGTAGAGCCGATAGTTCTCCGTGTCCTCGTATTTTACCGGTGCGATGGGAATGCGGTCGAAGCTGTAGATGACGGCCTCGGGGCAGGCCAGCAGGATCGGGGAATGGGTCGCCATGATGAACTGGGCATTCCCGGTGTGGCCCGCGGCGGCAAGAACCTCCAGCAACTCCAGCTGGGAGCGGGGCGAAAGGGCCGTTTCCGGCTCATCCATCAGATACAGGCCGCGGATGGCGTAGCGGGCGCGGAAGAAGGACAGCACCGACTGGCCGTGCGACTGGGTCAGAAAAGAGCGGCCCCCCAGGTAATCCAGCTGGCCCGGGTCCGCTGCCGCCCACTCCTCGATGATCCGTGCAAAGTCCCGAAACACGGAGGATCCGAAAAACGAACCCGGCACACGGCCGTCGGTCCATTCCACGGAGATATATTCGCAGAACCGCTTTTCATACGGATTGCGCCTGATCCGCCTTCCCTCGACGGCCTGCCAGATATGGATGCCGCAGCGCCGGGCGACGGCCTCCAGCAGGGTGGATTTGCCCGTACCGTTTTCCCCGGTGAAGAGCGTGACAGGGGCCTCGAAGCGGAGTTCCAGGGTCCGCTGGAAGGCGGGAAGGTGAAACGGATAGGTGTCCTTAACCGGGTAACGTTCCGGGTGGAATGAGACGCCCTTCAGGTGCATGCCGGCTCCTTTCCTTTTCTGGCCTCCAGGATGATGTACGGACAGAGCGGGGAAGAGGAGGTGGCGATGTCCTCGAACCCGGCGTCGGCCGCAGCGGCGGCGAGATCCGGCCCGGAGCAGCCCCGGCCGAAGATGATGTTCCGGAGCCCCCAGAAGAGCAGGGGATCCAGCAGACGGTAGGGGCTCAACCGCTTCATGTAGATCCGGAGCTCTCTGTCCGTCGTCTCCCCGTCGGTCTCCGACAGGATGATCCACCCGCCGGGACGGAGGACGCGGCGGATTTCCGCCAGTCCCCGCCGCTTGTCCGGCCAGTGTTTGAAAGACCCGACGGTCACGACGCCCGCGAAGGATGCATCCGCGAACGGGAGATCCATTGCATCCGCCTGTCGGAAACGGCAGTTCGTGACGCCCTTCTTCCGGCGCAGGCGCTCGGCAGAGCGGACCTGGGTGATGGAGTAATCGATGCCCGTGATCATCGCCTCCGGACGAAACGCCGCGAGGTTCAGGGCCACGTAGCCCCGGCCGGTGCCGACATCCAGGTATGCATCCGGGCGGCCGGAGGGCGCCCGCCTGGCGATGTCCTCGAACAGATCGAAGTTCGCCCCCTGGATGTGATGGTTGTAGACGGGGCCGAGGAGGTTCCACATCCAGCGGGCGTCCCGGGCCTTCGTGAGGATTCTTTTCAGCATGGCTTCGGCGGTGCCGCGGAACAAGGGGCGGGCCTTCAGATCTTCAGGCCGACGGTCAGGCCCTCCTCGACGGCCTCCCGGATCATGCGGGGCCGGACGCAGTCACCGATGGTGTAAACTTCCGGGGCCTTTCCCCGGAAGGCCTCGACAACCGCCGGGTCCAGGCGGAGACCCGCGGCCAGAACAACCGCGTCGCCCTCGATGAATTCGGGGGTTCCCTTCCGGTTCACCTTCACGCCCTCCCCGGTGATCTCCTCGACGGTCGTCTGCGTCTCGAGGCGAACTCCCAGCATTTTCAGCATACCCAGGAAAAATGGCCGGTAGCTCGTGGAGACGGTGGGCGCCAGGCGGTCCAGCATCTCCAGGACGGTGACGCTCGTGACGCCCCTGGACTTCGCAACCAGGAACTCCGCCGTCTCGCACCCCACCAGCCCGCCCCCGAGGATGATGACCCGGCCCTGGACGACTTTTTCCCCTGTCAGGACTTTTTCCGCCGGCACGACGTGGCCCGCCTCGACGCCGGGGATGTTCGGGACGATGGGGGAGGCCCCCACGGCCAGGATCAGGGCCTCGGGCTGCTCCCGCTCCACGGTCCGCGGATCAAGCGCGGTTCCCAGGCGTATCTCGACGCCCGCCTTGCGGGCCCGCGCGACCAGGCTCCGGGTGAGGTTTGCGATTTCCTCCTTGTGGGGCGGCAGGCAGCCGATCCGCATCCATCCGCCCGGTTCCGGCTCCTTCTCGAAAAGCGTGACCCGGTGCCCCCGTTCCGCGGCCGTCAGGGCCGCCTGCAGGCCCGCGGGTCCGCCGCCGGCCACGAAGACCCGCTTTGCCTTGGCCGCGGGCGTGGAGACGTAGAGCAATTCCTTCCCCGTGCGCGGATTGACGGTGCACCCGGCGGACGCCCCGCAGTGGGGGTCCTTGTAGACGACCATGATGTCGGAGAGGCAGTTCCCGCAGGCCAGGCAGGGCACGATCTCTTCGGCTCTCCCTTCCATTGCCTTGTTCGGAAGGTGCGGGTCGGCGATGAGAGCCCGTCCCATGCCCACGAAATCCGCCTGCCCCTCTGCAAGGATCCGCTCCGCCGTTTCCGGATCGTTGATCCGGTTGGAGGCGATGACGGGAATGCCGACGACGCTCCGGATCCGGCCGGCCAGGGGGGCGAAGGCCCCCTTCGGCACAATGGAGGCCACGGTGGGAACGCGCGATTCGTGCCATCCCGTGTAGGTGTTGATGAAGTTCAGGCCCGCCGCTTCCAGGGCCCGGGCCACGATGATCGACTCCTCGATGGTGTGTCCCCCGGGCATCTGCTCCTCCACGTTCAGGCGGACGCCCAGCGGGAAGTCGTCCCCCGCCTCCCGGCGGATGCTCGCGATGATTTCGAGGACGATGCGCATCCGGTTCTCCAGGCTTCCCCCGTACTTGTCTTCGCGCTGGTTCGTGATGGGAGACAGGAAGCGGTTCAGCAGGTAACCGGCTCCGACAATGAACTCCAGGGCGTCGAAGCCTCCCTGGCGGGCCCGCCCGGCGGCCTTTCCGTAATCCTCCACGAGCCCCTGGATTTCATCGATCGTGAGGGCCCGGGGGGTTCCCCGCATCATCTGGTTCGGAATCGCCGAGGGGCCGACAAGCTCGGGCATGTCGTCCCGGAAAACCATGTGGTAGGACGTGATGAGCTGGCAGGCGGCCTTTGCCCCGTGAGCCCGGATGGCCTCCGTGACCCGCCGGATTCCCGGGAGATAGCGGTCGTCGAAGACGCCCGGCGCCATGTGCGATCCGGCGTACATGGGGCTGAAGGGGATGATGATCATGCCGGCGCCGCCCCTTGCCCGCTCGGCGAAGTAGGCGATGAAGCGGTCCCCGACGGTCCCGTCGGGCTCCGAGTATCCCATGGTCATGGGAAGCATGACGATGCGGTTCCTGATTTCCAGGTTTCCGATGCGTCCGGGGGTGAACAGGTTCTGGAACATTTCCTTCTCCTTTCGATTGGCTCCGAGACGGAATGAGCATCCGGTACGTGAATCGGCTGCTTTCGGGCGTTCGAGGAGCCGTCCGTCAGGATTCCATACCTGAATCCGGGTCGTGCTTCAATCCCTGATGACGTCGACCGGCATGATTTCCCCGGCCGACCCGGCCATGCACACGGGCGACATGCCGTCTCCCCCGGCGCCCTCTCTTTTCTTCCCGCGTCCTCGCCACGGTATCCGTGAAGATGTTCAGGATTGTTTATAGAAAAGGATATGGATGTGATCTTCATCACAGACATCAACTGCATTTTCATAATATTCGGCGTGGGAATTCGAAATGGCAGGGGGATTCAGAAGGTGGAGTCACCCGGACCGGAGGCGGAGGAGGCGGTGGGAGAAAAGCTGGTGCGCATCTATGAACTCGTGACCGAGAAGACCGGTCTCCATGGCAGGCTCGAACTTGCCGTGAAAACAGGGATATCCATGAGCAAGGCCGTCGAGGTGGAGGATACGGAAGAGCTCGTGCACAGGTTCAAAAATGCGGCAAGTGATGTCTACGAAGCGTTTTGCGGAAAAAAGCGTCATAACTGATCCGGCAGGAGATGGGGCCCGTGGAAAGCGCGACCAGGAGAGATCTCAAGTTGATCGTGGACAACGAAGACTTCGCGGAAGGCCTGTCGCAAGCGGACAGGCCGGCCTCTAAAGAGGAAATGCACCGCTGGCCGATCTGCGGCCTGCCGGTGGGGAGCTTCCTGCAGGTGATCGCCATGGACCAGCAGACCTGCATCCTGGAAGTCTATCAGAGCGCCGATCGCCAGGGCCGCTTCTGCTTTGTTCAGGGATCCCTTTATGACGCTGTCTGCAACAGCCTGGAGGGAGAAGAGGCCGCGCTGGAGATGGTGTCCTGGGAGAGCGTCCGCCTCAACATCCGGCAGATTGTCGATGCCGGCGGCTTTGCGAAGAAGATCGACAAGAGCCTCATGTCGATCCTGATGGAATCTTCAAGGCGCCGCGATGAGGCGGCGGACGCGCACGGCGGCACCGAGAAGGAGAAAACCGCGGCGGAGGACCCTGGCGGCGGGGGGGAAGAATTCAAGAAATGCCTCCGCATTCTTCGGGAGGACATGGGGGATGCGCTCATCTCGGCAAGCGTTGCCGACCTTTCCACGGGGAACGTCCTGGCGTCGCATCACAACCGAAAAACGCTGGAAACCGCACAGCTTTTCATGAAGCTGACGGCTTCCCTCCGGATGGCCTTCGAAAGAGATCCCGAACAGAAGCGGCTCGGCGGCCATTACATCCTGAACCTCAGGGAAGGGCAGACGCTCATGGTCCTGCTCTTCGACGAGCATCAGCTGGGTCTCCTGTTCGACAACGCCAAATGCTCATTGGGCCTTGTCCTGAATGCCATTGTTCCAAAGGTTGCCAGGGCATTCCAGGAATGCGGCTGTTCAGCCGCCTCCCGGGATGCACGGTCCGGATGACCGACGGGCGAGGGGGCCGTGTCGAGGGGTCCCCCGGAAGATGGGTGTCGAGCGGCTGTTCAGTAAACAATTCAATATTTCTAAAGAGGAGGCGTGATGAACATACAGAAATTGAATGGTTGTCTGGAAGGATTGAGGAAGGACCTGGGGGACGGTCTCCTGGCATCGAGCATCGTCTCCACGGAGGACGGACAGGTACTCGTGGCGACGGAAAGATCCAACACGGCCGGGGCCACCCTGCTGAATGAAATTACGGCCTCCATCCGTGATGGCCTGAAGACATACCCCGTGGAGCTGGGACAGTACTATTACATCGATGTCGCGGGGAACATGGGCATTCTCGCCATTCCCTTCGGGGACTACCAGTGGGCGATCGTCGTCAACAAGAAGCAGGTCAAGCTGGGACTGCTGTTGAATGTCGTGCTGCCCAGCATCATCAATGCATTCGAAGATGCAGTCGTGTCTTAGAAAAGGCGGAGGGGAGGGACGATGGGAGAAAAAATGGTTCGGATCTTTGAGATTGTCATGGAGCAGGCGGGTCTGAAAGGGCGCATGGAGCTGGCGACCCGGACGGGAATATCCCAGACCATGGCGGCCCAGATGAAGGATACCGAGGAGTTGGTAAAAAAATTAAAGGAAAACGCCAACTTGATCCTTGATCGGAGCAACCTGAATACCATCGGCCATTGATGAACGACGCTTCGCGGAGGGCCCTTGCGAGGGTCACGCCGGGTCGCGCCGCCGGTCATGAAGCCGAGAGGAGATGAAATGAATGCCGAGCAATCCCTTCACAGGGGGACCTGCCGTCGGCGGGAGAGACAACCGTGAGTCTGATCCTGGGTCGGCAGCATCTTGATAAGATCCAGGACTCCCTGCAGAAGAACCTGATCGGGTCGGGTGTCCGGAATGCCATGCTGATCGATATGGCCGGCAACGTCATTGTGACGGTCGACAACGGCGGGGAGGCGCGCGACATGTATTCGCTGGCCGCGCTGGCGGCGGCCAATTTCGGGGCCATGTGCAGCATGGCCCGGATCGTCGGGGAGGATGAATTCTCCCTCCTGTTTCACAAGGGGCAAAAAGAAAACATCTATTTCACCAGGGTGAACGACGAGTTTCTCCTGATCAACATCTTCAACAACGAAGTGACCCTGGGATTTCTCAGGCTGAAAATGGCCCAGGTCATCGAAGAATTGTCCCGTGTTCTGGACTGAGATCCTTTCATCCGGCCGCCGTCAGGCCGGATGAGCAAGGCATGTGAGGCATCAGGCGGGGAGGAAACGGATTTGGCATTCATCAACCTGAAGGACCGGGTCATTCAAGCCAAGATTGTCTACTACGGTCCCGGGCGATGCGGGAAAACGACCAATCTGGAATTCATCTACAGCAAGTGCCGCGAGCAGATCAATTCCGAGATGGTGACGGTCAAGACGCAGGGTGACCGCACCCTGTTCTTCGATTTCTTCCCGTTCGATATCGGAAAAATCGCCGGATACGATGTGAAAATCCAGCTGTACACCGTTCCCGGCCAGGTGAAGTACAATTCAACGAGACGGCTGGTGCTCAAAGGCGTGGACGGCGTCGTGTTCGTGGCGGATTCCGAGGCGGAGCGGCGAAGCAAGAATGTGGCCTCCCTGATGAATCTCCAGGAGAACCTTGCCCTTTACAACAAGAACATTTTCGAGATGCCGCTGGTCATGCAGTACAACAAACGGGACCTTGAAAAGCAGGGGATCGAGACGCTGGATATCGAGACCCTGGAGAAAGATCTCAACGATGTGCTGAAGGCACCGTCATTCGGGGCCAGTGCGCTGGACGGAGACAATATCGTTGCGACCCTGAAGAAAATCATATCGCTGACCATGTACTCCCTGGAAAAGGAACTGGAGAACGGGGATTGGCAATGAAAGAGTCGTCATTCGTTCGGGAAGTGGAAGATCGTCTGGATGTCCTGTTCGGGATCGGCTTGGATTCCTCGGATCGCGGCGGGAAAGCGGGACCGGATCACGGGAATGCCAGGACCATTCTGGAAAGCATCACCGCCGAATCCGCCGGGGAGAACTTGGAAGCCACGGCGGTTCTGAACATGGACGATCCGTTGAACGGCAGGGAAGACTCCGTGCCGCCCGGTCAGGAGAAACGATATCACGTCCTTTTGGAGGAAGCCGGGGAGGAGGCGGATCCGGAACCCGGGGCCGTCGATCACCCCGTTCTCGAGGAAATCTCCGCCGTCACCGAGCCGCCCGAGCCGGACGCGGACGGGGGCCGGCGCTTCGAGCGCATTTTCGGTGATATCGGATCGTACACGCCGGCGCTGTTTTCCCCGCTTAAGAACCTGAAAGGCATTCTCCTGTCCCTGGAGTGGGAAATCAGCGATCCCCTGTTGAACAGGCTGGACGTGGAGCTGAACGGATTGCAGGAGCTGTATCGCCACGAGCGGACCATTCTCGGCTTCCTGCGGATTCTTCGCTTCCTGGAACGCTACATCCGGGTCAAGCGGGGGGATTCCCATACCGAGTCCGTCAAACTGCTTTTTTCCGTCTACGACGACCTGGAGCGGGTCATTCTGTCCAAAACCATGGTGGAAGAAATAAAGCGGTCCATCCTGGTGGTCGATATCGGGAAATACAGGGATTGGGTGGAGAACATCGACCTCTCCTTCTGTACCGGGCCGGGCGCCGGGGATAGCGGCGCCCCCGCGATTGCGGAAGAACCGGACGACGCGTCCGGGGTCCTGCCGTCTTTCGGCATGGAGGACGCCCTGCCTGCGATGGAGCCGTCCCTGCCTGCGATGGAGCCCCCGCTTGTGATGGAGCCCCCGCTGCCTGTGATGGAGCCCCCCCCGGGCCCCGCTCCCGGTGTGCTGCCGTCTGCCGAAGCCGGAGTCGAACGGTCCGCTGACGGAAGCGAAAGCGCCGGGACGGACCTCTCCGCCGTGCTGAAAACGATGGCACCGCACGAGGCCTTTGCCTTTGCCCTGGAGGAGATGAAAAAAACGATCCATGACGAGTTCGAGGCGCTCCGGGCGGAGATTCGGATCCGGGGGGCGCGTTGACGTGCACGGGTGACGGGGGCTGCCGAAAATGATCGTGTTCTGCGAGGAGTGCGGGGAGAGAATCATCATTGAACCCGAGGAGATAAGGGAATCGGTGATGGTCATCATCTGCAGGGTCTGCAGGGACGTCATCCGGATCACCGTTCCGAATGCGGCGAGGCAGGAGCAGCGGATTCAAAAACCTGAGAAATGAGCCGCGCATCGGATTCACTCCGGCGCTCGCCGGCGTGATGACCGCATGCCGGGACGCAAAGGAGTCAAGGGGAAGAGATGAATGTCCCGAATGAAACATTCGACTTGATTCGTGAAAAACAGGAACTGGATGCTTTTTTGTCGACATTCATGACCGTGAGTCCGCCTCTGCCCGTGGAAGAAGCAGGGGAATCCGGTCCTGTGCCGTGCATTGCGCCGTCTCCGGCGATATACGAGGAAAGCGACAAACCCGCTTCGGTCGGAAAAGAGACCTCCCCGGACGGTATGCCGGAGACACCGGTTTCGGTTGCACCGGCCGTTTCTCCGGCAGAGGTCGAACCGGTTTCCATTGCGGAACCGGTTGGGGCCGCTGCCCCGGACAGCGGGCGGGAGGAATCGCTCTCCCCGGAAGAGGAGCCGGAACAGCGTCCGGAGCCTCCACAGAATCAGGCGCCCCCGGTCTTCGCGGAGCTTCTGCCGATCGACCGGCCCGCCGGGGCTCCGGAAAGCCGCAGCGACGTCCCGGAGATGGACCGGACCTTGAGGCTTGAGCGAGGAAAGTTGGAGGCCGCCGCCTCCGCCGAAGCGGAGGGAGACGATAAAACGAACAGCGGGGAAGCGGCGAACGGCGTCTCCGTTTCCGGCAACCGGGCAAAACACCGGCGCCCGTTGCTTCTGTCGGCCCTGCTTCTGTGCCTGGCTCTGGCCCTTCTCCTGCTCGGCTACTCGTGGCTTCGGCCCTCCAGCGGGCAGGGGGCGGTTCAATGGCTGTCCCTGCATGTTCCTGTTGCCCGTCAATACCTGGAAGTCGGACAACCGCATCCGAATCCCGCGGGCAGGCAGGTCGGGATTGTCAACCTTCAGCAGCGGCTCGTCAGAAACGAGGTCCTCGGCCGGGAGATCCGGATCATCGAGGGAACGGCGTTCAACCGGGGACAGGAAAGCATCTCGGGAATCCGAATCAGGGGCGAGCTTTACGATGCCCAGGGCCGGCTTGCCGCCGCGCGGATGTCTTTCTGCGGAAGCATGATGGCCGACGATCACCTGCAAACCCTGGGAGAGCAGGAACTCCGCCTGGCGCTTTTGGCTGCACAGGCACCCCCCCAGGCGTACAGCGCGGTTCCACCCGGGGGCCAGACGCCGTTCATGATCGTGTTCATCCAGGAGCCGCCGGGGATCGTCCGGGCCATGGTGGAGCCCGTCGGCATGGAAACGGTCCGCTGACCCTGCGGAGCGAAGGCGTTTCTGCGTGCCCGGTGGATGCGGCTCCGGTTTCCTGTTGTGCGGATCTATCGATGTTCGTCCCTCCCGCCCGAGACCATCTTCCTGCGGGTTTTCCGCTTCCGGTCCTGATCATGCAAGAAGCAAATCATTCTGAAAAATCAAACCATTCCAGCGAAATCAACGAACTGGAAGAGATTCTCCGCCTCCAGAACGAGCTTCAGGACATCACCAACGAGATTTATGCCGCCCAGGGCCTGGCGCAGATATTCACCGACTGCAGCAGAAGGATCGTGAATCTTTTCCGGGTCGAAGCGGTGAATATCTATGCCGTCGACAAGCAGCGGAGGGAAATCTATACCATCATCAAGGCGGGACACCTGTTCCGGGAGCAGCGGATGGCCATCAACAACCGGTCGATTCCCGGTTATGTCGCCGATAACGGCTTTGCGATCAACATCGCCGACATTCACGACCAGGCCGAGATGAAAAGCCGCTGCAAGGGACTGGACCTCGCCGGCGACCGGGATGCCCGTTCAAACACCCGTCTCAGGCAGGTCATGGCCATGCCCATTATCCATGAGGGTGAGGTCATCGGCGTCATCGAGGTGATCAACAGGCCGGGACGGGAAGGAAGATTCGTCGAGGAAGAACCGGTTTTGCTGCAGGAGATCTCGGAAGTCCTCGCCATCGCGTTCTCCAATCACAACCGGTATGCCGGCCGGCGGAAAACGCGTTTCGATTCCCTCATCCGGAAAGGGTTCCTGAAGGAAGAGGACCTCGATCAAGCCCTGGAGGAGGCCCGGGAAAAGAAAGAGACCATGGAAGACTTCCTGATGAGAAAATTCGGCATCTCGAAGGAAGATCTCGGCCAATCGCTGGAAGAGTTTTACCGGTGCAGATTCTTCCAGTTCAGCGACAAAATCCCCATTCCCGCGGAACTCCTGGTCCGGCTCAACAAGGAATACCTGCATCGGGAGCTCTGGGTGCCCATCGAGAAATCCGACGGCCGGATTCATATCCTGGTCAGCGATCCCGATAACATCATCAAGCGGGACATGATCGAAAATCTCCTGAAAACGAAGGATATCCGGTACGATGTCGCCCTTCCGGAGGACATCTCCAGGTTCATCGATTATTTCTACCAGTCCCATGGGGATGAAACGTCCATCTCGGACATCATCGGCAGGCTGGAAAACCCCGAGGAGGGCGAGGAGGAAGGCGAGGAAGAGGCCGTTACGGAATCGGACAGCGCGATCATGCTGCTCGTCAACAAGATCATCAACGATGCGGTCGGCAGGCGGGCGTCCGATATTCACATCGAACCCAATATCGGCCGGAGGAACGTGGAGGTCCGCTTCCGCATCGACGGCGACTGCTCCGTATACCAGACCGTGCCCTTCAGCTATCGGGCCGCTCTTGTCTCGCGGATCAAGATCATGTCCAACCTGGACATCACCGTGAAGCGGATCCCCCAGGACGGGAAGATCAAGTTTCGCCGGAATGGAAGCGATGAGATCGAGCTGCGCGTGGCGACGCTGCCGACCCAGGGGGGAGTCGAGGACGTCGTGATGCGGCTTCTCGCCAAGGGGGAAACGCTGCCCTTGGAAGCCATGGGCATGCTGGACCGGAATTATGAGGAACTCCTCAAGGTCTGCGAAAAGCCGTACGGCATGATCCTCGTGGTCGGGCCGACGGGCTCGGGGAAAACGACCACTCTCCACGCGGCCCTTCGTCATATCAACACCCCGGAGAAAAAGATCTGGACGGCGGAGGATCCCGTGGAAATCACCCAGTACGGACTCCGGCAGGTCCAGGTGCAGCCCAAGATCGGCTTCGACTTTGCAACGGCCATGCGGGCCTTTCTCCGAGCCGATCCGGACGTGATCATGGTGGGGGAAATGCGCGATTTCGAAACGGCCAAGACCGGCGTGGAGGCCTCTCTGACGGGTCATCTCGTCTTCAGTACGCTGCACACGAACAGCGCCCCGGAAACCATCATTCGGCTCCTCGACATGGGCATCGATCCCCTGAACTTCGCCGACGCCCTCCTCGGCGTCCTCGCCCAGAGGCTGGTCCGGACGCTGTGCAAAAACTGCCGCGAACCCTATCATCCCAGCCGGAAGGAATACGACGAAATGGCGGAGAGTTACGGCAGGGAACGGTTTGAGGAGCTGGCCGTCTCCTACACGAACGACCTGACCCTGTACCGGCCCCGGGGCTGCGACCTCTGCGACCGGTCAGGATACAAGGGACGCGTGGGCATCCACGAGCTCCTCATCGCCAGCGACGGTGTGAAACGGCTCATCCAGAAAAACGAAACCGTCGAGACGCTGCGGGAGAAGGCCATGTCCGAAGGGATGTCCACACTCCTCCAGGACGGCATTCAAAAAGCCCTTCGGGGCATTACCGACTTCCGGCAGGTCCGGAGGGTCTGCATCAAGTAGGGCGCCCGCCGTCCGGCCCGGATCCGCCTTTTCCCACAATTCCCGCTCGCCGCGGGAAATCGGCACCCCCCTTCTTCCAAAACATTTCCGCTCCCTGTGACCTCACCCCTCCGGCCGCCGCCGGTTCCTTCAACCCGGGTCGTCCCGGCCCCGATCCCGCATCCCCGGTCCTTTCCGGACCCGGTACCGCTTTTTGCGTTGACAAGGCCCCATGGTTCTTTTAATTGCTAGGCACAGGCCCTCCGCGAGCATCGCCGAAGGAAACTGTCCGTATGGAACGTCTGCGCTGAGAAAAATGAGGGACCGGCTTGCAAAAGAGTGAAATCCGTGCCTCCGACCTGTTTGAGGCCTGTCATATCCTTTTCGGGGACCAGACCGACGTCTCCGTTCAATTCCTGAACAATTACCTTCAGTTGTCAGGTTTGAAGGCGGCTTACCGGAAGAGGGCCCGGGAGACCCACCCGGATCGCGCCCTCTCGCTCGCCGTCGAATCCAGCATTCTCGAGGAGCAGTTCAAGCAGGTCCAGTCCGCCTTCGAGCGGCTTCGCCTCTATCTGGAGAATCCGTCCCGGTTTCGGCTGATCGAGGGAAATGGGCGCCGTGCAGCTCCCTCCGCGTCGAGGGAAGATGTGCCGCTCAAAAAGAGGGCGGCGCGGATGCAGGACCATGTCCATACGGGGCCGATCCCCGCGGGCAGGCTTCTCTTCGGGCGATATCTCTATTACTCGGGCCTGATCAGCCACCGGATCCTGATTGACGCGGTGGTATGGCAGAAGCGGCAGAGACCCCTGCTCGGGATGATCGCCTGCCGGTGGGGCTGGCTCTCCCGGGGAGATGTCCTGGATATCCTGAAGCAATGCCGGGCCAGAGAGCGTTTCGGTGAATGCGCCGTCCGCCTCGGGTATATGGACGTCAGGCAGCTGCATCGCCTGACGACGTGGCAGAAGATGCTGCAGCCCCGATTCGGGGATTTCTTCGTCTCCAGGGGGATCTTGACGGCCGGGCAGATTGACTGCCTGGCAAAGGATCACCGGCTGCACAACTGGACCGGTCGAAGAACCCCGAGAAAGCGTTCGTGAGGCCCCTCTGCGATGGCAACCATGAAACAGCCGGCCATGCCGATTCGTTCTGACTCCCTTCTCCAGGAGCTTCCCATTTTCCGGGGCCTCCCGGGAGGGGACGTCGCCGAGATCCGGATGATGATGGGCGAGCGGCATTTCCAGCGGAACGAGGTGATCCTTTTCGAAGAGGACACTCCGCGCTTCCTCTACGTGATCTACGAGGGGAGAGTGAAGGTGGCGCAGGTCGACGAGGAGGGGCGGGAACACATCCTGGCCGTCCACAAGCGCGGAGATTTCTTCGGTGAGATGGCCCTCCTGGACGGCAAGACCTCCCCGGCGAGGGTTGTGGCCCTGGAAGAGACGCGTGTGGGCTTCCTCGGACGGACGGATTTCGAGGCCCGTTTTCTGAAAAATCCCATCGCCGTCCGGCAGATCATCTCCCTGCTCTGCGAGCGGCTCCGTGATTCCTGGTTCATGCTCAAGGTCCTGAATCTGCAGCGGGCGGAAGACAGGGTCCGGGCGGTCCTGGGCCACATGGCGAGCCGCTTCGGGTCGAGGGACGCCCGGGGGACGGCGATCCGGCTCCGGATGACCCACAGCGAGCTCGCGGATTACGCCTCCCTTTCCCGCGAAACCGTCAGCCGGATCCTCAAGCGTCTGGAGCAGGCCGGGGAGATCTCCTTTCTCGAAAAAAGAAGAATCCTGATCACGCCGAGTTTTCAAAAAATCGATTTTGTGTGACCCCCGTCACATTTATCCCCCGCCACATCTGGCACTCTTCTTCCCGACTTCTCCCGCCGGCCCGCGAATCTTCCTCCTGGGCCGGCCTCCTTTCGAACATACGGAGGTGGAACATGGAATCGATCTGGTCGATAGACGTCGTCGTTCCCTTTTCCAGCGTCCTTGCCGTCGTGCTGATCAGCACGGCCGGCCTGATCTTCGGCCGTCTGAAGCTGGTCCTGATCGTCCAGTACGGCTTTCTCGTGTACTGGGGGAGACTGTGGGACATCACCATCTTCTCGGATTCAGCCTCGTGGCTGAGCGGACCGACGCTGCTGATCACCGGCGTGTTATTCGTCCTGCTGTTCTTTGCCGTCCTCGGGCTGACCGTTCACCGGGAATGACATCCTGACCTCCTGAACCCGGCCGGCCGGAGCCTCCTTCCTCCCGCCAGGGAACCGGCCGGCCGGTGACCCTCCCTCCCCCTTGCCGGACCGTCCCTCTGATTCCCCGGAGAAGACCCGAAGGCCGCTCGGGCAAGTTTATCTTGCCCGATCTCCCCGGAAAGGATATCAGGGGAAAACTTTTTCGGGGGGAGCGCATGAAATACCGCGTTATCCAGTGGGCGACCGGCTTCATGGGCAAAACCTGCCTGCGGGCCGTCATCGATCACCCCGACCTGGAACCGGCGGGATCGGTCGTCAACGCCATTCCCGAGGTCTGCGCCGCCCCGGCCGGCATCTTTCATTTCCCTCTCTTTGCGCCGTACAGGAAGCGCTTTTCCCGGGCGTGAACCCCCGCAGCCGCGCGGCAGGCGGGGGAGGGACAGCAGCAGACAAACAAGGATCGAGGAGGTTGGCTTTGACGGACGATGTGTATGCCCAATTGGCAAAAGTGCTCGACACGCTGCCCAACGGTTTTCCCAGGACCGACAGCGGCGTGGAGCTCAGGCTCCTGAAGAGAATCTTCACCCCCGCCCAGGCGGAGCTGTTCGGCAGGCTGCGCCTGACCTTCGAGACGGTGGAGGAGATCGCAGCCCGGACCGGAATGCCCCTCGAAGGCCTGAAGCAGGCCCTCATGGACATGGCGAGTCGTGGGCAGATTTTCACGATCAAGCCCGGGGGAATCCGGTACTTCCGGATGCTGCCCTGGGTCTTCGGGATCTACGAGTTTCAGCTCGACAGCATGGATAGCGAGTTTGCGGAGCTGAACGAGGCGTATTGGCCCTACCTTACGAAACAGTTTTTTTCCGAGACGCCGCAGCTCATGCAGACCCTCGCCGTGGAGGAGACGGTCCCCTCGCCCCAGGAGGCGCTTCCCTATGAGAAGGTGTCGGCGATCATCGAAAAGGGATGCTCGTTCATGGTCAACGAGTGCATCTGCAAGAAGGAGAAGGGCCTTCTGGGTACCCCGTGCGACAGGCCTCTGCATGTCTGCATGGGCATCGCCCTTGTGCCCGGAGTCTTCGACAAGACCCCCTCAAGCCGCACGCTGACGAAGGAAGAAGCCTACGCCCTCCTGAAAATGACGGAGGATGCGGGCCTCGTGCACTTGATCAGCAATGTGCAGCATGGGCATTACTTTATCTGCAACTGCTGCAAATGCTGCTGCGGGGTGCTCCGCGCCATCAACCAGTTCGGGGTGCCTGCCTCCCAGGTCGTCAATTCCCATTACTACGCCGAAATTGACGGGGAGCTCTGCACCGGCTGCGGAATCTGCGCGGACAGCCGCTGCCAGGTGGGAGCCGTTGTGGAAGACGGGGACATATACAGGGTGCTCAAGGAGGGGTGCATCGGCTGCGGGCTCTGTGTCACCGCCTGCCCGGTGGAGGCCGTCCGCCTTGTCCGCAAGGACCCGGACGAGATCGAGACTCCGCCCCTGATCGAGGAGGCATGGTTCGACGAGCGCGGGCGGCGCCGGGGAGTGGATTTTTCCGCCTACAGGTAGCGGCGCTTCCGGAAAAGGCTCCGCCGGCTGATCCGAGCGGCAGGGAAGAGGCAATCGGTCAGGCGAACGTTGCATCAGGAAACGAAGGGGGTCACCGGGTGCCCCTTTCGCGGGAACCGATCCCCCGGTGGGAGGTGCAGGAATGTCCACCGCCGCGATCCTCCTCTTGTCCGTCCTGCTCCTGGCGGGACTTCTCCATGCCAGGAAACGGCAATCCCTGCCGGGGATCGTCCTGACCAAGCCCTCGCTGTCGGCGCTTTTCGTCCTGGCCGCCCTGACGGGCCCACACGGGCACCCGCAGTATTTCCAGTTCATCTTTGCGGGCCTGCTGTTCTGCATGGCCGGCGACGTCTTCCTCATTTCCGCCGCGCGAAGGCTTTTTCTGGCGGGACTGTTCGCATTCCTCGTCGGACACATTCTCTACAGCATCGCGTTCTTCACGATGGCGGCGCCGGGCTTTCCTGCCGGATTCGCCGCGGCGGCGTGCTGCCTGATGGGGGGCGGTTTTCTGTTCCGGGTCAGGCCTTACCTGGGAAGGATGGCGCTCCCGGTGATCGTTTACGTCGTGATCATCTCGATCATGGTCGTCGGCGCCGCGACCCTCATGGGGGAAAGCAGGCTGCCGTTGGGAGGCCGCGTTCTGGCTCTGGCCGGCGCCGTCCTCTTCTATCTCTCGGACCTGTTTGTCGCCCGCGAACGGTTCGTCAAGAGTGAATTCCGGAACCGCCTGATCGGCCTTCCCCTGTATTACGCGGGCCAGTTCATGATCGCCTTCTCCACCCATTTTCTGTAAAGGCCGCTCCCCGGGGGGCCGGCCCGGCTGCCTTCGGCGACTCCGCCGCGCCTCTCCGGATCGCTCCGTTCCGCCGGCCCGATCCCCCGCCGCGGGCGGGGAGATTCATTTCGATTGACAGGGCGGGAATCGTTTTTTATCTTCAGGGCGCGCGGAGCCGCTGGATCGCCCCCGCTGTTCATGGATCTCCCGGAGGCGCTCCCGGCAGGGTGCGGCAGGGGAAAGAGCGATGCTCTCCTGCTCCCCGCGGGCGTTTCCTTCATACTCGAAACCGGAAAGGACCTTCCCGTGAGCGTGAAACATTTTCCCCAGGCCCTTCTCCATTACGGCCTTTCCCTCACCGCCCAGGTGATCAGCCTGTGCATGGCCGTCATCCTGATCTCCACCGCATATTCGCTGACCGTTCCCCGCCTGGCTCCATACGGCATATCGATGGGGAAAGACCACCGATATGCCAGGGCCGCCATCACCCTTGAACAGACGATCACCAAACCGGTCCGCGCGGTGGTTCCCATCCGGATCGGCGGCCATGACATGACGCCATGGATCGTCCTGGTCCTGTCGTTCGTTTTCACCTTCTGGTTCAACACCCTGAGCTACCGCTATTTCTACGAGGGGCAGTACCATCGCTACCGGAACAAGGTCGATGAGATGAAGAGCCGGCTGCGCATCTCCGATCATGCGATGCGCGCCATGCCGATCGGCCGGAATCTGGATCAGCTCAAAACGGCGAACAGGAAGGAGCGCGAGCAGATCATCCGGGAGTTTGCCGAGGCGAAGCGAAAGCTCGACCAGCTGGGCCGGGATCTGGCCTTTCTGTCCATCGACATCGTCGATTCCACGGGCATGAAGCAGGGCGAGGACAAGGCCGTCGTTCAGAACGATTTCACCCGGTACCGCCAGTTCGTCGGCGGGATCCTCGGCGATCACGGGTGCCTGAAGTCCACATGGACGCCCGACGGGGTCATGGCCTGCTTTTCCAGCGTCACGGATGCCGTCAGCGCCGCCCGGGGCGTCATCCATGGCCTGGAAGGCTTCAACCGGGATCTCAAGCAGCTCCGGAGGGATTTCACGGTCCGCTGCGGGGTGAACTCGGGATTCGTCATCTTCGACGAGGCGACGCCCCTCGAGGAGATCAGCGATCCCGCCATCGACATCGCGGGCCACATGCAGAAACATGCCGTGCCGAACTCCATCGGCATCCCGAAACCCGTCATCGAGGCGCTTTCCGGGGACAGCGGCTTCGTACCGTCGGGCAGGACAATCGACGGCTATGAGGTGTACGAGTGGAAGAAAGGCGGATGAGGAGAAGAGCGGCCATCCCGGAAATCCGATCCATGCCGCGCGCAATCCGCTCCTGACGGCCACCCGTCCGAGATGTCATTCCCTGGATCCCGCTCCTGTCATCATGGTCCGCGGTCTTCAGCATGTCCTTGCCTTTCGGCTCCAGGATCGGCATTTCCAGGTCCCGGGACAGGGAAAGAGCCGGTTGCCGGTTCGAATCCCCCCTTCGGAGGCAGCGGGTCTTCCCTGCTCCCGTCGATGACGGTGCGGACCGTGGGATGGCCGGACGGCCCGGCGTTCTCGACCCTCCCCCGGATTTGCCTGCAGGCGGACGGCCACGGTTTTCATGAAAACGGTGTGCCGGAATTCCGCGTCCGCTTTCAGGGGAGGAGAAACCCGATCAGAGCCAGGATCACTGTCTGGAAGAAGCGGATGACGGGGTCCAGGACACCGAGAAACAAAAGGCCGATGATGATGAAAAATCCAAAGGGCTCGATCCGGGCCATGATGTTATGGACCTTCACGGACGTGAAGCCCATGAGGATTTTTGACCCGTCCAGCGGCGGAATGGGAATGAGGTTGAAAGCGGCGAGGATGATGTTGATCTTCGCCAGGTAATAGAGAAAGGTGGCGACGGTCCCCGACGGCTGCGGCTCCAGGATCCGGAACAGAAGGAAGGCGAGAAAGGCCAGGATCGTGTTGGCGACGATTCCCGCCGAGGAGACCAGGATCAGCCCCTTGCGGGTGTCGCGGATATAGGCGAGATTGAAGGGCACCGGTTTTGCCCAGCCGAAGCCGACGAGGAACAGCATCAGCGTCCCGATCGGGTCGAGGTGACGGACCGGATTGAGGGTCAGCCTGCCCATCGCCTTCGCGGTGGGATCCCCCATCTTCCAGGCGACCCAGCCGTGGGCCAGCTCGTGGATGATAATGGAGTACAGGAGCGGTATGGATAAAAGGACGAACGTGACCGGATCTTTAACCAGCAGGTTCAGGAGGCCCATGCTCTTACTCTCCCCGTCAGCGAATCATGCAAAACGGCCGCATCGTACACGAAAAAGCGGCTGCAATACCAGATTGATTTTGTGCGGCTGCTGTCGTATGCCACCGTCTGCGGGCCTTCTTTCCGTTCGGATGGCCCGGACAACACCCTGATCCGTTGAAAAACCCACCGGCAGGCGGAGACATGACGGCAAGCACCCTGGAGTTTCAGACCATCCTCGAAAACATGATCGATGTGGTCGTGATTCTCGATATGGACGGTGTCTTCCGGACCGTCAGCCCCTCCGTCCGGTGGATGCTCGGCTACGAGCCGGCCGATATGACCGGGACGGTCTGCTTCGATTACCTCTTCCCGGACGATCGGGACCGGGTCGTCCGGACCTTCCGGAGAACGCTGGAAACCGACCGGCAGACGGAATCATTCCGGTTCCGCCATGCCGACGGACGCTTTGTCTGGCTCGAGACGGCCGCGCGGGCGGTCTGGAAGGGAATCGATCTCCAGGGGATTGTCGTCTCCGCCCGCGACATCACGGATCGCAAGGCCGCCGAGGCGAAGCTCCGCCGGAGTGAACAGCAGTATCGGCTGCTGGTCGAAAACACGATGGACTATGTCGCCCGCATTCATCTGGACGGCACCGTCCTGTTTGTCTCCGACGCCGTCGAATCGATTCTCGGTCATCTTCCGACGGAGATCGTCGGCGGCCACTTTCTGGATTTCGTCCACCCGGAGGACCGGGCTTCCGCCGACCAAATCTTTCAGCAGGCGCTTGCGGAAGGAAAACAGGGAAGTGTGGAGTGCCGCCTTCGCGGAAAGGACGGCCTCTACCGGTGGATGGAAGTCCGGGGCAAGGTCTTCCGGAATGACCTTACGGGCCGTCTGGAAATCATCTCCGTATCCCGCGACGTCACGGCAAGGGTGGAGATGGAGCAGGCACTGCGCCGGGCGGAGAAGGAATACCGGGACATCTTCAACAACGCCCTGGCCGCGATCTACCGGAGTGTGCCCGAGGGGCGCCTGGTCATGGCCAACGAGACGGCCGCCCGGATTCTGGGATACTCCTCTGCCGTGGAGCTGATCCAATCCGTCACGAGCATTGGGGACCAGATCTATCAGGACGGAAGAGAACGCGAGCGGGTCATCGGTCTGCTTGAAAAGCAGGATAGCTGTGTCGTGGAGATTCCCTACCGGCATGCGAACGGATCCATTACCTGGTCCGTTCATCACATCCGTGCCGTCCGGGATGAGTCCGGCAGAATTCTCCATTTCGACGGGGTCGCCCAGGACATCACGGAACAGAAGAAGGCGGAGGAGAATCTCCGGATGACGCTCAACAGCCTGGAGGACCTCGTCCGGGAGCGCACGGTCGAACTCCATGATGTCAACACGGCCCTCCGGGTTCTCCTGGACCGGAGCAAGGAGGACCAGAGGATCCTCGAGGAGAGGCTGCGGCAAAACGTGAACGAGCTGCTCATGCCGATCCTGGACGAACTCAGGTCCTGCGGTCTGAATGAGAAAGGGATTCTTTTCCTGGATCTGCTGCAATCGAACCTGCGGGAAATCACGTCTCCGTTTCTGTCCAGGTTGACCTCCTCCTGCAAAAGCCTGACACCCCGGGAAATCGAAGTGGCCGGCATGATCCGGGAGGGAAAGAAAACGAAGCAAATCGCGGAGTTGCTTGGTATAAGCGCGGTCACGGTGGATACGCACCGGATCAATATCCGCACCAAGCTTGGGTTGAGCGGCGAAAAAGTGAACCTCCGGTCGCATCTTCTCTCCATGGCCTGAGGGTTGATTCCGTCCCCCGGCGTCCATGCCGCGGGGGAGGCCTGCGATTCCGGGAGAAAGGCGGAGCCGTGAACCGCATCGAGGCAGAGGAAAGGAATCGCTTCCTGGCCCGCCTTGCCGGCGACTTTTCCATCCCCGTCCCCGCTTTGCGGAGCATCCGCGGCGCGTTCCACGAGGAAATGGCACACGGTCTGGCCGGGAAGCCGAGTTCCCTGCGGATGATTCCCTCCTTCGTGACGCGCCCGACGGGCGGGGAGAAGGGGCGGTTTCTCGCCCTCGACCTGGGTGGGACGAACTGCCGGGTCCTGGGGGTGGAGCTCGACGGGAGGGGAGGGGCCTCCATCACGGCGGCGAGCCGCTTCGTCGTTCCTGCCGCGCTCATGAACGGCCCCGGCGGGGTGCTCTTTGATTTCCTGGCCGGGTCCGTCCACTCCTTTTTCCGGGAACACCGCCGGGAAAAGCCGCCGGAGCGGATCCTGGCCTTTACCTTTTCGTTTCCCGTGGAGCAGCGTTCCGTCTCCTCGGGAACACTGCTCGGCTGGACGAAGGCGTTTACGGCCTCCGGCGTGGAGGGCGAGGATGTCGCCGCGCTGCTCTCGGCGGCCCTGGAGCGCCGGGGTATCGGCTTCGTCCGCGTGGCGGCCCTTACGAACGATACCGTCGGGACGCTGCTGGCGGGGGGGTACGCCGATCCTTCCTGCGACATGGGCGTGATCCTGGGGACCGGGACGAACGCCTGCTACCCCGAGCGGCCCGGCCGGATCCGGAAACTCCCAGGCTCCCGCGGGGGCAGCGAGATGATCGTCAACATGGAGTGGGGAAATTTCAACCGTCTGGAGGCGAACCGGTTTGATGATCTCCTGGACGCCGCCTCTCCCAACCCGGGGCGGCAGCGGCTGGAGAAGATGGTCTCGGGGATGTACCTGGGGGAGATCGCGCGGCTGGCGGTCCGGGAGATGATGGAGAAGGGCCTGCTGTTCCCGGGAACGGACGGATCCGCCTTTTCCGAGCCTTACAGCCTGGCGACGGAGAGCCTGACGCTCCCGGCCCGGGGCGATGCGGCGGGCCTCGATTCCCTCGGTCCCGGCAGCATTTCTGCTGAAGATCGGGCGGCGGTCCGCGAGATCGGCCGCCTCGTCGCCGGCCGGTCCGCGCGGCTCGCCGGCTCGGCGATTGCCGCCGTCCTCACCTGGATGGATCCTGGCCTGGAGAAGGACCATGCCGTGGCGATCGACGGCGCGCTGTTTGAGCACAACCCGGGATACCGGGCGGACATCATGGAGACCCTGGGCAGTCTCCTCGGCGATCGGGCGGCGGCGGTCCGGCTCGTTCTCACGAAGGACGGATCGGGAATCGGGGCCGCCATCGCCGGAGCCGTGGCGGTCCAGGCCGCGCCGGAGGCGGGGTAGCGGGAGGCGCCTTCGGGCGCCTCGCGGCGGGAGCGGGGCCGGAGCGGCCTTCGCCATGATCGGCGATGTCCTGGACTTGGCCCTGATCGGGACACTGCCGAACAACATCCAGCTCGGGGCCGTCATTCTCCGGTTCCCGGCCATGAGGAATCATGAAATTTTCAAAATACCGCGTCTCCGGGGAGATCAAGGAAAACCTGGAAAGACTGGGTTTCCGGAGGCCCACGGACATCCAGTTCAAGGCCATTCCCTCCATCATGAACGGGGAGGACGTCCTGGCCATCGCCCAGACGGGAACGGGGAAGACCGCGGCCTTCGCCATTCCCGTGGTCGACCGGATCCACCGTGCCAAAACCAGCCGCCGTGCCGCCGGCATCCGGTGCATCGTCATGGTCCCGACCCGCGAGCTGGCCCTGCAGATCGGGGAGGTCTTTGCAAGCCTCGCCAGGCATACGAACGTGAAGGCGTTTGCGCTCCACGGCGGCGTGGAGCAGGATTCGCAGGTCAGGAGGCTCCAGGACGGCATCGACATCCTGATCACAACCCCGGGCCGGATGTTCGACCTCATCCACCAGGGACACCTTCGCCTCGACCGCATCGACACGCTCATCCTCGACGAGGCCGACCGCATGCTGGACCTGGGGTTTATCGGGGACATCCAGTCCGTGAAGAGAAAGCTCACCCGGCCGCACCAGACCCTGTTCTTTTCGGCGACCATCAATCCCGAGATCAAGAAGCTGGCGTTTTCCCAGGTGAAAAGCACGGCCATCCGGATCCAGATCTCCCCGGAGGACCCTGTCTCAAGAAATGTCTCCCACGCCGTCATGTTCGTGGAGATGGATGACAAGCGGTTTTTCCTGGAGCGGTTCATCCGGGAGCATCCCGACAGCAGGCTCATCGTTTTTGTCAGGACCCGGGTCCGCGCCGAGCGGGTCGGGAAAGCGATGGAGAGGGCCGGGATTCCCGCGCTTTCCATTCACGGCGCCAAGGACCAGGACGAAAGAACGGCCGTCATGAAGCAGTTCAAGGACGGAGACGGCAACGTCCTCATCGCCACGGACGTCAGCGCGCGCGGGATCGATATCCCGGACGTCCACTATGTGATAAACTATGATCTGCCCGAGAAGTCCGAGAATTACGTCCACCGGGTGGGACGGACCGGCAGGGGCGTCAACAAGGGGGTCGCCCTCTCGTTCTGCAGCGAGGACGAGAAGCCGCGCCTGGAAGAGATCCAGCGTTTTTTGAACAAAGAGATCGAAGTGCTGAAAATCAGCAAGAGGGATTACGCCCGGACCCTCGACATCCCCGCGAAGGAAACCAGCCTGCCGGCGATGATCGAGGAGCACGAGGCATGGCTGAAGGCAAAGAGGAAGAGGAAAAAGCGTTCCCGGGACAAGGCCGGATCGTGAACAGGGCGGCAACCCTCCCGATTCAGCCGCAAGCCGGGCACGAAGATCCGGCGCGGCCCCACAAGCTTCCTGATTTCCATGGCGTAATTCATGGACCATCGGTCCTTTTTCGCGGAGTCCCCGGCGTTTTCGTCTTCAGCATGGTCAGCCGGCGGGTTCCCTTGATCTGCCGGAAATTCGCGCCCTGGCTGATGCAGCGCATGGCCGTCGCCGGATCAATCACCTTCGTGCCGGAGAGGGCGTCCACGCCGTAGTCGAAGAGAACCGGACTCAGGGGCGTCGAGTCGCCCAGTATGATCACGAAGGCCCCGGGACGGCAGCGTTCGAGCAGGGCAGGCAGGGTGTGGTTGGTCAGGGCCGTCCCCGTGATGGCCACCACGTCCGCCCGGGGGATCAGGTCGTCCGCCCGGCCCTCCGGGAAATCCCCCTCCTGCGGGTTCTTCTCGATGACCCACAGCTCCTTCGCTTTCTCCCGCACCCGCTGCAGGAAGGGGAAATGCCCGACGATCGCGACGTTCCGGCCCTCTCCCTTTTCCAGGATCACCTCGGCGGCATTCCGCTCCAGGCAGGACGCCTCGTCGATCTCCAGAAGTGAATTGATGGCGGCCATTCCGATGGCCGCTTCGAGGATGCTGTCCGAACAGGCCATCCGGGCCAGCTCCAGCGGAGTCCTGTCCAGCAGGAGCCCCGGCTCCCGGACCAGCGGCGGGGCCTGGCGCAGGGCGTCCCGGGGCAGGGTGGCGGCCAGGCCGCAGTTTCGGGTCAGGACGGCGGTGTGGAACACGCCCTGGCGGATGTCCTGGACCGGGGTGTCCATGTCGAGGGTGGAAATCAGATGCTCCAGGATTTTCATTGATTCTTTGTCCTCCGTGGATGTTTTCTCTGCGCCGCCGTTCCGGGAAGCCTCTTCCTCATGGGTGATGTAAGGGGTTACGCAATTGCGCCGTGCCTGTCAACGCGTTCTTGACCGCTCCCGCCCGTCGGGGGGCGGGCGATCCTTCCAGCGGGCGCGGGTGCCTTCGGGGATGCCGCCTCTTCTCCCGTCTGAAGGAAAGAAGATGGAGTCCTCCGGGGGTGGAACAAGGCAGCGGGAACCCGCCGTGACCTCGCCCCGCGGGTCGCATCGAAACCTTGACAGGACGGTCCCGGTCGGGGATAACCAGTGACAGGCCGCATGAACCGGGTAACAGGACGAATCACAGACAGGAATCGGGCGCACTGCCGCGCCGGGAGGTGTGAATCATGAAAAGGAACCTCACCCTGCTTGTCGCACTGATTATGGTGATGACCGTCGCCTGCGCCCCCACGAGCAGTTCGCGCCATCGCGAGGGAAGCAACGTGGGGCAGGAAACCAGCCTGACCGTGGAAGACGAGCGGCGACTGACGCAGGAAGCCCTTCCCAAGATGCTCAAAGACTATCCGCCGGCGAAAAACGACGAGCTCCAGCGGTATGTATCCGGTCTGGGAGCGAAAATCGTCCGGGCGAACAACCTGGAGGGCAATCCCTACCACTATACCTTCACCGTCGTCGATGTTGTCGACGTCAACGCCTTCGCAATGCCGGCGGGGACGATCTTCGTGACGGCGCCCCTGATCGCCATGGCGTCCAATGAGGCGGAGCTGGCCGGGGTCATCTCCCATGAGGTCGGACATGTCGTTGCCAGGCACTCGGCGGAGCGGATGTACGCGATGGAGAAGGCCCAGAAGAAAACCTGGCTGTACGCGACGGGCGGGGCCGTGGTGGGCGCAGCGGCGGGCCTCGGCCTGGGCGTCCTGCTTTGTGATAAGGGTGACACGGCCTGCCTCGCCAAGGCAGCGGCGGTAGGCGGCGTGGTCGGCGCCGGGGGTGGCATGCTCGCGCAGAAATACACCTTCCTGGTCAATTCGCGGGAAGACGAGATGGAGGCGGATCGTCTCGGATTCCGGTATGCCGTGGGCAGTGGATACGACAAGGACCAGGTGGGGAAATTCTATGAAAAGCTCCTCACCATGGAAAAGAAGTCACAGCAGGGTGGCGGAGCCGTGTTGAAGAGTCTTTCCGATGCGATGAGCACACACCCCCCCAGCGAGGAGAGGGTGCGGCAGATGAACGAACTGGCCGCGAAAAGTCCCGACCGGAAAGCCGTCACGAATACCCCGGCGTTCAACAGGGCGAAACAGATCGCAGCGGGGATGAAGAAAAAATAACGATTGCCGGGAAGCCCCCGTTCACAGGGGAATCTTTCGTGTCATCCGGGCCGTGACCATGAGAAACCGCCTTCACCACCTCTTCGTCGTGATCGTCATCGTCCTGTTCGGCGCCTCTCTTTTCTTCACGGTCCAGGTGACCGCTTTCAAGAAAGGCCTGGGGGCCGGCGCCGCCGCTCCGGGCCTCCGGAGCGGCCAGACCGGGGTCGTCACGAACATCATCGACGGCGACGAGGTGACCGTCCGGATGGGGGAAGATTCCGTCAGGGTCCGGCTTCTCGGGGTTTACTCCTACGACACGACCGCCGACGATCCCCTGGTCAAGCCCGCGGCCCGGCAGGCCTTTCTCCACCTGGACCGGACCGTGCGCAACCGGGAGGTCGGGATCGTCTTCGACGAGTTGAAGCATGACTCCCGGAAGCGGCTGCTCGCTTACCTGCACAGGGACGGCGCCGATGTCGGAATGGAGATGATTGCCCGCGGACTGTCCCTGGCCTACACGAAATACCCCTTCTCCAGGATGAGCCCCTATCTGCTGGCGCAGGAAAAAGCCAGGCAGGACAAGGAGGGGCTCTGGGCGGACCGGCAGCTGGCCCTCCGGTCCGGCCAATTGAAGAGCCTCTGGGACGCGGAACGGACGAAAGGAGACTGACGGTGTATCAGATCCTCCTGCGATTCTGGAGAAAAGGCCAGACCCTGGCTGCGCTCAACATGAAGGTCAAGGCCGCCGCCGTCTTCGTCCTGCTCCTCTGGTACACCTCCTCGGGGTTCCTGTATTTCGAGCTTCCGGGAAAACCCGATCTGAACTGGCTGGACGCCCTTTGGTGGTCCGTGGTGACCATGGCGACCGTCGGCTACGGGGACGTCTTTCCCGTGACGCCGGGAGGGCGATATCTCGTCGGCGTGCCGGCGATGGTCTTCGGCATCGGTTTCCTGGGATACCTGATCTCCGAGATCGCCGGCACCATTCTAGAAACCAGATCCAGGAGGCTGAAAGGGATGATCGACATCGCTGCGAAGAACCACGTCCTGATCGTCAATTACAACCAGATCGACAAGGTGCTGAAACTCGTCGGGGAGCTGAAGGCGGATCCGTCGACGCGGGACCGGGCCGTCTGCCTCGTTGACGACACCCTGGACGAGCTGCCGGCGGAGCTTCACGCCCGGGACGTCCTGTTTCTCAGGGGCGATCCGACCCGGCAGGAGGTCCTGCGGCGGGCGAATATAGCCGGGGCGAGTCACGTGATTGTCCTGGCGAAGGATCCCGCCGACGTCCATTCCGATGACCGGAACCTGGCCGTCACCCTCGTCATCGAGAGCCTGAATCCCCGGGTCTTCTCCGTGGTGGAGGCGGTCAGCGCGGAGAAAATCGAGCAGCTGCGTCTGGCCGGGGCCGACAGTGTCATCTGCGCCTCGGAGCTGGCCACCGGTTTGATCGTTCAGGAACTTCAGGACCCCGGCATCCAGGAGGTCATCAAGGACCTGGTCAGCGACCTCGGGGGACAGCAGATATACTTCATTCCCATCCGGAAAATGACGCGGTGGGACTATGGGGAGCTCGTCGGCTGGGGACTTGCCAATGGCCACACGGTCATTGGGGTCGTCCGCGGTGGGCGTCCGATGCTCAACTGCCCGGCGGCAGAGTCCGTCCGGGACACCGACCGGGCCATCGTCATCAGCGGTGCCCGGGCGGCCGGGGTCGTCGTTTAGGATCAATCCCGTCCGGCCCGGCACCGGCCCCGCGATTGCCGGTGGAACGGTCCGCCTGCCCGCCCGTGTTTCTTCCCGCGGTGTGGCAGACAAGCAAAACGAGGAGAAAGAAATCCGATGAACATCTGCATACGACTGGCCGTCATGGCCGGACTGGCCGTTTTTCTGGCAAGCGGCTGCAGCAGCCCGGTCCTGAAACAGGACATCCCCGTGTCCACGAACCCGATGGGCGCCAGAATCTACGCCAATGGGCAGCTCGTGGGGGAGACGCCCTCAAGCGTCGCCCTGGAGCGGAACCGCAGCCACATCCTGACCCTGGTCAAGGAGAACTACCGGCAGGAGGACGTGGTGATCGAGAGGCTGTACCAGCAAGACAAGGCCTATCTGAAAGCGATCCAGACGGGCGTCCATTCGGGCCTCTTTTTCAAGGACGCCGCCATGGGAGTCGGCAGCAGCATGACTTCGCTCTCCTCACAGGAGGAGACGGGGGAGGCCTATATTCTTTACCCGCCGGCCGTCAAGGTGACCCTGACGCCGGTGGGTGGAGCCGGCAGGAACGATCCGGCGGTACCGCCCGCACCGCCGTCGCCGGGTGCCGTTTCAGCGGACCGGCCGGCAGGAACCGGTGAGGCCCCGCGAATGGACAAGAAGGACTTTGCCCGCGAGGTTTTCAAAATGGGTGCCGGCGCGGCGCTGACCCGGGTGAAGCCCATCGGGAAGAAGGTGGAGACCTCGTCCTCGTCCAGGAGCTATGTCACCCCGGGCGGGGCCATGGTTACGGAAAAATCGAGCACGTCGGTCGGCGTCGGCATCAATCCCGCGGGGCTGGTCGACGTCATCGATACGCTGTTCAAGTAGGTTTCTTAACGGCGCCGTGCACATGCGCACAGTGCCGGAGGGAAAAGGAGTAACGCATGAGCAAGAGAGTGCTGATGATCCTGTGGGTTATCCTGGTCGTTGTCCCGGCGGCGACGGCCTGCGCGGTGGATCTCGCCGCCCTTGACCGGGTGAGCGTCCTCATGCCCAAGGCCCGGGTGATCTCCATCCTGGGTGCGCCCGCTGAAGTAACGTCGATGGGCCCCCTGAAAGTCGATCTGTACCGGGTCACCGGCGCGAGTCCGCTGGTGAGCGCGGGATGCATTTACGAGAAGGAAGCGACGCTGGCCGGGATCGCCTTCATCTTCCGGGGAGATCTCGCGATCGAGACGGCGAAGAGGCTGCAGGAGAACGGATTCGCCCTTTCGGAAGGAAGAGGGACCGCCGTCCGCCTGTCTGGAAAGGACGACGACACCGGCCTCCCGGTGGTCGTCACGATTGACGTGAACAGCGAGCTGATGACGGTCATCGCCTTCGAGAAGGGATTTTTTGAGCGGAATGTGCAACGCTGATCGGGCGGCCGCATGCCGGCACACACGGACCGGTCACCCGTTTCAGGAGTTTTTCGCCCGGGTGTCCAGGGAAAAATAACGGGAACATTCCATCCGGGCGCTGCATTGCCGGCTCGTGCCCGGAGGAGGACGCAGGCCGGCGTGATCACATTCGACATGGAAAACTGGATGAGGGTGCGCGAAGCGACGCCGGACGACTTCAACGGCTGGCTCGATCTGGCGAGGGAGGTCGAGCCGCTGTTCGGCCCCATGGTGGATGATGCGGCCTTCCGGGAGGGCCTGAAGCGGGCGATCGAAGAGAAGATCGCCTGGTGTGTCGAGGAGCCGGATGAACAGGGATGCACCGTGTTTCGCGGCGGCATCGTCGTTTCGAGGGAGGCAAACGAGATCCTCTGGCTTGCCGTTTCCGGGAGGAAGCGGGGGCATGGGATGGGGGCTGCCCTGCTGTCCGAGGCGATCGAACGCCTGGATCGAAGCCGGCCGATAGCGGTGACGACGTTCGATGACACGATCCCGGAGGGGCTTCCCGCCAGGAGGCTGTACCGGCGATTCGGGTTCGCGGATTCCGCGGCGGCAGGCCTGAATCCCGCTGGAATCCCCACGGTCACGATGACCCTGGGGGAAAGGGGAGCCCGGGAGAGGGAGGAATGCCCCGCTTTCTCCCGTGCGGAAAAGCAGCAGGAGGGAAGGGGAACGTCTCTCTTGCGGGACCGGACAGGGCCCGGAACCGAACGGACGATCAAGGAGGAGCCGCTATGAACAGCGTCGTCGATCGCATGGCGAAGGACGAGATCATCGAATTTTTGAACCGCTCCTGGATGACCCATGACGGGATGTGGTTCTACAACTGCTTCCGGGAATGCGGCATAGAAACGGCCAACCGGGTCAACAAGGCGGCGATCCGGTCCATGGCGCCCCTGGAGATGGCCAGGATGAAAAAGGTCCTGGGCATGGCCGCGGAGAAAATGGAGACCTTCGAGGAATTCAAAAAATTCTTCTCCGGTGCCGCCAGGATGTGCGTCCCGCCGTTCATGAACGGCCGGTTCGACACCGACCGCGAGAACACCCTGCACTGGGAATTCGCCCCGAAGAACTGCTTTGCGTACAAGGGAATGGTTCGGATCGGGGCGATCGATCAATACGAGTGCGGGGTCATCTACCGGCTGGCCTGCTGGTTCGACGCCCTGGGCCTGAAGTACAGAGCGACACCGGAGATCACCGGCTGTCGGATGCGGTCGGGCGACACTTGCGAGGGGGACTTCGTCTTCGACTTTGGCACGCCCGCCGTGTCCTGATCGCCGCTCCGGGAAAAAGAGGGCCTGTCGCCGAAGATCCGGCTGGTGTTCATGGAGAAAAACAACGATGGCCGCCCGCGGGCGGAATGAGGAACAGGAGAATGATCGTACACGACACCGCAATGACGGCGGAAGGCCGCCGTCGATCGACCCCGAAACATATCATGTACCCGGCAGTCTGCCTGGTGTTCCTGGTCATGGCGATCGGGACGGCGTCTGCCGCACCGGCGGATTGGCCCCATGTCGCCCTGTCCGGGGACGGCACACCGATTTCCTATGAGGTCTATGGCGCGGGGGAGCCGGCCCTGGTGTTCGTTCATGGCTGGAACTGCGACGCCCGCTACTGGCGCGAGCAGGTGCCGTTCTTTTCGAGGACGAACCGCGTGGTGGTTCTCGACCTGGCGGGGCACGGCCACTCGGGAATGGGCCGAACGAAGTACACCATGGGGGCTTTTGGGGAGGACGTGAGGGCCGTGGTGGAGGCGACGGACAGCCGCAGCATGATCCTGATCGGCCACTCCATGGGCGGCTCGGTGATCGCCGAGGCCGCCCGCCTGATGCCCGGCCGCGTCACCGGCCTGATCGGTGTCGACACGCTCGAAAATGTCGAGTACCCCATGACCCGCGAAGTGCTTGAAAAGATGACCGCTCCCCTGAAAAAGGATTTCCGGGCCGGGAGCCGGCAGTTCGTCGGGCAGATGATCTCGCCCCGGACCGATCAGCGGCTTCGCGAGTGGATTATCGCAGACATGTCGGCGGCGCCGCCGGCCGTGGCCCTGAGCGCCATGGACGAGTTGATGATGCAGTATGTCACGGGGGAGGCGGCCAGGGTCTTCGATCAGGTCCGGGTACCCGTCGTCAGCGTAAACGGGGACCTCTGGCCCGTCAACTACGAGGCGAACCGGCGGCACATGCTGTCCTATGACGCCATCGTCATCCCGAAGGCGGATCATTTCCTGATGATGAACCGCCCGGAGGAGTTCAACCGCGCCCTGGTAAAGGCGATCCAAATAGTCCTGGACAAGACGGACAAGGGAAAATGACCGGGAAGAGTGAACAAACCCCGGACAGGCGCAGACGGCGCAAGGCGTGCCAGCACGCACGGGGAACGACCGACTTATACATGCGTGAATGCGCGAACGCCATATAGCGGCGAGTATCTTTATCTAGAACTATTGATATAAAAAGTTGCGGCACGGAACAGGATTCGGACCCCTTTTCTCTCCTCCGGAAATGCTATATGAAATAATTGGACGTGTTCTCTTTTCCGAAAGGAGGCTTTATGAAACGGACGGAACGGATTGCATGGCCGGCGCTGCTGGCCGTAATTCTGCTGGCGGCCGTGTCGGCCGGGTTCCCGGCGGAGGTACAGGCCCGGAAGGCGGTTGCCGTGGAAGGGGCGACGTTCGAGACGGCCCACTCGATCAGGGACAACCTGAAAGTCTATGCCGGCAGGGATGTCGTGATCCATCTCCGCTCGGGGAAGACCTTCCAGGGATACGTGAAGACCGTCGGCGAGCACTTGGTTCACCTGGAAAAGCTCTCCGGCCGGGATTTTTATGATGCCCTGATCCGCATCGAAGACATTACAGCCGTCGAGGCCCGGTTCAGGGAGTTGAAGTAAGGATCCATCGTCTGCCGGTTGATGCTGCGCACAATTCCGTTTGACATGAAAACGGGATTCATGTTCGTTGAACAACCGATAAGGCACCGCCCGGTCGTGTCATGGGGAGGCATGGCCGGGATGCGCATCGTTCCCGTCCCCTCAATATCCGGGTGTGAGAAACATTGCAGACACTCACGCCGCTTCTCCGGAAGGAAACCATGCTTCGCTGCACTCGCATCTTGCCGGGCCTGTCTTGTCTCCTGTTCATGGCGTTCCTGTTTTGCGAGGGTGCGCCGGACGCGCTGGCGGGAGATACGCTTCGAATCAACGGATCCGGAGCCGCTCTGGAGATGATGAAGCCCCTCATGATGGCCTACGGCAAAACGGAGAGGGGCGTCTCGTTCGCCATGGACAAACCGCTGGGCAGCTCGGGCGCGATCAAGGCGCTTCTTGCCGGGGCGATCGATATCGCCGTCGTCAGCCGTCGTCTGAAGCCGGAGGAGATTAACCGGGGCGGAAGAGAAAGGCCTTTTGGCAAAACCCCCCTGGTCATTGTGGTGGAGAAATCGAACCGGCTGAAAACCATTTCAACGACCGGGCTGGAAGACATCTATGCCGGCCGGGTAAAGAAATGGCCGGATGGGGAAACGATCCGGATCATCCTTCGTCCCAGGGCGGATACCGATACGAAGATCTTGAGGGGTCTTTCTCCGCGCATGAACGAGGCCGTCGCCGTGGCGCACCGTCGGAAGGGAATGAGGATTGCCTTGACCGATCCGGAGTCGAACGAGGCCGTTTCCAGAACGGCCGGAGGGATCGGAACCGCCGCGCTTGCCGGTGTGCTGGTCGCCGGGCTGCCGCTGAATGTTGTCGCGCTGAACGGCGTCAAGCCGGACCGAAAAACCCTTGCCGATGGAACCTACCCGCTTGCCAAGGAGATCGGCTTCGTAACGGCCGGTACACTTTCCGCTGCCGCCGCACAATTCCTGGAATTCGTCTACTCGGAGAAAGGACGCGCCATTGCCGAGAAATACGGAGTCCTTGTTCCCGTTGCCGGAAAATGAAGCTGCATAACCGATCCGTAACCCGCGTCTCATCCCTCCTGGTTGTCATCATCAGCCTTGTTGTGGCCGTTTGCTTACCCGTCGGTTACTTCGTCGTTTCATACGGATACATGGAGGGCGGCGTCCACGCCGAACTCGCATTCTCCGCCCGGACCGTCGAAGGACTGGTCGTCAGAAATCCCAAAACCTGGCAGTTCGAGGAAGTCCGTCTCCAGGAGATATTGGAATACAGGCTTAATTACGGAGTTCACGAGAAGCGGGCCGTCCGGGATATGAAGGGGCGGGTCATCGCCCGGACGCCGGAGTCCCTGACGGGGCCCCTGGTAACCTTCCGTGCACCCGTTCATGATGCCGACAAAAAGGTCGCGGAAGTCGAGATCACCCGCTCCATCTTCCCTCTCATGCTGCAGACGGTCATCGTCGGGGCCGGTTCCTTCATGACGGGAATCCTGTTGTTCCTTTTCTTTCAGTCCTACCCGCTGCGGGCGGTGCGGGAAGCCCATCAAAAGCTGGCGGAGAACGAGAAACGCCTCACACTTGCCCTGAGGGCGGGCGATTTCGGCGTCTGGGATTGGGACATCAAAAAGAACATCGTCACCTGCAATGACAGGATGTACGAGATATTCGCCGTTTCCAGGGAGTCCTGCGTCACCCGGGACGACTGGCTGAACTGCGTTCATCCGGAAGACCGCGACAGGGCCCTGAGAGATTACATCCCCCGAATGATCGGGGACAAGGGATTCAACACCGAGTACCGCATCATTCATTCCGACGGGGCGGTCCGGCATATCCAGGCCAACGGCATCGTGTTGCTGGATGAGGGAGGCAAACCCGCGAGGCTGATCATCCTGAACCGGGATGTCACCGAGCGCAAACGGGCGGAGGAAGAGCAGCTGAGAGTTCAGAAGCTGGAGTCCGTCGGAACGCTGGCAGGGGGAATTGCCCACGATTTCAATAATCTCCTGGCGGTCATCCATGGGTACATCGAGCTTCTGATGGCGGATGCACCACCGGGGGAGAAGGTCCGCGGCCGACTCGAGGCCGCCAAAAAAGCGGTCGGCCAGGCGATGGAGCTGACCAGCCTTTTGATCACGTTTTCCAGGGGAGGGGAACCGGTCCGGGAGGTTGTGGACATCGGCGAAATGCTGAAGGATGCCGTCTCGAAGAACATTGGTGAATGGCCCGTGGAACGGAAATTCCAACTGGCCGCCGATCTCTGGGTCCTGGAAGTTGATGAGCGGCAGATACGCCAGGTAATCAGGAGCCTGGCGATCAATGCCGTCGAGGCAATGCCCGAAGGGGGGAGTCTCACGGTCCGGGCGGAGAATACAAGGGTTACGGCACAGGACGGCCTGCCGATCGCAGAGGGGCCCTATGTCAGGATATCCATGGAAGATACGGGAACGGGCATCCCGAGAGAGGAGCTGCCGCTGATCTTCGATCCCTATTTTTCCACCAAGCAGAGAGGGCCGGAAAAGGGGATGGGGCTCGGCCTGTCGGTCTGTCACTCCGTGGTCGGCAGGCACAACGGCTGCATCACCGTGGAGTCGGAGCAGGGGAAAGGGACCACGTTCCACGTGTACCTCCCGGCGGGCGTCAGTCTCAGCACCTCCGCTCAGCGAACCGCCGCCGGATGAAACCGGAGGCAGGGAAAGCCGCATTCCGGCGGCGGACGACGGGACCGCGATCCGCGGCACGGCGAAGGAGAAGAAACGCCGGGCCCTGAAACCATGCCATCAGGGACCTGGGGCCGGGCCGGCGCACCCGCCGGCCGGGGCTTCGTCAGTGTCACTCCGATGGCGAAGGAGTACCGGGAGAACCACACCGCCCGATTCAATTTCTCAGGAGGGAAGGATGATCGAAGAAAGAATGAATAGCAAAATTGCATTCCTGCTGGTTTTTCTATTCCTGACGGTGCTTTTTGCGTTTTGCCCCGCGGACGTCCCGGCGTCGCCCCGGGCTCCGCAAATGACCTGCCTGACGGAGCAGTACCCGCCCTTCAACTATGCCGAGAAGGGGCGCCTGGAGGGTATCGCGGTCTATCTGCTCGAAGAAATGATGAAAAAGGCGAACATCGGATTCAGCCGGGACCGAATCCGGCTGACAAGCTGGACGGCGGCATACCGGACGGCCCTGAAAACGAAAAATGCGATCCTGTTCTCCACGACCAGAACACCGGAGCGGGAAACGCTCTTCCAGTGGGTCGGTCCCATCGCCCCGACCAGGGTCGTCCTGATCGCCCGGAAAGACCGGGCGTTAAAGATCAAGGCTATCGACGATTTGAAAGGCTTGAAGATTGCCGCGCTGCGGGACGACATCGGGGAACAGCTTCTGGCCCGGGGAGGGATCAAAGGCAAGTCCGTCACGGTCAGGAAAAATGCGGAAGACGCGATCCGCCTGCTCGAGGCGGGAACCGTCGATGCCTGGGCCTACGAGGAGACAGCGGGACTCTGGCTGATCAAGCATGTGGCGGCCGATCCGGGAAATTACGAAAGCGTTTATCTCCTCCACCAGGGCGAGCTCTACTATGCCGTGAACCGTCGCACCCCGAAGGAAACGGTTCAGGCGTTGCAGCAGGCGCTGGACAATCTCAAGCGGGAAAAAACCAGGGAGGGCTTCAGCGTTTATGAGGAAATCTTCGACCACTACCTGAAGCCCCGCTACACGAAAGACCGGATCACCGCCGAGCAGGTGATGCAGCTGGTCGACCGCACGGCAAAAGACCTGGCCGGGGACGCCGCAGCAACGATCCGCAGGATCAACAACGGCGACCATCCTTACCGGGACAGGGACAACGCGGCTCTGTACGTCTTCATGTACGATCCGGCGGTGATGATGATCGCCCATGCCGAAAACGCCAAAACGGTGGGCAGGAGCTTCAAGGGGAAAACAGACGTGGAGGGGAAGGCCTTCCGGGACGAAATGGTCGCCAGGGCGTTGAAGGACGGGAGCGGCTGGGAGGAGTACGTCTATACCAATCCGGGTGAAAGCGGGCTCTACGTGAAGGCGACCTACTTCAAGGCGGCGAAGGGCAGCGACGGCAAAACGTACATCGTCTGTTCGGGAAAATTCAAGGATAAGCCGGGACCGTAGATTGAAGGCGGCATGTCCCTCATCGTTCGGAAACGGATCGATCCCGCTGCCGCCATTCCAAGTTCCGGCCATCCCATTTCGAGGAAAGGATTATTGATGAAAAAATACGGTTGGTTCTGTTTGCTGCTGAGCTTGCTGGTTCTTCTCGGGTGTACATGTCCGTTTCAGAAGAACGTGAAAGGCGCTTCCGACCTTCAGATGCTGACGGAGGAATACCCGCCCGTGACATTCATGAAGGACGGGAAGGTCGCCGGTTTCGTCACGGACGTGGTGCGGGAGATCGCTGCCCGCCAGGGAATCCGGGACAACATCCGGCTGACCTCCTGGGACGAGGCCTACAAAACGGCCCTGAGCAGGCCGAACGTCGTGCTTTTCAGCACGGAGCGGACGGAAAAAAGGGAGCAGCTCTTTCACTGGGTGGGACCGGTCGGAAAAAACAGCGCCATCCTTTACGCGAAGAAAGGCTCCGGCATCCGGATCAACAGCCTGGATGACGCCAGAAAGGTTGCCGCCATCGCCACGACGACCGACTGGTTCACGGAACAGAACCTGAAGAGCAAAGGATTCACGAATCTCGTCAGCTCGCCCCTTCCCGTCACCAATGTCACGCAGCTCATGAAGGGCGAGGTTCAGCTTGCCGTCTTCACCGACGTTACCGTCCCGCAGATTGTGAAAAATGCGGGATACAGCATGAACGACCTGGAGCCGGTCTATCCCGTGAGCAGCACGTACTTTTACATTGCCATATCGCGTGGCACGCCGGAAGAGACGGTCAGGAAATGGCAGTCCACTCTGGACGGCCTGAAAGCGGACGGGAACTTCGAAACGATATACCGGCGGTATCTGCCCAACGCGGATCTCGCCGATCTGCTGAGAAAATAGGGAATCAATTTTTACCGGCGGCACGCCGTTTCCATGTTTTCCATCAAGATCAGGCGGGAGTCATGGCCGTCCGTCCTGCCGGGAGATGCGATACAGGTCTCCCGACAGGACCGCCGGCATGGTCCGCCTCATGGACATCGATGATCCGAGCCTCTCGACACCATGAAACCTCCTTCATCAATTTCTCCAAAAAATTAAAAATATTCGGCTTTGTATCAAAATCTGGTATAAAAATACCGGCCGTACCCGGGGCAAAGAAGCGGAGGCTGGAAAATCAGCCGCAATTTCCATCGTCCGCCTGACGCATCGTGGAGCTGGCCGGTTGTGAATGTTTTTTTCTCCTTTCAGGCCGGTGAGAGACATGAAACGGTCAGCCAGGTACAGAGGATTCTTCTTTCGTCCGGACAGCGACAGGCCGGAGGTCGAGGAGTTCCGCCGGACCATCCTGAACAGGATTCTCTACGTCATCTCGCTGCTCGGCCTGCCCGCCGCCACCATCGGCGCCGTCCAGTCCTGGATGCAGGGCCGGTGGGTGTTCTCCGTGCTCTACCTGGGCCTGTACGTCATCTTCCTGGCGGGGACCTTCGCCTCCCGGAGGCTGCCCTACCGGGTCCGGGCGCTGATCCTGGTCTCCGCGCTGTTTCTGATCTCCTTTTCGATCCTCCTGCGCATCGGGATGAGCGGCGTCGGCATGCAGCTCCTGCTCGGCGTCTGCTTCCTTTCGGCCCTGCTCTACGGGATGCGGACGGGGATCCTCGTCCTTCTCATCAGTATCGCCACCATTATACTTGTGGCCGTCGGCATGACGACCGGCTTCATCCCGATCCACCCGGAACACATGCTGACCTCCAGGTCGGCCATGGCCTGGATCACCGGCCTGTTCATCTTTACCATGCTGGTCGCCGTCACCGTGATCGCTCCGGAGATGCTCAGGCGGCGCCTCGAGGAGTCCCTGGACGTTCTCGAGGAGCAGAAGAAGGAAGCAGAGGAAGCCAACCTCAAGCTCCAGCAGGAGATTCAGGCTCGAAAACAGACCGAGGAGGGGCTGCGGGAGAGCGAGGAGCTGTACCGGAACCTGTTCGACAACCACGCCGCCGTCAAGCTGCTGATCGATCCGGAAACCGCCGGAATCGTCGATGCAAACCGGGCGGCCGTGCAGTATTACGGCTGGCCGCTGGAGCGCCTCCGGAAGATGAAGATGAGCGAGATCAACACGCTCAGTCGGGAGGAAGTGAAAGCGGCCATCGAACGGGCCAAGACCGGCCGGCAGTTCCGGTTCGAGTTCCGCCATCGCCGCGCGGACGGCTCGATCCGGGACGTCGAGGGGTTCAGCAGCAGGATCCGGGTGAAGGGGAAGGACCTGCTTCACTCCATCATTCACGACATCACGGCGCGAAAGGAGGCGGAGAGCGCCCTGCGGGACAGCGAGGAGCGGTTTCGCCGGCTGGCGGAGAACGCGCGGGACGGCATCTGGACGACGGACCTGAGCCTCCGGTTCACCTATGTGAGTCCCTATATCGAGGAGATGCTCGGATATACCGCGGAGGAGTTCCTGGGCATGCCGCCGGGCGGTGTGCTGACCCCTGCCTCCCTGGAGAAGTGCATGCTGATCTTCGCCGAGGAGCGGGCCGCCGAGGAGAGCGGAAACCGGGCCCCCCTTCGGTCGAGAATCATCGAGGTGGAGCACGTTCATAAAAACGGCAACTTCGTCTGGGGCGAAATCAAGGTGACCTTCCTGCGCGATCAGGCCGGACAGGCAACGGGAATCCTGGGCTTTACCCGGGACATCACCGAGCGCAAGCGGGTGGAGGAGGAGCAGGAGAGGCTGAAGGAGGAGCTCAACCGCTCCCGGAAACTGGAGTCCGTCGGCACCCTTGCCGGCGGCATCGCCCACGACTTCAACAACCTGCTGATGGGAATCCAGGGCCATGCCTCGCTGATGATGCTCGATCTCCCGGAAAGCCATCCCCATCGCGTCCGGCTGCAGTACATCCAGGAGCAGGTCGTCAGCGCCTCCAGCCTGGCCGGCCAGCTCCTGGGATTTGCCCGCGGAGGACGCTACGAGGTCAAGCCCACGGACATGAACGACATCGTCGGGAAAACCGCCGACATGTTCGGGAGGACCAAGAAGGAGATTATCATCCACCGATCGTTCCGTCCGGACCTCTGGACTGCGGAAGTGGACCGCTCCCAGATGGAGCAGGTCTTCATGAATCTCTACGTGAATGCCGGGCACGCCATGCCGGGGGGCGGCGAGCTCCGCCTCGGGACGGACAATGTCGTCCTGGCGGACGGGAGAGCGCTTTCCCTCGCTCCCGGGCGGTACGTGAAGATCTCCGTCAGCGACACGGGCATCGGCATGGACGACCAGACCCGGGAACGGATCTTCGACCCGTTTTTCACGACCAAGGGAATGGGACGGGGAACCGGCCTGGGGCTGGCCACGGTGTACGGGATCATCAAGGGGCACGGAGGCGCGATCGACGTGGCGAGCCGGCCCGGCCGGGGGACGACCTTCGAAATCCATCTGCCGGCGTCCAACAAGGCTGTTGACCGGGAAGATGCCCCGCAGGCGCCCGCCGCGCGAGGAACCGAGACGATCCTCCTGGTGGACGACGAGACCATGATCCTGAATGTCGCAAGGGAAATGCTGGAGGTCCTGGGGTACCGGGTTCTGTGCGCGGGAAGCGGGCAGGAGGCGATCGCCGTCTACCGTGAGAAAAAGGACGGGATCGACATGGTGATCCTGGACATGATCATGCCGGGCATGTCGGGCGGGGAAACCTTCGACCGCCTGAGGGAGTTCGACCCGCAGGTCCCGGTCCTGCTTTCCAGCGGCTACAGCATTGACGGGGCGGCCCGGGAGATCCTCGACCGGGGCTGCAACGGCTTTCTCCAGAAACCCTTTCAGATGGAGCGGCTGGCCCGGGGCGTGCGATCCATCCTGGACGGGAGGGAAGAACGGGCGTGATGGTGCAAAGTGCCTTGTCACCCTGGACGCGGCGGCGCCTTCAGAAGAGCGGATCCGGGGCGGGGTGCCGGGCCGGGTGAAAAGCGGCGGGAAATAAACCGGCGAAGAATTCAGCATGGACGCGGAGAAAAATTGCAGATAGATTAACCGTGCCTTTGCCGCCCGGGGCAGGGGCGGGAAGCGGGATCGGACGGGTGGAAGAGGAACGGTGTATCGACGCCGGGATGCCCCCCCCGGTCGCGGATGGCGTCGGGAAGAAGGAGGCAGGAGCCGATTCATGACGAAAGTTCCCGTGTCAAAACTCGAGCCTGGCATGAAACTGGCCAAGCCGGTGACCGCCGGAAGCGGCATGGTCTTGCTTGGCGAGGGCACGGAACTCACTGCCGCGCGGATCGAACGAATCCAGGATATGAACATTGCCAGTGTCTTTGTGGAGGGTCCGCCGGTTCAGGCCGTCGGGAAGGAGGAAGCCCTGGACAACCTTGACGCGAGATTTTCCCGTGTGGAAGGCAAGCCTGCTATGGATCGAATCAAAAGAATCGTGAAAGAGCATATTGAAGGCCTGTATGAGTAACGTGGATCCCAGAGTCCTGCGGCACAAGGTGGAAAACATCCATGCACTTCCAACCGTGCCCGCCGTGCTGAAGCGGCTTTCGGTCGTCATTGAAAAACCGCGTGTCACCATTACGGAAATCAGCGCTTTTATCTCCAACGATCCGGCCTTGACCACCAGGGTCCTGAAGATGGTCAATTCAAGCGTTTACGGATTCCCCGGCAGGATTGCCTCCGTCTCTCACGCAACGATGCTTCTCGGGCTGAATGTCATCAAGGGACTGCTGCTCGGAGTTTCCGTCTTTGACTTGATGGAGAAGACGATGAAAGGGCTCTGCACGCACTCGCTTGCCTGTGCCGTTGCTTCCCGCGTCATCGCCCGGAAGAAGGGAATCAAGGAGCCGGAGGAAGTGTCCGTTGCGGGACTGTTGCACGACATCGGCAAGGTGATCCTGATCCTTGAATTCCCCGCGGAATATGAATCGGTGATGGCTGAAGCCCAGGGGAAGGGACTCTCGATCTTCGACGCAGAAAAAAAGCAGTTCCAGGCAACACACGCCGACGCAGGCGGCTGGCTTGCCGAAAAATGGCGCTTCCCGCGCCACCTGATCGAGGTGATCGAACATCATCACAGGCCGGCGCTGGCCAGGAACGCCCGACTGGAAACAGCCATTGTGCACATGGCGGATATTCTTGTCCGCGCCCGCGGGTTCGGCTTTGCCGGGGAAATCTTCGTTCCGGAAGTCTACGCCGGCGCCTGTGACCTTCTCAGACTCTCCGACGACGATATCAAAGACGTGCTGAGAGAGATGGAAGACAATATGGAATCGGCGGATGATATCTACTGATCGCATGAAAACCATCGTGATCGTATCCCGGGATGTCGTTCTGAACGGTTCCGTCGAACGCAGCACAACAGGTCTCTACCGGAGCGTTGTCTTCCGCAGCATGTCCTCCGCGATCGATTATATCTATCATTCCACTACCAACCTGATTGTTGTCGGCATGACGAATGATGATCGGGCGGCCTTTCAGATCATCAACGATATCAAGACGGACCCTCTTTTTCATCACCTGCCCGTGCTGGCCATCCTTCCCGGAGAATTCGACATCGACCGGCTCGGCGAGCTGATGGTGGAGGATTACATCTGGAGGGATGATTTCGATCGCGATTTCCTGCCGCGGGTCCACCTGTCCATCTCCCGCTCTGAAAAAATCGTGGAGATGAATCCGCTCACGCGCCTGCCGGGGAACATTTCCATCAGCCGGGAGATTCAACAGCGGCTGGAAAAGAATCAGGATTTCGCTCTCGGCTATGCGGACCTCGATTGTTTCAAGCCGTACAATGACCGGTACGGTTTCAGCCGCGGCGATGAAGTGATCAAAATGACCGGCCGGCTGATTCTGGGCATTGTGCAAGCCAGGCAGCCGCAAGGCGGTTTCGTCGGCCACATCGGCGGGGATGACTTCGTTTTCATCATCGACGTCGACCTGGCCGAGGAAACGGCGAAGGAAATCATCAAGGCTTTTGACAGCCTGATTCCCGGCTGTTACGACAGGGAAGATTCGAGCCGCGGCTTCATCCGGTCGTTTGACCGCAAGGGAAAGGCGCTGCGTTTCCCCGTCATGAGCATCTCCATCGGCATCACCGGGACGCGCTTTCGCCGTTTTTCCCATTATGGAGAAGTCACCGAATCGGCGACGGAAATGAAGCAATTCGCCAAGCAGTTCAAAGGAAGCTGCTATTACCTGGACCGAAGACAGGCCCCTCAAAACGAACCGGTACCGGCTGCACGGAGCGGTCAACCCGGGAAGCCCCGTAAAAAAAGTGGAGCCGGTAGATCGACCGGAGAACCCCGACCATGAAATCCTACCGTGAAGAGCTCTGGTTCAACATCCCCGCCCGGCGGGGCCTCGTCAACATCACCCCCGCGGTGGAGGAGTGCCTGCGGAAAAGCGGCGTCCGGGAGGGGATGGTCCTGGTCAACGCCATGCACATCACCGCGTCGGTCTTCATCAACGACGACGAGCCGGGACTGCACCAGGACTATGAGGACTGGCTGGAGAAGCTGGCCCCCCACGAGCCCGTGTCCCGCTACCGCCACAACCGGACGGGGGAGGACAACGGGGACGCCCACCTGAAGCGGCAGGTCATGGGCCGGGAAGTCGTTGTGGCCGTCACCGCCGGGAGGCTGGACTTCGGCCCCTGGGAGCAGATCTTCTACGGAGAGTTCGACGGCCGCAGGAGAAAGCGGGTGCTCGTCAAGATCATCGGCGAGTGAATGAAGACAGGAAATCAATCATTTTCAGGAGGAAGCCATGTTCATGTTCGTTGTCTTCGCCGGGGCGGTTGCGATCGTCGTCATCGGCATTGTCCTTTACAATGCGCTGGTCCGGGGCCGGAATACCGTGGAATCCACCTGGGCGGACGTCGACGTCCTCCTGAAAAAGCGCTACGACCTGGTGCCGAACCTGGCCGAGGCGGTCCGCGCCTATGCGGCCCATGAGCGGGGCCTCTTCGACAAGCTGTCGGAGGCCCGGTTCGCCGCCGCCGGAGCGCCGACCCCGGCGGCGAAGACAAAGGCCGAGAACGCCCTGACCGAGGCCGTCCGCGGCCTCTTCGCCGTCGCCGAGGCCTACCCGGACCTGAAGGCCAGCGAGGAGTTCATGCAGCTGCAGCAGCAGCTCCGGGAGCTGGAGGACGCCATCGAGGCAGCCCGGAGGACCT
Organism: uncultured Syntrophaceae bacterium; assembly: GCA_964396205.1. GTDB lineage: Bacteria > Desulfobacterota > Syntrophia > Syntrophales > PHBD01 > PHBD01. The sequence goes on from CAYNEJ010000002.1 coordinate 54,947, forward strand.
ACAATGCCGTCGTCCGGGAGTTCAACATCCGGATCGAGTCCTTCCCCTCCAACGTTGTCGCCACCTGGTTCGAGTTCAAGAAGGCGGACTTCTTCGAGCTCGAGGAGCCCGATGTCGAGAAAAAGCCGGTGAAAGTCAGCTTTTCATGAGACCGGCCGGCCGCCGTCCGGGAAGCCTGCCGCACTGGGCCTGGCTTATCCTCGGCGCCGGTTTCCTGGATCTCTTCGTCAACTACTCCGTCCGCCTCGGCTACGGCGTGGTCCTCCCCGAGATGATCCGGGACCTGGACCTCAGCCGCGCCGCCGGCGGAACCATCTACAATGCCTACCTGTTCACGTACATCGCCCTGACGCCCCTGACGGGCTGGCTCACCGACCGGATCGGCGCCCGGCGGGTCATCCCGGCCTGCCTCGCCGTCCTGGGCCTCGGCGTTCTCCTGATGGCGAGGGTATCGAGCCTCGAGGGTGCCTGCCTGGCCTACGCGGTCGTGGGCGTGGGGGCCACGGGGATCTGGACGCCCGTCCTGGCGGTCGTCCAGCGCTGGTTTGTCCCGCAGCGGCGCGGCCTCGCCCTCGGCATCCTCTCCACGGGATACGGCCTCGGCTTTGCGGCCGTCGGCGCCTTCTTTCCCCTGGTGGCGGGTCAGTTCGGCTGGCGCCACACCTGGACCATCCTGGGCGCGGCCGCTCTGGTCCTCGTGGCGGTCAACGGCCTGCTCCTCCGCAACGACCCGGAATCCTGCGGCGTTGATCCCTGGGGCGGGGAGGGAATGGAAGGCGGCTCGGCGGGCATTGCGGAGGAGGAGCCGTCGGTCAGCCTGCGGGAGGAGATCTTCCGGAATCCGACGTTCTGGTGGATCGGTCTTTCCTATCTCTGCATCTCCTATTCCCTCTACGGGATCACCACGTTCATGGTGGACTACGCCCGGGACCAGGCGGGGTTTTCCCTCGGGGCGGCAAGCTTCCTGGCGACGATTCACGGCTCGTTTCAGGTCCTGGGCGTCCTGACGCTGCTGCCCCTGTCGGACCGGCTGGGGCGGAGGCGGACCATCCTGCTGTCGAACCTGTGCATCGCCCTGGCCGTCCTGGGGATCGTCGCGGCCGGCTCAGGGCAGGCGGCCCTGTACGCGGTGGTAGGCGTCTTCGCCGTCTTCTACGGTGTTACGTTTCCCATCTACGGCGCCTGCGCCGGCGATTACTTCCCCCGGCGGATCATCGGGACCGTCATCGGGGCCTGGACGCCCCTGTACGGCGGCGGGGCAATCCTCTCCCACTGGGTGGGGGGAATGCTGCGGGACGCCCTGGGAACCTACAAGGCCGCCTTCCTGCTGGACGCGGGAATGGCCGTCGCCGCCGCGGCGCTGTTTCTGGCCGTTCGGAAACCGTCTCCCCCGGGGAGCCGCGCTTCCCTCCCGTCCTCTTCAGAAGGGTGAGCCGCCGGGTCCCCTTCATCTTCCGGAAAGTCGCCCTCCTGCCGGTTCTTCTCGATGACCCACCGCTCCTTCACTTTCTCCCGTACCCGCAGCGGGAAGGGGAAATGCCCGACGATTGCGACGTTCCGGCCCTTTCCCCATGCCGCCTTTTTGCCCGCGGCATCCTTACGGGCTGGACGACTGCTCCGTGTTGGGGTAGGTAAGACACATCCGGGCTTCACCCGTTCACCAATGCGCCGGGAAGGTTCTCTGCGGCGCGGGGGAGTTCCGGGCAGGGGAAGGGGCATCAGCCCGGCCGCATGATGAGGATGTCGGCCGGTTACGATTTGAAAGGAGCGGGAATGGATACGAAAACGCGCATAGGAATCATTATCTGCGACCGCTATCGCCGCTGTGCGGGCGGGAAATGTCTCCGGTCGATGAGAAACCGGGAAGGGGCGTTCAGCATCTACGCGGGCAGAGAGATCGAGCTGGTCGGCTTCACCACGTGCGACGGCTGCCCCGGGGGGAACATCGAATATGCGGGCGAGGAAATGGTGAAAAACGGAGCGGACGTGATTCACCTGGCCACGGGCCTCGTGGTGGGCTATCCTCCCTGTCCTCACATCGAAACGTTTATGGCGTTTCTTGAAAAGCGCTATCCGGTGCGGGTGGTTGCCGGAACGCATCCCATCCCGACCAAGTATCTCGATATGCACACGGCCCTCGGAACATGGGAAGGTTCCGCCTGGAAACGGCTCATTGACCCGACCGTGAGCGATGAAGCGACGCGTGCGCGTTATGATTCGTCAGTGGGCCCGGGTTCCTGAAGAATACGAGCAGATGCGCCTGGGCATCGGCGAGACCCTCATTCCGCCCGGCGCGCTCAGGAAGCGCCTGGGCGAGCTCACCCGGGACAAGGATCGGGAGATCACCTGCTCCTGCAAGATCTCCCTCAGGGGCTGCGAGTCGGCCCTGATCCTGCAGGCGAACGGCTGGAGGAACGTCAAGGTCATGGAGGGCGGCATCATGGCGTGGCCCTATTTGAGGGAGAAATGAAGACTTCCCTGGATTGCCTTCCCTGCCTGTTGCGGACGGCCCTGGAGGCTGCCCGGATGGCCTCGGGGGATTCCCTTGTCCGGGAGAGGGTCGTTCGGGACCTGCTTCGGTGGTTCAGCGAAATGGACATGGGCGGGTCGCCGCCCCTCCTGGCGCAGCGCATCCACCGGCGGCTCCGGGAGCTCACCGGCGTGAAGGACCCGTACCGCGAGGCCAAGGACCAGCAGAACCGGATGGCCCTGCACTTTTTAAAGGAGCACAAAACCTGGATCGACGACGCGCCGGACCCGCTGGACCTGGCCGTGCGATTGGCCGTCGCGGCCAACATCATCGACTTGGGGGCCAAGACCTCGCTGCCGGAGGAGGAGATCCGGCCGGTGCTGGCCCAAGCCGTCCGGGAGCCGGTCACGGGGGACCTGGAGAGCTTCCGCGGGGCCGCCGCACGGGCCCGGCGGATCCTGTACCTGGCCGACAACGCCGGGGAGATCGTCTTCGACCGCCTGCTCATCGAGCGGCTTTCGCCGGACCGGGTCACCCTGGCCGTTCGCGGGAAGCCCGTCATCAACGACGCAACCCTGGAGGATGCGCGGGCCGCGGGTCTTCACGAGCTTGTCGAGGTCGTCGACAACGGCTCGGACGCGCCGGGAACGGTCCTGGCGGATTGCAGCCCGGACTTCGTGCGCCGCTTCGCCGAAGCCGATCTGATCCTCGCCAAGGGGCAGGGCAACTACGAGACCCTGAGCGGCGAACCGGGCAACATCTTTTTCCTGTTCAAGGTGAAGTGCCCCGTGGTGGCGGGACACGTCGGCCTGCCCGTGGGAGCCCACGTCCTGGCAAAAGGAAGTGCCTTGCGGGGGGATCCGGCGCCTGGGGAGGCCGGCCGGGTCGCCGGCGAGCCGGATAAACCGGGTCTCGACCGGGGCATTGCAGGGAAGGGGAGGTCATGAGTCATCACCTGCAGAAAACGGGATACACGGCCCTGGTGGACCGGCTGAACCGGTTCCCCCAGGGGGCGCCGCCGTCGGAGCTGCTCTACAAGATCCTCAGCATCCTGTTCCGGGAGAAGGAGGCGGCCCTGGTCTCACTCCTCCCGATCCGCCCCTTCACGGCGGAGCAGGCGGCCCGCCGCTGGAAGATGAGCGTAGCGGAGACGAGAAAGATCCTGGACGAGCTGGCGGGGCGGGCGATCCTTCTCGACACGGAGAACGAGGAGGGCGTGCAGACCTGGGTGCTCCCGCCGCCCATGGCCGGCTTCTTCGAGTTCTCCCTCATGCGGACCCGCGGGGACATCGATCAGAAGGTGCTCAGCGAACTGTTCTACCAGTACCTCAACGTGGAGGAGGACTTCGTCCGGGAGCTCTTTGCGGACGCGGAGACGCGGCTCGGCCGGGCCTTCGTCCACGAGCCGGCCCTGCCGGACGAGCCGGGCCTCCTGATCCTCGACTACGAGCGGGCCACGGAGGTCATCCGGACCGCCTCGGTCCGGGGCGTCAGCACCTGCTACTGCCGCCACAAGATGGGGCACCTGGGCCTTGCCTGCGACGCGCCCCTTGAGATCTGCATGACCTTCAACGGCTCGGCGGAGTCCCTGGTGAAGCACGGCCACGCCCGGGCCGTGGAGGTGGCGGAGGGGCTGGACCTCCTCCGGGAGGCCTGGGAGCGGAGCCTCGTCCAGTTCGGCTCCAACGTCCGGGAGCAGGTCAACTTCATCTGCAACTGCTGCGGCTGCTGCTGCGAGGCTATGATCGCGGCGCGCCGCTTCTCCCTCCTTCACCCGGTCCAAACAACGAACTTCCTGCCGGAAGTCTCGGAGGAGGACTGCACCGGCTGCGGGCGGTGCGCCGACGTCTGCCCTGTGGAGGCCATGACCCTGGTCTCGGCGAACGAACCCGCTAAGCCGAAGAAGCGGATGGCGCGGCTCCGGGAGGAGATCTGCCTGGGCTGCGGCGTCTGCGTCCGCGCCTGCCGGGAGGGCCTGATCCGGCTTGTGAGCCGGCCCGAACGGGTCATCACCCCCCTCAACACGGCGCACCTGGCCGTCGTCATGGCCGTCGAGCGGGGAAAGCTGCAGAACCTGATCTTCGACAACCGGGCGCTCTTCAGCCACCGGGCCATGGCGGCGATCCTGGGGGCGATCCTCCGGCTTCCGCCGGTGAAGCAGGCCATGGCGTCCCGGCAGATGAAGTCCCGCTACCTGGAGGCCTTGATCCGGAGAATGAAGGATAACGGGGGGATCGCCCCAGCCTCCCGCGAGTGATTCGCCCGCCCCCGCATTTTCCTCGCCGCCGGCCCCTTCTGTTTCCTTCCATTTCCCGCCGAAATAGGGTATCTCGTGTCGGCGATCCGGTACAATAATGTGCCGCGTCGAGATCGGAACGGCTCTATTCGAAAACGAGTCAGGCCTGTTTGCGGATTGAAAAATCCGCCCTGCTTTTTTCAACAGGCGATGATCCGGAGGAGGAAGGGATGACAGGGTGGGCAAGAAAAGGCTTCGACAACGAGCAGTACATCCGCGAGCAGACGGAGGAAATCCTCGGACGCGTCAAGAGGTTCGACAACAAGCTTTACCTGGAGTTCGGCGGCAAGCTGCTGTACGACTACCACGCCGCCCGGGTCCTGCCGGGGTACGACCCCAACGTCAAGATGCGCCTCATCCGCGAGCTGAAGCACAGCGCCGACATCCTGCTGTGCATCTATGCCGGTGATATCGAGCGGAAGAAGATCCGGGCCGATTTCGGCATTACCTACGACTCGGACGCCCTGAAGCTGATCGACGACTTGCGGGGCTGGGACATCGACGTTCTGGGTGTGGTCATCACCCGCTACGACAATCAGCCGGCGGCGGAACTCTTCAAGAACAAGCTGGAACGGCGCGGTGTCCGGGTCTTCACCCACAAATTCACGAAGGGGTACCCGACGGACGTCGATTCCATCGTGAGCGACGAGGGGTACGGGGCCAATGAATACATCCCGGCGGAGAAGCCCCTGGTGATCGTCACGGGTCCCGGGCCGGGGAGCGGCAAGCTCGCCACCTGCCTTTCCCAGCTTTACCACGAGTACCGCCGGGGAGTGAAAGCCGGGTACGCGAAGTTCGAGACCTTCCCCATCTGGAGCATTCCCCTGAAACACCCGGTCAACGTGGCCTACGAGGCGGCCACGGCCGACATCCGGGACTTCAACCTCATCGACCCCTTCCACCTGGACGCCTACGGCAAGAGCTCCGTCAACTACAACCGCGACGTCGAGGTCTTTCCCGTCCTGAAGCGGATCCTGGAGAAGATCACCGGGATGGAATCGTTCTACCGGTCTCCCACGGACATGGGCGTGAACCGGGCCGGATTTGCCATCATCGACGACGAGGTGACCCGGGAGGCGTCTCTGCAGGAGATCATCCGGCGATACTTCCGCTACCGCTGCGAATATGTCATGGGCTTCACCGACCGGGGGACCGTGCAGCGGGTGGAGCTGTTCATGAAGGATTTCCACCTGGAGGCGAAGAACCGCCGGGTGGTCGAGCCGGCCTGGGATGCCGCCCGGGAGGCCCGGGACCAGGAAAAGGGGAACGATGGGATCTACTGCGGGGCGGCGATCGAGCTGATGGACGGGACGATTGTGACGGGGAACAACTCGCCCCTGATGCACGCCGCCTCCAGCCTGATCCTTCACGCGGTCAAGCGCCTGGCGGATATTCCTGCCAGGATCAAGCTGCTGCCCGCCTATATCACCGACGCGGTGTGCAATCTGAAAACGGAGGCTCTGGGGGAGAAATCCGTCAGCATGGACCTGGAGGAGACGCTGGTGGCCCTGGGAATCAGCGCCGCCACCAACCCGGCGGCCCAGCTTGCCGTGGAGAAGCTGCAGGAGCTCAAGGGCTGCGAGGTCCACATGACCCACATGCCCACGCCGGGCGACGAGGCGGGTCTGCGGCGCCTCGGCGTCAACCTGACAAGCGAGCCCAACTTCGCCACGAAAAACCTCTTCCTCTCCTGAAGGAGCAGGCCGGGTTTCCTTTGGCAGTGCACAAATACTTCCGTTCTATTTTTCGTCGGTGATGATCCGGATGCGGACGGCGATGGTTCCGCTGTCCGCATCGGCGGTCGATCCGGGCTGCAGCAGGTCGCCCAGGGTACGGAGGCGTTCGATCAGACCGGTCAGGGCGATCTCCGGGAGATCCGCCGTGATCAGGGTTCCGCCCTGCTGTGCCCGGCGGTGGATGTTTCCCGCCCCGGAGGCCCGCAGTTGCCGTTCGACGCCTGCCGCGGCCGTGGAGGTGTCTGTCGCCCGCAGCACGATGTCTGCAATGGGCGCCGGGGCGGCTGATTTCCTCTGCGGCGCGCCGGCGGCAGGCCTCTCCCCTTTGGCCGCCAGGGCGGAGGCTCCCGGGCGATCCTTCCGTTTGAATCCGTTGGCCGCTTTCTGCCGGACTGTCGCCGCTTCACGCGGCCCCCCCCCGCCGGCTTCACGGAGGACTTCCGCCGCCGGGCCCTGCACCTGGCTCTTGCCGCCGGGCGCGCTCTGTCCACTCGCATCTGCATCCAGCTTCCGAACTGCTGCCGGAGGGGATCGATCGAGCCCGGCATGTCCCGGCTCGGCACCGTGTCCCGGCGGGGGCGCGAAGCCGAGCCCTTTTTCCTCCACCGCCTGCGGGCGCGACCGGAACGGTTCCGCCTGAGGCCGGCCTGTCGCCGGCTCCGCCGTGGACGGGGCCGTGCCCCTCATTGGACGCTCCGCTTTTGCCCCCTCCCGCCTGCTCTCCTGGACCGGGGCGGGTTCCGCGATGCCCGGGGCCGCGCCGGGAGCGGCCGCCTTCTGCTCGACCCGGGCGGGAGGCAGCGGCAGATCCAGGGCCTGACGCTCCGGCTCGCCGGTGCGGTAAACCTGGAAGGCCAGGACGGCGATGAGGACCATGGCAAAGGCCTGAATGGGAACCTTGATGTGGAGGGGGAAGAACAGGGTCTTGAGGATCCCCTTCTTCTTCGGTGCCGCGTCCTCGCGGACCCGGGTCATGATCTTTTGCTTCAACCAGGGCGGAGGCTCGACTTCCCCGAGTCCCCGGACGAGGCCGACGGTCTTCCGCAGGTCCGCCAGGACGCGAGCGCACGACGGGCACGATGCGAGGTGCTCCTCGACCTTTCGCCGCTCCTCCGCCGGGAGGGCGTCGTCCAGATATGCCGAAAGGCGTTCTTCGATTTCCCTGCACGTCATCGTTCTTCACCCAACAGCCGGGAGAGGCATTCTTTCATGGCGCTTCGCGCCCGGAAGAGGCGCGAGCGGACCGTGCCGCCGGGAAGCTTGAGCAGGCCACCGATCTCCTCGTAGGAAAAGCCCTGGATGTCCCGCAGAACCAGGACCTCCCGGTATTCTGCCTCCAGCGTGCCGATGCATTCCTGGACCTTTTCCTCCCGCTCTTTCCGCTCCAGCCGCTCGCTCGGGATTTCCAGAGGCGAGACAGCCCGGCAGGGGAGGCATTCTCCGTCCTCTCCGCGAGGTGCGTCCTCCGCGGGCGCCTCGTGCCGGGACCGGGCCTGCACCTGCTTCAGGCGGTTCCTCGTCACGTTCAGGACGATCTCGTGCAGCCAGGTGGAAAACCGCGCCTCCCGCCGGAATTTCGGCAGCCCCCGCCACGCCGACAGGAACGACTCCTGGACGACGTCGCAGGCCTCGTCATAGTCGCCGAGCATCCGGTACGCCAGGTTCAGCATCCGCTTCTGGTGCCGCTCCACGAGCGCCTCGAAGGCGTCCGTGCGGCCGCCCCGGCAGCGGGCAACGGCCTCGGCGTCCGGATCGTCGACCGGTCGGTTTGTAGGGACATCCGCAGAATCAGCCATTTGGGTCGGAAATCATCGCTCCTTTGAAAATGCGATCCCATGGCAGCGGATGAACCGTTTCTTGTCAAGCCTTTTCAGGCCGCTACCCGTGAGACAATCGGCAGCTTCAAAAAGTTCCACCCGGACAACAGATCCGATCTTAAAGCAGGAGATACCATGCCGCCGACAGGGCTGCCGCCGTCGCCAGCATGACGGTCGCTGGCCCCAGGAGGTAGCGATAGGCACCGTAGATGGGCGTATGGAAGTACTCCGCCGTGACAACAAAGCAGGCATGCATCGGGGAGAGCATCATGCCCATGTAGCCGAACGTGTAAGCGAAGCTCGTGGTCGCCGCCGCCTCCGCCAGGGAGGGATCGGGCCCCAGGAGGGCGAAGACGATGGGGAAGCTGGCCCCGACGAATCCGAAGGCCACCCCCGTGACCGCCCCGGAAATGAAGGGGATGACCATGATGATCGTGACAAGGGGGATGCCCGTCCGGACCAGTTCGTCCCGCATCCCCGTGACGAGTGTTCCCCCCCCGGAGTCCAGCGGGCAGAGGAGTGCCGCCGAGAAGGCCTGGATTCCCAGGACGAGGACGAACATGAGCCACGTCTGCTTGTTCCCGAAGAGGGAGAGAGCCGGCCGGAAGGCGGATCCATGACCGGCGAAGGACACCGCCAGGGCCAGGAGCAGCCCTGCCAGCATGGCCACGAGGTTTGCCAGCGTTCCCTTGACTCCGGCAAGCGGCAGGAGGGCCGATCCCAGGATGGAAACCAGCACCAGGACCCCGATGGGAAGAATGGCCGAGAACACGGCGTGCGCATCCCAGGTACCGTTTTCTCGTTCCTGTTCCCTCCCTTTTCCGATGCCGCGGAGGATGAAAAGATAGCCCCCCAGGATCGCCGCGGCGGTGAAGGGCACCTGGATGAGAAAATACGTGAGGACCGGCAGGCCCGCGTACTGCATGGCCAGGATGACGCCGGGATACAGGGGCCACCAGTATTCCCAGATGTGGCGGAACCAGTAGTTGATCGCCACCTTGCGGGGCGGCACCAGCTCCTTCTCCTCGTCCATGGCGGCCACGAAGGGGGCCGAGAAAAGGGCCCCCGCCGGCATGGGCAGCAGCCCCACCAGCGCCGGCAGTCCCGCGATGATGATGTGCTTTTTCCGGAGCCAGTCCTTGAGGCCGGCGATGGTCCTGTCCATTCGCCCCGTCCGCTTGAGGGAGTCGCTGAAGAAAAGGAGGAGCAGGATGATCGGGGGCAGAAGGGAGTTATGGGGCTGGACGAACGTCTCGGCCTGGAAGAGGAACCCCTTCCATCCCGTTCCCGTCCAGGCCGTGAGCAGGAGTGCAAAGGACAGGATCGCCACGCCGAGTGGCGCCCCGAAACGGTTCAGAAGCAGGATCCCCAGGAAGGAGACGAGGATCTTGGCGTAGGCGGGCAGGGCGAAGAGTCCGTCCATGGTGCCCGTCACGCCTCTTCTTCCAGGAAGGGGAGCGGTGTTCCCTTGCGGTAGACCAGGGACTGGCAGGTGGCGAGGAGGCGCCCTCCGTCGTCGGTGACCCTGATTTCGTAGACGGCCGTCCGGTTGGTCCGGTTGATCTCCCGGGCCTCGGCGGTCATCGACGATCCCGGGGCGGGGGTGGCCAGGAAGCTGACGCACATGTTGAGGGCCACGGCCATTGTCCCGTGCGAGTTGGAGGCCGTTTCGAAGGCCTCGTCCATGAGCGCGAAGATCGCGCCGCCGTGGGCCATGCCGAAGATGTTCTCCATGTCCGGGGTGAACGTCATCCCGACTTTGGAGTGGCCCTCCGCCAGTTCCAGGAGCTTCAGGTCGAACTTCCGGGCGAAGGGCTCGTTTTCAACCCGCCGGATAATCGCTTCTCTCACCTTTTCATTCATTTGCCGCACCTCGGGCCGGATGGCGCGGATCGTATCATGAAAGAAAAAAGGAGGTCAGATATTTTTGCACTGCAATGAAAAGCCCAAGCATGATGAACGTGCCGCAATCGCGGGGCAATGCTTTGTAAGCAGCCGATATCAAGAATGAATCATGGGTTGAAAGGGTGTTCGGAACAGCGGGGTTGGAGACAACGCGTTTGCGGCGATCGGGTTTGTCGCTGATGATCCGGGATCCCGTGCGCATGGTACCTGCCGAGCACTCAAACCGGACGCCTGTTCCCGGCCAGATCGAGGTAGAGCGCTTCCATCTGGTCGGTCACGCGGTCCCAGGAGTAATGCTTCCGGACATGGGCCCGGGCCGCCGCTTTCTTCTCCTCCACTTTCTCCGGGTGAGCCAGGAGGTCTGCAAGAACCCGGTACAGGTCCTCCGGGCTTCGGCTGCGGAAGGCATGGCCATGCTCCTCCATGGCCTCCAGGTTCTCCGGGATGTCGCTGCACACGCAGCAGTTTCCATAATTCATCGCGTCGAGGAGGGCGACGGGAAGCCCCTCAAGCGTCGATGGCAGGCAGAACAGGCAGGCGTTGCTGAACAGCTCCTCCATCGGTTCGCCGGTGACAAAGCCGGGGAAGAGAATGCGCGGATCGCTCCCGGCCAGCCTCCGGAGCTCATCCTTGTACTTCTCCATGTGGGCGGCGTCTCCCGCGATGACGAGCTTCTTGTCCGTCTCCAGCCTGCGATAGGCCTCGATCAGGAAATGAGCGCCCTTTTCCTCCACGAGCCGGGCGGCAAAGAGAATATAGCGGTTGGGTTCGAGTCCCTGTTCCAGGATCCATTTCGGTTGCCGTTTCTCCACGGGGGCGACGCCGTTGGGGATGTAAACGACTTCACGGCTGAACCGGTCTTCATAGTACTTTTTCTGCACCATCGAGACCGATGTCACCCTGTCCGGGAAGAACACGGCGGAATAGTCCGAAAGCCTGAAGAAGGCCTTGCCGAAGATCCCCCACTTGTCGCGCTTCCACTCCAGGCCGTGGACCTGCACGACCGTCGGGATGCCTTTCATCCGGGGGAAGATCGAGAATATCGACGGCCCGACGGCGTGGATATGGACGATGTCGGCATTCCCGCGGCGCAGGACGTCGCGTGTCGCATGGTAGCAGATGGAAAGCTTGTGCAGTGCCCTGGTGTTGAACGAAGGGACCGTCACGATCCTCATGCCCTGATGAAAGCCGTCAACCGTTCCGTAATCCCGGCTGGAATAGACGGTTACCTCGTGTCCCTTCTTCACCAGCCGCTTGCCGATCTCTTCCGTCACCTTTTCGATGCCGCCGCCGACGGGCATCCCCTTGACGGCAACGTAGGCGATGTTCATTGGGTCCCTTGCCCCTTCCTCACATTCTCATATATTTCCATGAGGTTCCGGTAATGCGATTCTGCGCCGTACTCCCGTTTCGCCTTCTCTCGCGCCGCCCTGCCCATGGTTTCGATCTCCGCTGCATCCATCCCGGCAAAACGGTCCAGGGCAATCCTCAGGGAATTGCAGTTTCCGGATTCGAAGAGAAAACCGTTCACGCCTTCCTCGACCATTTCCGGTATTCCGCCGATTGCCGCCCCGATGACCGGCTTGCCGCATGCGAATGCTTCAAGAATGGAAATCGGGGCATTTTCGTACCATTCGGAGGGTACCACGACAGCGAGGGAATTGCGGGTTGCCTCCAGAAGGGAATCACCTTCCAGGTACCCGGCAAAATGGATTCTCTGATTGTTGTCTGCCCGATCTTCCAATTCTTTCCGGACGGGGCCGTCGCCGACGACCAGCAGCTTCGCATTCCGGTTCTGCATCTTTGAAAAGGCCTGGATCAGTGTCCGGATTCCTTTTTCGTTGGACAATCTGCCGAGGTAGAGAAAGTAGCCGCCGGGTGTGTAATCCGGATGAAAGTCGGGGAGGTTCAGGAAATTCGGGACAAACTTGATTTGGTTTTCAGGCCATCCGAAAATGATCAGTTTCTGTTTCAGGAAACGGCTGGGCGACAGGAAGCATTCAATGTTGTTTCCATGTTTAATCAACCGGTCATTCAGGTACGATTCCACGGCAACCGCGGCCGATGCCAGACAACTGTTCTTGTGGCAGCGATTCAGGACGGCCTTATAATATCGCCCCCCCTTGCAGGCTTCACAGATGCGATGACGAGCCGTGAATTGATAGTTCGGGCACGCCAGTTTGTAATCATGCAGCGTCATGACGACCGGTATTGCGTTTTCCGCAAGAAGGTTGAGTACGGAAGCGGTCAAGCGGCCGTGCATGTTATGAACATGGGCAATATCGGGCCTGAATTCTTCGATCAGTTTTCTCAACCCGTCTTTTGCACGGAGAGAATAGAACATCTCCGTGGCAGTCCTCACGGTCTCCCATGACAGGCCGATCCTGTCCGTCCGGATGTCGGGCGGGAAAAAGTGATCGTATTCCGAGGGTATGTCCAGGGAATGCCTGCGGGCAAAGCCGGCAACCGCATGGCCACGCCTTTTCATCATGTCCATCTCGCCGAAGAAAACCCTTTCGGCCCCGCCGCGAATGTAATGGTAATTATTCAGAAATAGGATATTCACGGACTAACCTTTCCTGCAGGCGGTTGAACGGATACCGGCTTTTTAGAAAGGGAAACGATCCCTGCGGTCTGTGGATGCCGCATTTCAATGCTTTCCCGTTTCGCTTTCTCGGCATGATTCGGCTTTCCTGCACTGATCATGAAAAACGCGAGAAGACTCATGGCCGGGAAATGATCGTAGTTGTTCTCCGTGAAGCAGTAGACGGCAATCATGACAACGACCCAGCGGTATTTTGGGGCCATGCGTCTGTAAAGTGCGATCCAGACGGTCAGATTCAGAATCAGGCCGATGATGCCTGTTTCGAAGAGGAGCCGGACATAGTCATTGTGCGCTTTCTGCCTGAAGAAGATATCCGTCGTTCCGACTCCGTATCCGAACAGAACCTTCTCCAAAGAGGAATGAAAGAGAAGTCTGATGATGAGATTCCATTGGTAAAGCCGCCATAGACCCGATGTGTAATCGGCACCCCGCCTCTCGATCATGGAATAAAAGTTGATTTCATGGCCCGAAAGAACGCGGCTGTAGTTTTTCTCTACCAATTCGATCTTTTCCTTCGTCGTCTCGATGACCTTGAATTCCTCCGGCGGGATTGCGGAGAACAAGACGATGGCCAAGGGTACGGAGATCACGAGGACAAGGATTTTGTTCAGAAGTCGTCTTTTTTTTGCGAAGAGATTCCAATGGATGATGCCGGCAAGGTATCCTATGAAAGCACCGCTCGTTCGGGAAAGGAACAAAAAGGTGATTACGACCAGATGGCTGGCTCGCCGGGTGAGAGAGCGGGGGGGGTCCATGTCGGTCAGAAACAGCAGCATCATGGCTGTCAGGGCAAATGTGTTGGGATTCGGAAGGAATCCCTTCATCCGGGGATCTTTGTACCCGTGCGTGATGCTCCATATGCAGCCGATGATAAGAAACAGGAGGATCGTTATATGGAGAATCCAGGTTTTTCGTGCACGGCTGAGGGGGGTAAGGGGTAAGGATATGCCCAGCAGGATGACCATGTGCAGGGCTGTATACTTGGCCAGTTCCAGCAGCGACGCGTGCAGGGTTTTCCCGTCATGCGAGAACAGCGGGATCAAGGGTATGAAAAGGCACAGGAATATGCAGCTTGTGAGGAAATTCAACCTCGTCTTCACAAGATATCGCCAATAGCGTCCATACAGGAGCAGCAGGAACAGGGCGGCCCCATAGATCGTGGTTTGGGTGCCCGCGATGCCTCCCGCAAGCATGATGCAGATATAAATCGTGTAATAACAGAGGATTGGATCCCACTTGAAATCACTGGCCGGCGCTGATACCGGATGGCGCCCTGATTCCGCATCGGCAGTGCCGTGATTTATTGATTTCCGATAGGTGACGATGGTTGCCCCTCCCCGGTGTCATTTTGCTCGATGATGCTGCATTCCGTTTCCATGCTTCTCTTGTTCAGAATCCGTATCGGCGCATTGCGGCACGTGTTTTGTTTCATGATCTTTTTATGGACTTCGTCTGCCGGGATCCCCGGTTCTGTGTTCCGGATCCGATTGTCGATTACGGTAACGGTGCCGTGGATATCGATACCGCTGGCCTTTGTGTTCGATATCTTGTTCATTTCAATTGTTATTTCAGATCCGGCGGCAAAAATTCCATGCCGTCCGGCGTCGCTGATTTCGTTATTCCGAACCTGGACGCCATTGACACCGGGCAGGCCGCTTCCTCCCGCGTGAATAAAGATTCCGTCTCCTTCGGCGTGAAGGATTATGTTGTCCGATACGGTGATGCTTTCGGCACCGCCCTTGATGCCGATGGCGCCGTGCCTTCCGCCCCGGACGATATTTTTCCGAATGACAACATCGCTCAGCTTGCCCGTATGCCCTGGGGTATCCATTCCGAAGGCGGTGATCCCGAACGAAGAGCCCTCACCGATGACATGATTGCCTTCCACCGTTACGTTTCTGACGGATCCCATCCAGCCGAATACAGCCAGTGGTTCATCATAATAGGATTTCAGTGTGTTGTTTCTTATGATGATGTTCCTGGATTCCATATTGGTTTGTTGATTTCCGTTACGGACCATTATGGCGCCACCCTGTCCCCAATTTTCGATTGTATTATTCTCGATGGTCGCATTTTGTACATTTGCGGACAAATCGATCCCATAATGTTTTGTATTCAGGTTGATAGATATGTCTCTGATTTGAAGATCATTTACATGATCGAAGCGCAGTATCCCCGGCAGACTGCCTCTTGGAATTGGAATATCAAAAACCACTTTGAAGGATCGAAGACGAATGTTCCTGCAGCCATTTATTTCATTTAAACTTGTTATAAACCGCTGACCCGAGAAAGGGGATGCCGCTTTCAGGATCGTGTTCGGGCCCGCTCCTTCCAGTGTGGTGTAGGATGACAATACAATGGTCTCGGATATCGGATAAAGTCCGGGCGGCAACCGGATAATATGTTTTCCATCTACAAGCTTGGTGAACTTATTTAAGTCCAGTTTTCCCTTTACCGGATCTGCATAAGCGACGACCGGCATGAACAGAACAGTATTTATTAGGGAAATGGTGATGAGGTAAATCATGAAACAATTATAATGAACTGAATATTGAAAGAAGGCTATCCGGGAGGCATTTATCAACATATTTTATCCTTCAAGCGCCAAGCATAATACATAATCCTGTTCATGTATGAACCCCATAGGAATTTTCGAATCCCGAAGGGCGTGCAAAAGCCGTAGCGAAGCATTTGACGGGCTCTGGTAAAATTTCCGCTGAGTACGTGCTGTCGTGCATTTTCAAGCTTTAATCTATTGATATATAATGTGAGATCTTGTTCATTGATGGCCGATGGTTCTCTCTGGAATATTGAATGGTAAGAATCTACAAATGGATGTTCATCTGCTTCCGTGAATTTCAAGTTACATGATCGGTTTTCCGCTTCCTCATGATAGATGGCTCCGACCTTCGTTGAAAAGGCGATTGGGTATCGCAATGCGATTCTGGCCCATAGATCCAGGTCCTCCCCCATTCTTCTTCCAACGCGGAACATACCAACATGATCAATAACCCTTCTTGGTATGCAGACGGCAGACGCACATACCGGCGGGGCTCCAAGGGCCGCGGCCTTGAAGTAGCTCGGCATGATCCCTTCCCAGGGCGGCGGAGGGATGAATTTGAATGCTGCCGCTTCTCGATTGCCGTTTGTCCGTATCTTTTCATATGCCGTTGCATACAAGCCGGCTTGCGGGTATTTGGCGACGAGTGCCATGACACTCTCCAGGAAATCCGCCTTCCACTCGTCATCGGCGTCCAGAAACGCGATGATCTTGCCCCTTGAGTTCCTGATTCCTGCATTCCGGGCTTCAGATACACCTTTGTTTTCCTGCTGGATCAATCGCACCCGACACTCGTGAAAGCTCCTCACGATGTCCGGTCCGTTGTCCGTTGATCCATCATCGACAACAATCAGCTCCTTGGCCTGGATTGCCTGAAGATGGACGGAATTTACGGCCCTTAATATATGGGATGCTTTATTATAGAGAGGTATGATAACGGAAATATCATTCATATGTTCTTGAAAACGGCATTGTTAATATTTGTCCTCGTAAATCAATATCTGTTCTTATTGTACGAATATTTATGGCCGGTATGTATGACTTTAAATACTATGAGCGAATGAAAAGTTAAGCATGGAGAGTTTTTCCGCTTCCGGATAACTCAATCGTGGATGGTCATACAGCCCATCCGATATCTCAAGAATGAGATCTTTCAGGTGGTCGACATCCCAGGCAATGCCGTCAAGTACGTAACGCGCCGCCAATCCGATCTGCATTGCCCAGCCCTGGCATTTGGGGTGATAGGATATCATCACGGTGGGGGTATTCGTAATGAAGCCGAAGATGGCCGCATGCAGCCTCATTGCAACCAATAGACGAAGGCTGCCGATTTCTTTTAAAGTCCGAAGGGGGTCCGCAAGGTATGGGATCCGTCTGATCTTAACAGTTTGAGAAATTTCCTGTTGTATGTCCTGATGAATAGATGCATCTCCAAAGTATCGGTGACCATTGAAGTCTATTAAAACGACCTCATCGATGATTTCTTTTGGCAATGTTTTCATTACATTGATGATTTTCCTTCTTCTTGTTATTTCATTCGTTCTGTTGCCGCCTGTGAATCTTTCATAATCGCACAAGGCAATTCCAATTCCTTTACGATCATTTTTGCTTTGCATGCAGTGTTCAATGGCTGTATTGCAAGACCTTGGCAATAATGGAGCCAAATCAAATGTTTTTCTATAATGAATATTTTTAGACATTGATCGGGCGATATCAACACTTTCTTGATCTCTTAATCCTGTAAAAGACAAACGCTTCAGCAATTCCTCACAACATGCTTCGGATGCCTTGTCTTGAAAGGGGCCAAGGGAGACGCCGATGGCATAATGCGGTCCAGTTCCCGACAACTTTAATAGCTCAATCTTACGTTTCATGTCCCGTGCCGTATGAAAAATGGAACCTCCTCCAAATACGATTGTTTTTGCGCCAATTGCGGTGATCCACTCCGTCAGCCTGTACTGTCCGGGCAAAAACTGTTTATGTCTTAAAATCGGGGCAGCCAGCTTGCAATCCACGATGCTTGGAACCTTGACTGCTGATGCCAGAAGCTTGCGGGGTTTTATGAATCTTCCGGTTCCCCAGCTGGAAACCGCCAGGAGACAATCATCCCCCGTATTATCCATTCCATAGTATCCGGATATGAAAGCGGTTCTTTTTTCACAATGAAAAAGATCGTGATTCATAATTCCGTCCCGATTTCTTCACTTTAATAAATGCTTTGCTATACCAAGACCATAAATGATGATTGTGGTTCCATGGGATATCATTAAGACCCAGGCTGCGCCGATAGCGCCATTTTCCGGTATCAGTGCAAAGCAAAGTACGATGCTCAGCACGCCGCCGGTCAACACAGCATAGAAATACATTTTTTCCAGTCTCGCCGATAAAGCGTATTGCGAAGAAACCATCCCGATGGCAAAAAACATTAAATAAATACCCATAATTGGAAGAATGTCTGCGGCTGCGTGATATTCAGGCTTGAACAGGAATTGCACAACGACTCCCGGGCAAAAAGTCATGACATGCACCAGTGGAATCACCACAAAAATCATGACGGAAAAATATTTCATCAGAAATTTTATCTGTTCGGATTTTGATATTCCGGGTTTTGTGATTCTCGCCGCTGCGGGGCGCCCAACTCGTGAAACCTGGTCAAGGAGAAGGGTGCCCGCGATCACAAACTGCCATGCCGCCGCATAACCGCCGAGTTCGGAAAAGCCACAGTATTCCTTTAAGATAACCTGGTTTATCAGTGCAATTGCCAGTCCTGCGATTGCTGAAAACCAGATGAGAACGTTATTGTGAAATAACCAGAAAATGTTGTTCACCAACTCGGAATAACTTTCTTTTTTACTTTTCATTCGTCTCATTACCCATTTGTGCTGTAGGATAAGATATAGAACCACACTGATGAGTGATGAAGCGCCTATAAATAAAATTGAAAAATAATTATTCAAGAGATAGATGCCGAGCCATATAAGAATGAGGAAAAGAATTTTATGAATAAGAAAGAATGTGGTGTGTAACTTCATGTTTTGTTGAACATCATATGCCGGTTGCAGATCAAGCGCCAATATTGCGGTTGCCGTAATAATGAAGAAAACCCCGAAAGTGATGGAAGATTGCAGAAATAGGATCTTCCATAACAGCAGGCCGGAAATAACGATGAGAGTAACTATGTAGCGTAAAAAGAGGCTCGCCCGTATGAATGCAGAAAAACGCTCGGGATAATGAATAAGATCGCGAACAAGCGTGCGATCAAGACCAAAACGAACGAAAACCTGGAAGAATGTACCGATAACGACGGCGAAGGCAATCTGCCCGAATGCTTCTTTACCAAGAATATTGGCAATCTGAATTTGTGTCAGCCAACCCGCGGTGGCAATCATAATATTCGCAAGAACCAGAAAAGATACGTTCTCTATGCCGGATCTATAAAAATGGATCAGGTACTTAACCCGATTACCCATGAATCCGATATCGGAATATTGATTGAACGACATACGCAAACGGTATCAATCCTATTGATTATGAACTTGTTATTATATGTTCAACCGCAAATAGTGCGGTTCGTATATTCAGGAACAATGGGGGAAAACAATTTATATATCCAACGAAACGAACTGTATGGACGGATTTATTTTCAATGGCATTATTTACGGATAATAAATTTTCATGAATTCGGAGTTGCATACGAACAGACTCGCCTCCCCATTATGGATCGGAGTTTATTCGTGATGATCCAAGGCAGAAGGCGAACGACATATTTCTTCATCACCGAAGACGCCGATCCGATCATCCAGCAGTTCTTTGGGCAGTTCCGGACCTGATTCCTGACTTTGTCCGCCCGATCGCTCTCCCAGATTTCCATGAAGTCCATCGCATCGTTCAGGTTCCCCATCGTGGCATACCAGCATTGGGCTTCCATGCCGTTGCAGGGAAGAACCTCGCCGCAGGGATCGATAAAAAAATTTTCCGATCCAGCCTCGCACGGCAGAAGCCTCGGATTGCCCCTTATGTAATGAACCAGGCCCAGATTAAACCATGCCCTGAACCAGGACTTCGGGTGGTTTTCCTTCAGGAGGCGATTGATGAGCTCTTCGAAGTCGGCGCAGACTTCCTCGATGTTGGTGATGACGTTATCGTCCTTGTGGAAATAAAAGGAGTTGTGAAAAGCGGCCGTGGCGAATTCCAGCTTCAGGTTGCGGGCCAGTTCGTAAAGATGGAGCATATCGGCGGAATTGCTGTTCGAAACGGTAATACCGAAACCGATGTCTTTAATCCCCATCCTGCGCAGCTCAAGGAGGGTCCTGAGGCCGCGGTCAAAGCCTCCTTCCCGGCCTCGGAGGTCATCGTTTTTCTGCGAAAGCCCCTCGATGCTCACCCGGAACCCGAGATTGCGATATTGGGCGGCCATGCGGAGAATCCGGTCTTCAAACCAGCCGCTGGTGCTGATGACAACACGATCCGTCTTCGTGAAGAGGATCCGGATGATCTCTTCCAGGTCATCCCGAACAAAGGGCTCACCACCGGTGAGGTTGACCAGGGACAGTTTCGGGAGTTTGTTCAGGAGCTCCGGCTGGAATTCTGTCCGGGGGTCCGACGGGTTGTCCCAGATGTTGCACATCCTGCAGAGCATGGGGCAGCGGTATGTCACGATAACGGAGGCTTCCATGAAGTGTTCCCTCATGGAGGATGCATTCTGTGCAATCCCGGGGATGCAGGTTCAGCCTAGTCCCGTCGTTTACGCGGAAGGCATTGGAACCTGCGTTCATGCACAGAAAAGCCTGGCTGTGGGAGTGTCTTCAATGGCAGGGGTGATCTTTAACTTCGGGGATGCTGCGACTATTGCATAAAAGAGCTTCAAATGCCAGAGGGCAAAAGGCAAAAAAGCGGAATCCAGCTTCAACGGCCGCCGAACAATCCGGGAGTTTCGGTGCCGACAGCCGGTTATTTGTCTCTTGATCGCCAAATCATGGCAGACCCCCGTGCAGGAATCCTGTTTTTGTATGGTCAAGATTCGAATCTCCCCCATTCTTGAACAGCCATCTCCGGACACCCATGCCCGAAGTGCGGAGCAGACGGGACCGTCGCGTTTCATCTCGCGGCGGGCTTTTTTTTATGCTATCAAAATGCCATCCCAGAACAGGCAAACAACCTTCCGACCCCGTCTCTTCCGGAGGCAGACCTTGGCCACGGTCGACCGATACGAAGTCAATCGCCGGGTCCGGACGATTCTCATCCGGTACGACGTGGATCTCACGAAGATCGACTACTCCTTCATCGGCAACACCGTGTATCTCTACGGCGAGCTCGTCAAGGCCCGCAAGCATGACTTCAACCCGGACGTCATCGACATGATGATCCGGGAGCTGACGCGCATCAACGGCGTCCGCTATATCCAGTTCGACCTGAGGAACTGGTTCATCACATACTCCGGCCGGTCCCTCAACATCACGAAGGGAAAGACGTCCCCGGCAGCCCAGGAGGTCTCCACGGGGGAACTGGAGCCGATGGATGTGATCATCCAGCTCGATACGGGCGACGGGCAGGAACGGAAAGCGGATGAAAAACGTGGGCCCAGGGAGGACGAGCCGCCCCGGGGAGGCGAACCGCCGGGAGACCCCTCATGAAAGACGAAGCGAAGACGAAGAAGCAGCTTATCGAGGAATTGCAAGCTCTCCGCCGCCGGCTGGAGGACGAGCGCCGGCAGGCCGGGGAGGCGTCGGCTGTCTGGCTGGCGGGAAAGGCGGATTGGGAGCGCCAGGAAAATGTTCTGCGGGAGATGGGGAGGCTGCTCAGATCCTGCGGCGTTGCACACGAAGGACTCGCGGTGCTTCAGCTCTTCGGGCCCCGGCTGTTTCCCGACTCGGCGGGGGCTCTTTTCATTCGCGGCGAGGCGGGTGGGGACGTCGAGGCCGCCGTGGCCTGGGGTCCCGAGCTGCAGAGTGAAGCGGTGTTTCCCCGGGAGGACTGCTGGGCCATGCGGAGCGGAAGAACCCACTGGGTCGATTCGGGCCCGTCGGCCCTGCGATGCCGTCACATGAAAGAGAACAGCACGGTCCGCTATCTCGATGTCCCCGTCACGGATGTGGGAGACGAGCTTTTCCTTCTGCATATCGAGTTCAACGGGGATCCCGTCGTGGACCGCAGGGTTCACGAACTGGCGGCGCTGGTTGCGGAGCGAGCGGCCCTGTCCGTGTCGGGCCTGAGGCTGCGGGAGAAGCTGAAGTCCCAGGCGATCCGCGACGCTCTGACGGGGCTGTTCAACCGGGGATACGGAGAGGAGGCGCTGAGCCTGGAGCTTCATCGCGCCCTCCGCAAGAAGGGATCCGTGGGGCTTGTGACCGTCGATCTCGATCACTTCGAGAAGTTCAATCATGTGCACGGCTATGAGGAGGGAAATGCCCTGCTCCGGGAGATGGGAGAAGTGATCCGGCGGCAGGTGCGCGGCGGGGACATCCCCTGCCGCTGGGAAGGCGACACCTTCGTCGTCATCCTGCCGGATGCCCCTCTCGCTGTGGCCACGCAGCGGGCGGAGCGGATCCGTGATGCCGTTCGCTCGCTGGTCGTTGTGACGGGGCAGAAGAAGAGACCCCTCGACGCGACGACCGCATCTTTCGGGGTCGTGGCGTTCCCGGAGCACGGCAGGACCGCCGACGAGCTCCTGCGGATGGCCGACAAGGCGGTGTCCCAGGCGCGGCAGAAGGGCGGCGACTGTGTCGCTGTGGCCGCGGTGATTCAGCAGCCGGACTGATTCCATATTCGAAAAGAAGTCAGACTTGTTTTTTCATACCGACAAAGGGACCCATGGTACTGTCCCCCTTCGGACGGAGGGAACAATTATGTCCTTTTCGCCTTGAATCGTCGCGGCAAAAACACTATAAGGGAGCGCTCCATCATCAACCCATCCGGGAGGAATCACCCATGAAGGGCAAGGAAATCAAAGCAGAAAAGCTGAACACAGACACGTTTATCAAGGAGCAGGTGCAGGAAATACGCAAGGCCGTCGGAAAGGGGTACGCCGTCAACGCCCTGTCCGGCGGGGTCGATTCCTCCGTCGTCACGGCCCTGGCCCACCGGGCCCTGGGTGACCGGCTCAAGACCTACTTCATCGAGAACGGCCTCATGCGGCAGGGCGAGGCGAAGCGGGTGCAGGCCCTTTTTGCGGCGCTGAACATCCCCGTGGAAATCATCCCCGCCCAGAAGGCGTTTTTCAGGGCTCTGAAAGGGCTCACCGATCCCGAAGAGAAGCGGGAAGCCATCACCCAGACGTTCTATAAGGACATTTTCCGCGACCTCGTCGATCAGAGCGGGGCCAAGGTCCTCCTGCAGGGGACGATCCTGACGGATGTCGACGAAACGGTGGCGGGGATCAAGCGGCAGCACAACGTTTTCGAGCAGCTCGGCATCGACCCGAAGAAGACCTTCGGCTACAGGATCCTGGAGCCTCTCGTTCAGCTCCGCAAGGACGGCGTCCGCAAGCTCGGCCGGGCCCTCGGCCTCTCCGAGTCCCTCTTCAACCGGATTCCCTTCCCGGGGCCGGCCCTGGCGGCGCGGGTCATCGGCGAAGTGACGCCGGAGAAGATCCGCCTCGTCCGCAAGGCGACAGTCGTCGTGGAAAAATTCCTGGGAGACACGGATGCCTTTCAGTACATGGCCATTCTGCATGATGACCGGGTAACGGGCATGCGGGACGGGAAGAGGGAGTTCGGACGGCAGATCGAGATCCGCTGCTGGGACAGCCTGGACGCCAGGACTGCGAAGCCGACCCGGCTGTCCTACG
>CAYNEJ010000002.1:78131-83897 GCA_964396205.1 uncultured Syntrophaceae bacterium
AGTGTCACCTACAACATCGCCACGAAGCCGCCCTCCACGATCGAGGCCATCTGATCGAAAGGATGAAAAAAAAGGGGGGCGGATTGTATCCGACCCCCCTTTTTTTATTTCGACAAAAGCGAAAAGGGGGGCCGCCCCCTCTTTCAGATCGGGAGGGCGGGGGGAAAGCGGAGTGAGACCGTCGTGCCGTGGCCCAGGCGGCTGTCGATGAGCATGGTGCCTCCATGGGCCGCCATGATGTGCTTGACGATGGACAGCCCCAGGCCCGTGCCTCCCATCTCCCGGGAGCGGGTCCGGTCCGCCCGGTAGAAGCGCTCGCCGATCCGGTTGATCTCGCCCTCGGGGATGCCGATCCCGGTATCGCTGATCCGGACCAGGGTGTTCCCCGTCTCGTCCGTCTCCGCGGAAAATCCGATTTTCCCGTCCTCCGGCGTGAACTTGACGGCATTGTCCAGGACGTTGAGAAGGACCTGGACGAGGCGGTCCCGGTCTGCCCGCAGGGGAAGAAGTCCGGATGGAATTTCCCGGACCAGGGTGAGGCGCTTCTGGCGGATCCGCTCCTCCAGGACCGGCATTACCTGATCCAGGGCCTCGGCAAGGGGAACCTCCTCGAAGGAAAACCGCGTCTCTCCGAGCTCGATGTTGGAAAGGGTCAGGAGGTCGTCCAGGAGGCGGTTCAGACGCCGGGCCTGTTCCTCGATGATCGCCAGAAATCGCAGGGACTGCTCCGGCTCCTCCACTGCGCCGCTGCGGAGCGTCTCCACGAATCCCAGGATGGCCGTCAGGGGGGTGCGGATCTCGTGGGCCATGTTGGCGACGAAGTCGATCCTCATCTGCTCCAGCCGCTTCATCCGCGTCACGTCGTGGAAGACGAAGACGGTCTTTTCCTCCCCGGGCTCCGCCTCCACAGGATCGATGCTGATGTCCAGGACAAGGGATTGAGGCTGTCCCAGCACCAGCTCTCCCGTCAGGGGCTTGTTCGTCTTCCGGAATTCGTCGAACAGGTTCTGAAGATCGACATTCCGGAAGGCCTCCATCAGGGTCTTGCCGGTCACGTCTCCGTACCGGTCCGAGATCATGTCCCGGAATGCCCGGTTGTACCCTTCGATCCGGCCGCCCGCATCCAGGAGCATGATTCCCTCGCTCATGCCGGCAAACGTAGCGATGAGCTTCGCCCGCTCTTCCCGGAGCTCCGCGACCTGTCCCTGTAATTCCGCCACCAGGTGGTTGATGTTTTCTCCAAGAAGTTTCAACTCGTCGGAGCCGCGGACAAGGAGGGTACCCGGCGTTTCCCCCCGGCGCAGCCGATCGGTGAAGATCTCCATCTCCCGGATGGGAGAGGCGAAGCGCCAGGAGAAGAACGCCGCCAGCAGGAGAGAAGCCGCCAGGGCCAGGAGGCCCGTGACGAGCAGGGATTCCTGGAGTCCCTCCAGGGACTTGCGGACCTCGGTGAGAGGGAGGGCGAGGCGGACGAATCCGGCCTGCACACCGTCGCCGCGGACCGGCAGGGCCACGTAGAGCATGTCCACGCCCAGGGTCCGGCTGTAGCGGACGGCCCGGCCCTTGCCCCGAAGCCTCGCTTCCTGGATCTCGGGACGGTGGAGGTGCGTCTCCACGACTCCGGACTGCCTGGCGGAATCTGCGAGAACCTTCCCGGCGGCGTCCACAACCGTGACCCGGGCGCCGGTGATCCGGGCCAGGTCGTCCACCTGGCGGACAACCTGGCCCAGCGCACCCAGGTCGATGATTCCCGCATTGGCCGTCAGCGCCGCCTCGTTGCGCTCCAGGGCGGTCTCCCGGATCTGCCGGCTCAGCAGAGTGTAGATCATCCCGAACGTCAGCAGGACGATGACGAGATAGACCGCGATGATCCGGATGAATAACCTGTTTTTCATGAATCGCTCGTGCCGCTGCACCCGGGATACTGGTGGCGGACGCTGTGGCCCGTTACCATGTAGATGACCATGTCGGCGACGCCCTTGGCATGGTCGGCGATCCGCTCCAGATTCTTGGAGATCTGCATGATCAGGAGAGCCCGGTGGATCGTCCGGGGATCCTCCATCATGAAAGTCAGGAGCTCCCGGAAGATCTGATCGTTCAGCGAATCGACCGTGTTTTCCTCCTGGCGCACCTCGTCGGCCAGCGGGCAGTCTTCCCGGACGAGGGCATCCAGGCTCTTCTTGATCATGTCCCGGGTGATCTCGGCCATCCGGGGCAGATCGATGTAGGGCTTGAGCTGGGGTTCATCATTGAGGGTAATGGCCTTCTGGGCGATGTTGACGGCCATGTCGCCGATTCGCTCCAAGTGGCCGTTGATCTTGATGGCCGTGGTGATGAAGCGCAGGTCCCGGGCGGCAGGCTGGCGGAGGGCCAGGAGGCGGATGCACTTCTCCTCCAGCTCCATGTCCATGGCATCGATCCGGTCGTCCTCGGCGATGACCCGGCGGGCCAGCGCCGAGTCCCGCTCCAGGAGCGACCCCATGGCCTGCTCGATGGCCTTTTCCGTGAGCGCCCCGATGTACAGCAGGCCTTCCTTGACCTCCTGAAGCTCCCGCTCGTAGTGGGTGCTGGTGTGCCGCTTCTCTTCCATGCCCGCGCTCCTTGTCTCAGCCGAACCGGCCGGTGATGTAGTCTTCCGTCTGCTTCACGTCGGGTTTCGTGAAGATCTTTTCCGTCACGTTGTACTCGATCATCCTGCCCAGGTAGAAGAACCCCGTGAAGTCCGATACACGGGCTGCCTGCTGCATGTTGTGGGTCACGATGATGATCGTATACGTCTTTTTCAGCTCTTCGATCAACTCCTCGATTTTTGCGGTTGAGATGGGATCCAGGGCGGAGGTCGGCTCGTCCATGAGCAGGATGTCCGGCTTCATCGCCAGGGCCCGGGCGATGCAGAGGCGCTGCTGCTGGCCCCCCGAGAGCATCATGGCCGACTGGCCGAGGATGTCCTTCACCTCGTCCCACAGCACCGCCTGCCGCAGGCTCCGCTCCACCAGGGCCTCCAGGTCTGCCTTGCCGCTGACGCCCGCCAGGCGCGGACCATAGGTGATGTTGTTGAAGATCGACTTCGGGAAGGGGTTGGGCTTCTGGAAGACCATGCCGATCCGGCGGCGGACCTCGACGGGGTCCACGTCGGGATCATAGATGTTCCGGCCTTCGAAGAGGATCCGGCCTTCCACCCGGGAGCCGTCGATGAGGTCGTTCATCCGGTTGAGAAGCCTGAGCAGGGTGGACTTCCCGCATCCCGAGGGGCCGATGAGGGCCGTCACCCGGTTCGTTTCGAAGGCCATGCTGACGTCCGTCAGGGCCTGAAATGCCCCGTAGTAGAAGTTGACGTTCTCCGTCCGGATGATGATCCGGTCTTCCTGATTCACCATGTCCATCTCCTGTGCGCTACCATTTCTTTCTCCTGCGGATTGTTGCCCGGATGAGGATGGCGACGAGGTCGATCCCGAGGACGAGGAGGATGAGCACGAGCACCGTTCCGTACTGGAGCGGCCGCGTCTCTTCGATGTTGGTTCCCGCCGTCGCCAGCACGTAGATGTGATAGGGGAGCGCCATGACCTCGTCGAAGACGGACGTGGGGAGCTTGGCGGTGAAGAACGCCGCCGCTGTGAACATGATGGGCGCCGTCTCCCCGGCCGCCCGGCCGAGGCCGAGAATGGAGCCCGTCAGGATGCCCGGGAGGGCCGTCGGCAGGACGATGCGCAGGATGGTCTGCCACTTCGACACGCCCAGGGCGAGGGAGGCCTCCCGGAACGTCTGGGGGACCGACTTCAAGGCCTCTTCCGAGGCACCGATGATGGTCGGCAGGATCAGGAAACCCAGCGTCAGGGAGCCCGCCAGGATGGAGGACCCGAATTTCAGCATGACCACGAAGAAGCCCAGTCCGAAGAGCCCGAAGACCACCGACGGCACTCCCGCCAGGCAGTTGATGCCGATCCGGATGACCCGGATGACCAGCCCCTGCCTGGCGTATTCCGTCAGGTACACCGCCGAGACGATCCCCAGCGGCAGACCCACCGCGATGGCGCCGACGGTCAGATAGAGCGTTCCAACGATGGCCGGCATGATCCCGCCCTTCGTCATGGCCTCCCGCGGGGGCTGGGTGATGAACTCCCAGCTCAGGGCGCTGATTCCATGGACGATGATGTAGGCCAGGATCCCCCCCAGGGCCAAGGCGAGGAGGAAGGCCGACAGGCGCACGAGGCCGAAAAAGACGGTCTGCTTGATGTAGCGGTATCGGATGGCGGTCGTGGTCATAGCGTTCCCGATCCGACCTCCTTGAATTTGTTGGAAATGTAGTCCGCCACCAGGTTGAAGGCCAGCGTGATGAAAAAGAGTACGATGCCCGTGGCGAACAGGGCCTGGTAATGGAGGCTCCGGAACGGGGCCTCGCCCATCTCCGCGGCGATGCTGGCCGGCATGGGCCGGACCGAGTCGAAGATGCTCTCCGGAATGGCGGCGGCGCCGCCGGCGACCATCAGCACGACCATCGTCTCCCCGATGGCCCGCGACATCCCGAGGATGACCGCCGTCGAGATCCCCGAGAGGGCCGACGGAATGATCACCCGGAGGATGGTTTCGTGGGTCGTCGCCCCCAGGGCGTAGGAAGCCTCCTTGTATTCCCGGGGGACGGCGTAGAGGGCATCCTCGGAGATGCTGGCGATGGTGGGGACCGCCATCAGGGCGAGGATCATGGATGCGTTGACGATGTTCAGCCCCGTGGGCAGGTCGAAGGTGTCCTGGAGCCACGGGGCAACCACCACCATGCCGAAAAATCCCAGCACGACCGAGGGCAGACCCGCCAGAAGCTCGATGACCGACTTGAAGACGTCCTTGACGAGGCCGGGCGCCACCTCGGCGATGTAGACCGCTGTCAGAACGCCCACGGGGATGGCGATCAGCGTCGCGAAAACCGTCACGATGACGGACCCCACGATGAGGGGCCAGATCCCGAACGAGGGCGGATCATATGTCGGATACCACTCCATTCCGAACAGGAAGTCCTTCACGGACACCTGGCGGAAGAGGGGCAGTCCCTCCCGGAAGAGGGACGCAACAATCAGGCCCAGAATGAGGATCGATACGAGGGCAAAGGAAAAGAAGACCGCCCGGATGGCGGTCTCCTTCTGTTTGCGGTTCATCCGCCTGTCCTTCCCTTACTTTTTTTTGCCCCTGGCAGCGGGGGCGCCGCCCTTGAGAGGCACGAATCCATTGTCGGCGACGATCTTCTGGCCCGCCGGTCCCTTCACGAAAGCGAGGAACTTCGCCGTTTCGCCCCGGGGCTCCCCGTTGGTGTACATGTAAAGCTCCCGGGACATGGGGTACTGTCTCGACAGCGCCGTCTCCGGGGTCGCCTGGACGCCGCCCACGTTCAGGGCCTTCACGCTCTTCTTGACATAGCCCATCCCCAGGTAGCCGATGCTGTAGCGGTTCTTCGAGACGGCGGTGTAGACGGCGCCGTTGGAGGCCAGCATCTGGGCCCGGGGGGACACCTTGGTTTTCTTCATCACGAAATGATCCCAGGACTCGAAGGTCCCCGACGAGGAGTCGCGGGAGATGGCGACGATCTTCATGTCCTTGCCGCCGACTTCCTTCCAGTTGGTGATCTTTCCCTGGTAGATCAGGCTGAGCTGCTCGGTCGAGAGGTCCTTGACCGGGTTCGACGGATGGACGACGGGAACCAGGGCGTCGAAGGCGACGACATGGGCCAGGGGCTTGACTCCCTTCTTCTGTGCCAGGGCGATTTCATCCTTTTTGATC
>CAYNEJ010000003.1:0-56109 GCA_964396205.1 uncultured Syntrophaceae bacterium
ACGCGAAAGTCGGAAAAGGGAAGGGACCTGAAAGCCCTGGAGCTCCCCGGGCTCTGGAACGGCGCCATGGCCTTCTGGAACACGATCTTCGTGGAGGTCCCCCTGGAGACCTTCAATCCCGTCAAGGTCGTGGAGGATCTCCTCCGTCCCCAGCACCGCCGGATCTGAACTTTTTTTCACTTGATCTTCATCGGTTTTTTTGCCATGTTTTCGCCGCTTTCGGGAGAGGTCGCCGATCCGCGAAGCGGATCGTTGAGTCAGGAACGAGGTTCCGTCGCCGGCGGCCCTCGATACTTTTGTGCAAGATGACCATGAAATGCAGGCTCATGAAACGAAAGCATAAAATAACGGAAGTAGGCCCGGCTTCGGGTGGCCGTCACAGTCGGCTTCCAGGCAGAATTGAAAAGGGGGAGGCATGATGGCTGAACAGACAGGCGGGCGGATCCGGGTGGGGATCGTCATGGGGGGACTTTCCTCCGAGAGGGAGGTGTCCCTGGAGAGCGGACGCAACATCTTCAGCAAGATCGACCGGAAAAAGTATGAGCCCACGGCGATCTTCATGGACAGCGAGGCCCGTTTCTGGGAGATCCCGGTCAAGCTGATCATGCGCAACAGCACGAAAGACATCGAGGAAGACCTTGCCGGGGAGGCGACCCTCATTCCCTATGAAGTCCTTCGGGAGCGCTTCGATGTCCTGTGCATCGGTCTGCATGGAAAATATGGAGAGGATGGATGCCTCCAGGGTCTGCTGGAGCTGCTCCAGGTTCCCTACACGGGATCGGGGGTCCTTGCCTCCGCCCTGGGGATGGATAAGGGTGTCTGCCGGAGATTGCTGGCAGCAGGCGGAATCGACGTACCCCGGACCGTTGCCGTCACCGCGGCCCGCTGGACGGCGGATTCGGACGCCGTCCTGAAAGAGATCGGCGAGACGGCAGGGTTTCCCTGCGTCGTCAAGCCCACCCGGGAAGGGTGCAGCACGGCCGTCAAAAAAGTGGTTTCGGCCGCGGGGATCCCCGATGCGCTCGCGGAGGCCTTTTCCTGGGACAACACGGTCCTGGTGGAGGAGTTCCTTTCCGGCACCGAGGTGACCTGCGGCGTTTTGGGATCGGAGGCGCCCGAGGCGCTCGTCCCGTCCGAGACGATTCCCACGACGGAGATCCTTTCCCTGGAGGACAAGTTCCTCTACGGGCAGGGAGAAAACAAGACTCCCGCCCGGGTTCCCGAGGACGTGCTCCAGCGGATCCGGGAAACGGCGGTCCGGGCCTTCCAGGTCCTGGACTTGAAAGGGTACGCCCGGATCGACATGTTCGTCCGTCCCGACGGCCGGGTGGCCGTCCTGGAACCCAACACCCTTCCGGGGATGACCCCATCCACCGTTTTCTTCCACCAGGCGGCGGCGGCGGGAATCACGCAGGCAGGGGTCATCGACCGGATCATCCGGTCCGCCCTTCAGGACCATGCGGCCAAGCGAGGGCCCCTGTGAATGAACGGTCCGACCGCCTCCGTTGACCGCCTCGGCCGGATTGTCCTGGAGAACGTCGAGGAGTTGGGGAGGATCCTCCTTCTCTTCTTGTCGGCCCTGTCCTGGATGGTTCGCCCTCCCCTGAAGTTGCGCCATATCCTCAAGCAGATGGAGTTCGTCGGAGTCAAGTCGATCTTCGTGGTCGTCCTGACGGGGACCTTTACGGGCATGGTGATGGCGCTCCAAGGATATCACGGATTCCGCATGTTTGCCGCGGAGAGCCTTGTCGGATCCACCGTGGCCCTCGGGATGACCCGTGAACTGGGCCCTGTCCTGACGTCCCTGATGGTCACCGCCCGGGCCGGCTCGGCCATGGCGGCCGAGCTGGGGACCATGCGCGTCACGGAGCAGATCGACGCCCTGGCGGTCATGGCCGCAAACCCGGTGAAGCACCTGATCGTTCCCCGGCTCATCGCCGGGGTCCTGATGGTTCCGCTGCTCACCGTCGTATCCGATTTCACGGGCATTCTCGGGGGATACTTCGTCGGGGTCCACATCCTGAACATCAACTCCGGGGCCTTCATGAAAAATATCTTCAAGTACGTAACCCTGAACGATATTTACAACGGCCTGGCCAAGGCCGCCTGTTTCGGCCTGCTGATGGCCCTCATCGGGTGCTACAAGGGGTTCAATACCCGGGGTGGCGCCGAGGGGGTCGGCCGGGCCACCACGGAGGCCGTCGTTCTGGCTTCCATATCGATTCTGGTGAGCGACTACATCCTGACGGCAATCATGTTCTGAAATGGTAAAACTGGTCGACATACACAAGTCCTTTGGAAAGCAGAAAGTGCTCGACGGTCTGAACCTCACCGTCGAGGAGGGGAAGACGACCGTCATCATCGGCCGCAGCGGGGGCGGCAAGAGCGTTCTCCTGAAGCACATCATCGGCCTGATCCGCCCGGATCGCGGGCAGGTGCTTGTCGACGGACAGGACATCACGACCCTGAACGACAAAGACCTCAACGAGGTCCGCAAGAAATTCGGCATGCTCTTCCAGGAGGCGGCCCTCTTCGATTCCATGAACGTGGCGGAGAATGTGGCCTTCCCGCTTCGCGAGCACACCAGAATGTCCAACGGGGAGATCATGGACATTGTCCGGGATCGGCTGGGCGCAGTGGGACTGTCGGGAGTGGAGGAGAAGATGCCCTCGGAGCTGAGCGGCGGCATGAGGAAGCGCGTCGGCCTGGCCCGGGCGCTGGCGATGCGGCCGCAGATTATCCTCTTCGACGAGCCCACGACGGGACTCGACCCGGTCATGACGGAGGCCATCAACCAGCTCATCGTCGAGACCCAGCGGATTTTCAATCTGACCTGCGTGGTCATCAGCCACGATATCCAGTCGGTCTTCGAGATCGGTCACCGCGTCGCCATGCTGTATGAAGGCCGGATCATCGAATACGGGACGCCGGAGGAAGTCCGGGCGTCCCGGAATCCCGTGATGGTCCAGTTTCTCGCGGGGAGCATCGAGGGGCCCATCCAGATCCTGTAAGGAAGCGCCGGGCGGACCGTTGCGCACGGGAGGTTTGCATGACATCCATCAGCACGGAAGCGAAAGTGGGGCTCTTTGTCCTTGCGGGCATCATCATCCTGGCCTTCATGTCCTTCCAGGTCTCCCAGCCGGGTTTCGGCCTGAAGCGGGGCTATACGATCAAGGTTGTCTTCGAGAACGCGGCGGGTCTCGACAAGGATGCCTCCATCCAGGTGGCCGGGGTCGAGGTGGGACGGGTCGAATCCATTGCCCTCCAGGAAGGAAAAGCCCTCATCACCCTGCGAATCAAGCCGGACGTGAAGCTCGCGAAAGATGTGACGGCCTCCATCCGAACCCACGGACTCCTGGGGGACAAGTACGTCGAGCTGTCTGCGGGGACCAAGGAAAACGGAAATCTTGAAGACGGGGAGCAGATCGCCAACGTGGAGCGTCAGGCCGACGTCGACAAGCTGATCCATCAGATCTCCGGTATCTCCGAGGATATCCGGGGAGTCACGACGACGTTGAACAAGGTGCTGGGCGGCAAGGCGGGCGAGGAGGCCGTGGGAGACATCGTAACGAGTATCCGGCAGCTGACCGTCAATCTCAACGCCGTCGTCAAGAACAACGAGCGGACCCTTCACGCCATGCTGGAGAACGGCCGCATGCTGAGCGAGAACCTCAACAAGGTGGTGACCCAGAACGACCAGAAAATCACCCAGGTGGTGGAAAACCTCCAGAGCGCCTCCAAGGAAATGGAGAAGACCTTTGCGACCCTGAGCGAGGTCACCGAGGGGATCAAGAAGGGGGAGGGGACCGTCGGGAAGCTCCTGAAAGACGATGAAATGGCGGACCGGCTCAACAAGACCGTTGCCTCCCTGCAGGACGTCTCGGACAAGCTCAGCCAGGGGAAGGGCACCCTGGGGAAACTCATCAACGAGGATGAGACCGTGACCAACCTGAACACGGGCCTGGCCGGCATCAACCGCTACCTGGCCAAGCAGGAGCAGTACCGGACCCACCTGGGATACCGGGGGGAGTATCTCTTTGAGAGCAACAACTGGAAGAGTTACGTGGACCTCCGGATCCAGCCGCGGGAGGATTATTTCTACATCCTGGGCCTTGTGGCAGACCCCCGGGGCCGAAAATACATCCGGGATTACACCGTGGGCGGCGTCACGAGCAGGGTGGAGGAATGGGACAAGAACGGGCTCCTGTTCAACGTGCAGGTAGCCAAGCGATACCGGGACCTTGTCCTCCGGGGCGGTATCTTCGAATCCACGGGCGGTGCCGGCTTCGACTACCTGGCCTTCAACGACCGGCTCAAACTGACCTTCGAGGCCTTCGACTTCAGCGATGACAACCGTCGAGCCCACCTGAAGGGGTACGGCGAGTGGCGTCTCCTCAAGTACCTCTATCTGACCGCCGGCTGGGACGATTTCATCAATTCGGACAACCGTTCCCCCTTTGTGGGATTTTCGATCCGGTTCGAGGACGACGACATCAAGTACCTCATGACCTCGGCGCCGATTCCGAAGTGATGGATGCCGGTGCTGCCGAAAGGGTCGATTCATCAGGGGGGCCGGGCGGACAGCGGCGATTCCCGTCCCGCGATTTTGAAGTCATTGAAAGAAGGGATGTTTCGGCAGAAACCGCGGGTCCGGCGGTTTGCATAAAACTGCTTGACACGAATCGGGAACGAACTATATTACGACCGGTTTTTAACCCTTGTTCGTCTCCAGGGTGACATTGATGGGTCGGTTTTTCACTCCCGTACAGGTCCAGGTTGCCGGTGGCGCCTTCGCCCAGGCGGAAAGCCTGGTGGGGAGGCACTTCCGGTTGAGTACGGATGACATGAAGGTCCACCGGTATGATGTGAAAACCCTGGCTTTCCTCGAAAATCACGAGGTTAGGGATGAGGCCTTCGCCCACCTGTGCAAGTACCAATCGGAACGGGAGAAGGCGGGGATGGGGCAGGTTCCGGGGATGCACTTCTACAGGGTTTGCCTCCAGGACCACCGGATTCTCGACGCCGTGGAGCGGGGCACCTCTTTCATCCGGCTCAATCCCCTGCTCCTGTACATCGCCGCTCACGAACTGGTGCATATCATCCGTTTCGACCGGGGCGAAATCGACTTTGATGCCCCGGAGGCGGAGAAGATAAGGGAAGAGGAGACGGTCCACGGGATCACCCGGACGATCCTCCAGGGCCTTCGGCAACCGGAAGTGGGGATCGTGGCGGAGTGCTTTGACAGCCGGTATCGGCTGGGAGACTGGGTCAATTAAGATTTGGATGGAGGTTTGAGGAGATGCCGATCTACGAATACAAATGCCGGAAATGCGGGAAGGTTTTCGAGATGTTCCAGCGGATCAGCGATGCCCCCGCAACGTCTTGCCAGTTCTGCAAGGGACCGGTGAAAAAGCTCATGTCCCAGACGACGTTCCACCTGAAGGGATCGGGCTGGTACGTGACGGACTACGGCGGAAAGAAGGCCCCCAAGACCGAGGCGCACGAGCCCAAGGAATCTTCATCTTCTTCGGAGACGAGTTCCAGCGAACCCGCAAAGACGGAATCTTCCTCCTCCTCCGACGCATAAAGACAACGAGAAAAAGGGGGCAGGTCGAAGCATCCGCTCCTTCTGAAACGGCGAAGAAAAGGGGACCGATTTCCAATCTGTCCCCTTTCATTTTGCCGGAATCAAACACAAGTCTGTTCCCGTTCCCTTTTCAACGCAACGCCATGAATGCCCCCGAGCCTGCCACCATGTCCGCCGGTTCCCTGGAGATGATCGCGGCCACACCCGATCATCTTGCCGCCGAGGGCGAATCCCCCGAATGTCTGGCGTCCCTGCTGAATGCCCGGGTCGAACCCGGATGGCCGCCGGGCGAATACGACCGGGACGCCCGGGAGTTTTTCCGGGAACGTCTGGAGGAAGGTGGAGCGGGTGTTGCCGGATGGTACGTCTGGTATGCGCTTCGGCGGGGAGAAACCGGCGGGCCTGCGGTTCTGGTGGGCGCCGGCGGATACTTCGGACCCCCTGACGACGACGGCACCGTCGAGATCGGCTTTTCCGTCATGCCGGGATGGCGGGGACGGGGTTATGCAACCGGAATGGCCGGGGTGCTCGTCGGCCGTGCCTTTGCCGATGCCCGGGTGCGTAAGGTTGTCGCCCACGCCGCGTCCGGCAACCCGGCGTCCTGCCGGGTGCTTGAAAAATGCGGGTTCTCGTTCGTTTCCAGGGACGAGACGTCCGGCAACAATCGTTTTGAAGTCCTTATACCACCCGGATCCGGCCGGGGTTTTCCGAAGTTACCTCGCCGACAACGGCGGCGTTGACTCCGGCGGCACGGATCCGGCGGAGCAGATCATCCGCTTCCCCGGCTGCCACGGAGACAAACAGCCCGCCTGAACTCTGCGGGTCGTGGAGGATGTCCGCCAGCCATTCCGGGCAGGAGGACTCGACCGTCACCATCCCCTGCCGGAAGGCCCGGTTTCGATGGAGACCTCCCGGAAGGATTCCCGTTTCGGCCAGGTCGCGGATGCCCTTGAAATAGGGAACCTCCAACGAGCGGATCAGCAATCCCTCCCGTGTTCCCTCGATCATCTCGCAGGCGTGGCCCAGGAGGCCGAATCCCGTGATGTCCGTGCAGGCATGGACTCCCGGGGTTTTCTCGATTTCCGCCGCCGCCGCGGCATTCAGGGCAGCCATGGAGCGGACCGCCTCCTCCGCCAGCTCCGGGCTTGCCATTCCCGCTTTGATGGCCGTGCCGGCGATGCCGGTCCCCAGGGGCTTCGTCAGAATCAGCCGGTCCCCGGGACGGGCGCCGCGATTCAGGAGGACCCGGTCGGGATGGACGATCCCCAGGACGGACAGGCCGTATTTCGGCTCGTTGTCCTCGACACTGTGGCCGCCCACGAGGAGAACACCGGCCTCCCTCATCTTGTCCAGACCGCCCCGGAGGATCTCCCGGAGGATCGTTTTATCCATTTTATCGATGGGGAAGCAGACGATGTTCAGGGCTGTCAGGGGCCGCCCGCCCATGGCGTAGACGTCGCTCAGGGCGTTGGCTGCGGCGATTTGGCCGAACGTGTAGGGATCGTCGACGATGGGCGTAAAGAAGTCCACCGTCTGGATGACCGCCAGGTCTTCCCGGAGCTGATACACCCCCGCGTCCTCGCCGTGCTCCATGCCCACGATCAGGCTCGGATGGGAGGCGAGTGGCAGATCCTTAAGAACTTCGTGCAGGTCGCCCGGACCGATCTTGCAGGCTCAGCCGGCCCCGCGGACCGTCTCGGTCAGGCGGACTTTCTCCTCGGTCATTCGTTTCTCCGGAAGGAATGATGACGACTCATGTTCTACCGCTGCTGATTTCTTCCAAAGCCTCCAGGGCCGCCGTTACGTCTGCGGCATCGTTGAAAAGGCCGAACGAAAAGCGGACGGCCCCGTCGGGGAAGGTCTTCAGGGTCCGGTGGGCCGCCGGGGCACAGTGCAGCCCGGGGCGGGTCAGGATGCCGAAGCGCTCGTCCAGGGCCAGGGACACCTCCGCGGGCGAAAGGTCCCCGACGTTCAGGGATACGACGGGGATGCGCCAGGCAGCTGACGGGGGGCCGTAAATGGTGATTCCGTTGAGAGAGCGGAGTCCGTCGAGGAAGGCCGCCGTCAGGATTTCCTCGTGGCGCCGCACATTCTCCACGCCAATTTCCAGGATCATCGCCGTCCCGGCGGCCAGACCCGCCAGGCCCACCGTGTTGGGCGTTCCCGACTCGAACTTGTCGGGCAGGAAGTCCGGCTGCTCCTCGAACTCGGAACGGCTCCCCGTGCCGCCCCGGAGGAGGGGACGGAGCCGCCGCTCCAGGCCGGGACCGACGCAGAGACCCCCGGTCCCCTGGGGCCCGAAGAGGGATTTATGGCCCGTAAAGGCCAGCAGGTCGATCTTTGCCTGCTCCATCGACAGCGGCACGGCCCCGGCCGTCTGGGCGGCGTCGACACCCAGGACAATCCCCCGCTCCCTCGTGATGGTCCCGATCTCCTCCACGGGCAGGATCGTTCCCGCCACATTGGAGGCGTGGGTCATGAAAACGGCCCGGGTGTTCGGCCGGATCGCCGCGGCCACGGATGCCGGGTCAAGGGCGCCCTCCCGCGAGCAGCGGACCACCGTGAGCTCCACGCCGTTTGTCTCCAGGAAGCGGAGGGGGCGCATGACCGAGTTGTGCTCGATGGAGGACGTGACGACGTGGTCCCCCGGGGAAAGGATGCCCTGGATGGCCAGGTTCAGGGCCTCCGTGGCGTTTTTCGTGAAGACGACCCGCATGGGATCGGAGACACCCAGGAGGCGGGCCGTGTTTTCCCGCGCCTCCAGGATGATTCGTGCCGCGTCGACGGATCGGCGGTGGGCCGAGCGGCCCGGGCTGCCTCCGATTTCTCGGCTGAACCGGTCCATGGCCCGGTAGACGGCCTCCGGCTTGGGCCAGGACGTTGCGGCGTTGTCGAGATAGTGAATGACGGTATTTGTGGAATCCAAGGTATTTGTGACCTTCATCGTTCCCGGGAATGACCCCGGCAGACCATTCGGCGGGCATTTCCCGCGGCTCCGCTATCTTACGGAAAGGACCTCGATTTGCAAGAGAATTCCATTTGACGGGACAGGCCTTTGTGGTATGGGACGGCCGGAAAGGCGGCACAGGGAGAACGGCCATTCAATTTCATGAGTCTGAATTCAACTTTCCCCATGCGGGACGTATTCGATTTTGCGGGTTTTTTTGCGGGACGCCTCTTTCTTCGGCGAAAGACCCCCCTCCTGGCGAGCTTCAAGATCACCTGGCGATGCAACCTGGCCTGCAGGGGCTGCCCCTTTCACCGCCGGGCCAAACGGCCCGGGAATTCCATGGACTGGGATACGGTCCGCCGCGCTCTGGACTCGCTGGCGGAGATGGGGACCCGGATCGTCGTCTTCGAGGGAGGCGAGCCCTTTCTCTGGGAAGACCGCGGGCACACCCTGGACGATGCCCTGGGCTATGCGAAAGGCCTCTTTACCCGGGTTGCCGTGACGACCAACGGCACCTTTCCCCTCCGGGGGCCGGCGGATATCCTCTGGGTGAGCCTGGACGGCCGGAAGGAAATCCACGACCGGCTCCGGAGCGGTTCCTTCGAACGGGTCATGAAGAACCTGCGGGAAACCCGTCACCCCAGGGTGCTCGTTCACATCACCGTCCACCGGGAGAACCGTCGGGAGCTGGAACCGCTGCTGGCGATGCTCCGGGAGATTCCCTCCGTCCGGGGGGTCACGCTGCAGTTCTTCTATCCCTACGGACAGGGGGAGGCCCCCCTGTCCATGACCCGGGCGGAGCGGCGGGAAACGGTCGAGGAGATCATCGGCCTGAAGGAGCAGGGTTTCCCGATCCTCAACGATGCCGGCCGCCTCCGCGCCATGGCGGCGGGTTCGTGGCGATGCCATGACGACATCCTGGTCAACGTGGACCCGGACGGCGCGATCACCCAGGGATGCTATGTGAAGAGTCGCGGCGAGGTCCGCTGCCAGGACTGCGGCTTCACCCCCGTGGCGGAGGCGTCGGGTGCGGTGGATCTGCTTCCCGGATCCCTCCGGGCGGGCTGGTCCGTCTTTCTCTCCCGTTCATAGGATTGTCCCGAAACGGTGTCATCCCCGAGCGTTTCCGGCCCCGGTCCTCCGGGGATGAAATTTGCCTGGATGGGAAGGGATGCCTATCTTTTCCCCGAGGCGCAGATGATTCCTTCGGCACTCGACCGAAGAAATCCTCGAAACCGGCGCCGTTCGGAGAATACCATGAACGATTTCTGGATTGTCCTGCTTGTTGTCGCGGTGTGGTTCTTTCTTCAGGCCTACCTGCTGCCGAAGCTTGGAGTCAGTACGTGAATGCGCCCCGCCTGCAAGGGTGCAGGCAGGGGTGAAGAACCGGACCCGGAGAAAGACCCTCCGTCCCGGTCCTCCTGAATGTCTTCTCCGACGGCGGCGTGATTCCGGCCGCCGTTGACTTTCCCGAAGCCCGCGTCCAGCAGCCGTTCCGTCTCGCTCGCCCGGAGCTTCGGCGTCCGGGCCCCCAGGACCACCGCCATCATCCGGACGTTGTCGCGTTTTGCCGTGGCGATGATGTTGTAGCCGGAGGCGCAGACGAAGCCCGTCTTGATTCCATCCGCCCCGGGGTAGTGGGCCAGGAGCCGGTTCCGGTTGCGCAGGATCTTGTTGTGATAGGTGTATTCCCGCATGGAATGGATGGTGAGGGATTCGGGGAAGCGGTCCAGGTAGGAACGGGACAGCGTCATCATGTCCCGGGCCGTCGTGACCTGCCCCTTGGCCGGTAGGCCGTGGGGATTCATGAAGCGGGTCCGGGTCATCCCCAGCTCCCGGGCCTTTCCGTTCATCCGGGCCACGAAGTTCGCCGCGCTTCCTCCGCCCAGGTGCTCCGCCACGGCCTGGGCCGCGTCATTGGCCGAGGCCACGGAGATCCCCTTGATCAGCTCGATGAGAGGCACCTTTTCCCCTTTTTCGAGAAACATCGTGGTGCCTTTCGTGGCGTAGGCCTTCCCGCTGACGGACACCGGGTCGCTCACGCGGACCCTGCCCTGCTGGAGGTCTTCGAAGACCAGGTAGAGGGTCATGATCTTGGTCAGTGATGCCGGCGGAATCATCTGGTCCGGGTTCTCGGCGAAGAGTGTGGCGCCGGTGTTGTGGTTCACCACGAGGGCCGACTTGAGAATAGGGGCCGGCGGTGCCTTCCCGGCCTTGACCCGGGCCTTCTTCGCCTTGGCCAGGGCGGCCGACGGGACAACAAGAAGCAGGAGAATGAGAACGACGGCGATGACTCTCCGATATTGCATGGGTCGGTTCCCCTTGAGTTTGAAAGATTCGGGGGCCGCCAGGGGGCGGCTGCGTTGAAACATACGGGATTGAGCGGTGCAACGCAAGGAAAAATCGGGTTCTGGAGAAGACGGGAGGTGCCGGACTCCCGGAAACAAAGGGTTTACACATCACTGCCGAAGCGTTCCAGGTAGGGTGCCATGTCGAACTTCCGTTTAAGCCCCGCGGCGTTCATATAGCGGACTTTCCCGAAAATGGTTCGCTCCCCCCAGGGCCGGTCGTGCTTTCCGAGGCACCAGGCCACCCCGGCAAAGCCGTTGGGGTCGCGGCCGTCCAGCTCCCAGCGATTGTTCAGCGCGAGCATTGTCCGAAAGGCATCCGCCGGGGAAGCGCTCCATTCGAGAATCTTTTTTCCCCAGTACATCCGCATGTAGTTGTGCATCTTCCCCGTCCGGACCATTTCCCGCTGGGCCGCGTTCCAGAAGGGATCGTGGGTCCGGGCCTCCTCGAGGTCATGGAGGCCGTATCGGTATTCCCGGGGATCCCGATCATGATCTGCCAGGGTCCGCCGGGCCCAGGCCGGGACGGCCCCTTCATAGGCGTCGTAGGTCGGATTGTAGTGGACGAAATTCACGGCCAGCTCCCTCCGGACGATCAGCTCCTCCAGGAAGGCGTCCTTCGCGGCCGGGTTCCCGCGCCGGGATGCCCGGACGGCCAGGGCGATCTCCAGGGGAGACACGTGGCCGAAGTGCAGGTAAGGGCTCAGGTCCGAGACCGCATCGGAACCGGGGATGTTCCGCCCCGTATGGTAGCGGTCCAGGGCGGTGTCAAGAAAACGCTTCAGGCGTTTCCCCGCCTCGCCGGGGCCGCCCCGGAAGGAATCGACGGGTGGCACGCTCCGGTCCAGAGGAAGAGTGCGCAGGACGGCCTCCGGGTCGTCCAGGGAGAGGCCGGGCAGACGAAGACCCAGGGAGTCGCGCTTCACCGGTGTCTCTTCCAGGGGATGCAGGAAATCCGACAGGCGGGCCCGAATCTTCGGCCGCAGCGTAGCGGCGCTGAACTCCTCCTTCGGCGATGCCGACTCCACCGGAACGATCACGTCCGATTCGACCTGGATAAGCGGGCAGGGAGCCTCCCGGGCGGCGGACTCCCGCCAGGCCTTCTGGATCCTCAGATAGCCGCGGTCCGTCACGGCCAGGGCGGCATCCCGGCACAGCTCCAGGGCGCCCCTCTCCGGAGAGGCGGCCCGGACAACCAGGGCGACGCCCCGTTTTCCCAGGTCATTCTGAACTTCCCGAAGTCCCTCCAGGAGAAACCGGTAGTGCCGCAGGTTCGCCTCGGGGAAGTCCGGCGTGAGGCCGAAGAAGGCCACGACGGGAAGACCCAGCCCGTTGGCCTCCCGGACGGCGAACTCCAGGGCGTGGTTCCAGGACGCCCGCTGGGACGCCTGCATCCAGTAAAGGACCCAGCGCCCCCTCCGGGGGGACTCACGATTCAGGGGAGTGATGCGCTCGGGGTGGATCATGGCATTTGGATCGCAACAAAAAAGGATTGATCTTTTCCGGGGAGAACAGGCACCCCAGGCATCAATTGCAATGGCCGTGAAAAAGATAGCACAGGTCGACCTCTCCCGGCTACTGCCAGCCGGGCGGCGGGGGGAAAATTCGCAAACCCGCCGCCGCGGGACCTCCGGAATGTCTTTTTTTTACAGGTGTATCAGGCCTTCCCGGCGGATTCTTGTCCTTTCCCTTTCGATATTGATCCGGGATCGATCAAGGCCGCGGAAATGGAGGGGGCGGTTGGAACCGCGAGGATGCAAAGCGAATTGCAGGCAGATGCCTCTCCGGGTTGGCAGCCTCTACGCAGCCACCCGGAGAGGCGGGACTGTCAGGTAAGCCCCGACAGTCCCGGACAGCAATCGGTCAGCGTTCGCTGCCTGCCTTTTCTGCAGGGTGTTTCTTTTCTTTGATCCCGGCCCATTCTCTGGCAACGCCGACGGACGCCTTCAGGTCGTAATGGCTCCGGACAAAGATGTCACAGGCCGCCGGCGATCCTGCCGCATTGACACCCCAGCCGATGAAATACCCCGTAAACTTGGAGGAAGCGATCTCCTGGGCCAGATAGAGGGCTCTCAGGCGCTCTTCCGTCGTGTACCGGGCGTTCCCGAACAGGTAATCGTCCATCCATTTTTTTGTCACCGGATTCCGGTAGTCCGCCTCGACGGGCATCGTGCAGATGATGCCGCCGGAGACGTCGTGCAGGAGCTGGATCTGCTCCCCCGTCAGCTTCTTGATGTAGGTGACGCCGGCGTTGGAGATGGCCGTGCTGGG
This sequence comes from uncultured Syntrophaceae bacterium, assembly GCA_964396205.1. GTDB lineage: Bacteria > Desulfobacterota > Syntrophia > Syntrophales > PHBD01 > PHBD01. The sequence goes on from CAYNEJ010000003.1 coordinate 13,157, forward strand.
GATGAAGATTCCCCCGGCGTGCTGCCGCCCCTCCATGGCCGCCCCGAGGGAGCACCCGTAGGCGACCTCCGCCTCCGTCATCAGGTGGGTGATCTTTTCCCGGATGTGGCTGATCCGGTCCGTCCCGTTGACGTCGGCCACCAGGGAGGCCACCCCGCAGACCAGGTCCGTGTGCCCCGCCAGGCACGCGCACTTCGACTGGCGGTGGATGTTGGAGAACAGGAAAGGCAGCTGCGCCGCCATGTCCCATTCGCCGCACATGAACACCCTTTCCCAGGGAACGAAAACATCGTCAAAGATGACCGTCCCCTCCACGATCCCGATTTCGGACCCGATCGGATTCTCCATGTCATGATCGGGAGCGGAACTGTCCCGGTTCGGCGCCGGCCTGACGATGAAGTGAACTCCTTTTTCATCCGATGGCACGGCAAACGCAACGGCGTAATCTTTCTCGCCTTCCGTCAGCGCCGTGCACGGCACAGCGAACGTGTACAGGGAGCAGGTCGCATATGAATTGCTGACTTTCGCCCCCCGGACGACAATGCCCTTCTTATCCTTCTTTACGATTTTGACTCCCGGACTGCCCTGCTTCTGCTGGTCCAGCTTCAGCGACCGGTCGCCCTTGGGGTTCATCATCGCCCAGAAGCAGTCGTAATCGTTCTTCATCAGGAACCCGGCGAACTCCTTGAAACGCTGGTGATACTCCGTGCCGTATTTCCGGTCGATATCATGGGTCAGCGTCCAGAGAATGCACAGGCTGTTGGACATGCACCACCCGCAGATGTGGTGGCGACAAACCTGCCGGGTCAATTGGGCCTTCTTCAGGGAATCTTCCTGAGTCGTCTGGAGCTTATGCGTAAACCGCCGAACCGGCTCATCCACGAAAGGCTCGTGGCATACGGCGAGATCCCTGTATTTTTCATCAAAGCAAATATCATGGTTCAGGGCGACAAGATTGAATGAGGACCGGAACCGGGGGTCTTTCTGGTAATTTTCGACCTTTTGCCCCATCATGTAGATGCTCGGTTTCATTCTCTCCATATCATCCCGATATTGAGCACCTGTTTTTATCATTTCCTTCTTCCTCCCGATGTCGGAAACGATCCTTGCAGAAGGGAGCCGGCTATTCCGGCTTGGCCGCTCCGGCCCTCTTTTCGGCTTCCTGCTGCAGGACCTTCACGTTCACTTTTCCTTCGGCCGTCGTGGGCCACGGACCTTCCCATTCAAGGATCATCTTGGGGATCTCGTAATTCGCCATTCTTCCCTTGCACACCTTCTTGAGCTCCTCGACGTTCCGGAGCTTCTGCCCGGCCTTGATCCGGACCAGGGACACCAGCTTTGCTCCCCAGTAGGGGTCCGGGACGCCGAATGTCTGGACATCCTCGAATTCAGCCGGGAACAACTCCAGGAGCAGCGTGGAGACGTATGTCGTGGATACATTCTCGCCGCCCGTCTTGATGACGCCGCCCATCCGGCCCAGGAACACGAGATACCCATTCTCCATCATCCCGAAGTCCCCGCTCTTGATATACCCTTCATCGTCGAAGACTTCCTTCGATTCCTTCTCCTGCTTGTAGTACCCCTTGAAGCTGAAGGGGCTCCGGTAGCGGATTTCACCCTGCTTTCCGTCGGGAAGCTTTTCGCCCGTGCCGATGTCCTTGATCACAAGCTCGACGCCGGGGACGGCCCGCCCGTTTGTGTATTTCCGGATGCGGTGGACGGAGCAGTCGTATTCACCGAGCGTGACCAGGGGCCCATTTTCGGTCTGGGCGTAGAGCCTCTGGATGTTCGCCTCCGCCTCATCCACCTGCATCATGTCCTGGATGATCATATCATACGACTGGGCGCTGATCGCTCCATTGATCTTACGGATCGTGAATTTCGTGTTTTTTGCCTTCATCGCCTGCCGCATCGCCACGAAATGGGCGTCAAAGCCCAGTGTGCAGGTGCAGCCGTACCTGTCGATCACCTCGACCACCTCGATGGGGTTGAAGGTGTCCGTCAGGAAAAGTGTGGAGCCGCAGTAGGTGAGGGCCAGGTTGATCGCGTAGATGCCGCTGTTGTGGTAGAAAGGTGCGATGTTCATGTACTTGTCGTTTTCATTGTAATCCTGGCCCTTGGCCGCATAATGGACCGTTCCCAGGGGCGGCCGGTGGTCCCAGAGGGCGCTTTTCGACAGGCCCGTCGATCCGGAGGTCTGGCAGATGAACTGGATGTCCGTCGGCTCCGCATCCATGACGAGCCGTCGCATCGCGTCCCCGTCATAGCCCGCCCCACCATCGATCAGGCCGTGAAGATCCAGGAACCCCTCGTACTTGTTCCCTTCCTTGCTGCAGCTGACCAGGTGGCTCAGGGCGGGGACGCTCTTCGAGGAGACGCGGCCTTCGCCGAACACGAGATCGGGGATGCAGTCCCGCATGAGCCCGATGTAATCGCGGCCTCCGTACCGGTCGACCGTCACGATCATCTTCGGGTCGTTTCTCTTGAGGATGCCCGTGAATTCGATCTGTCCCCACAGCAGGTTCAGGGGATTGATCACCGCCCCGACCTGCAGGACGGCGAAGTAGAGGTAGACGAAGTCCGGGGTTGGGGAGGGCAGCATGCAGACCCTGTCCCCCTTTCCCAGCCCGAGCTTCATGAGCGAGCCGGCGAGACGGTTCACCCTGTCCTGAACTGCCGCGTAGGAGATGTCATCCCCTCCATAGACGATGGCCGTCTTGTCCGGCCGATCCAGGCAGACCTCGTAGAACAGTTTCTGCACGGTTGACTTGTGCCATTCATTTTTGCTGAATCTTTCCTGAATCAACATGTCTGTTCTCCTTTTTGATGAAAGGTGATCCATTTCTCTGGAGGGCGATCCCCACTGCCTCCCCAGGCTTCAGCGGACGCGCCGCGACTTCCCCCGCAATCAGCCGAACTTTGCCAGCAGCTCTCTGGCTATGATCAGTTTCTGAATCTGGGTGGTCCCCGCCCCAATTTCTATACCCTTGATATCCCGATACATTCTTTCTATCGGGAACTCACTGATGTACCCGTAACCGCCGAGGATCTGCAGCGCCTTGTTCACCACTTCCATCCCCACGTGGGAGTTGAAAACCTTTGCGTAGGACGCCTCGAGGGTGACCCTCTTTCCCGAGTCGGCTTCCGTGGCTGCCCAGTATCCCAGGATCCTACCGGCCTGGATCAGGGTCGCCATGTCCGCCAGCATTTCCTGGACCATCTGAAATGAGGCGATGGGCTTGCCGAACTGCACTCTCTGCTTCGCGTAGCGGATGGCGACGTCGAAAGCGCCCTGGGCCATGCCGACCGGGAGAATCGAGTAGGTGATCCGTTCGCGGTCCAGGCCGTTCATGAGCACCTGGATGCCCTTGTTTTCGCCCAGCAGCACGTTCCGGGCGGGCACTTCGCAATTTTCAAAGATGAGTTCCCCGGTGGGCGACCCCTTTACGCCCATCTTCTTGAGCGATCTTCCCCTGGCAAAACCCGGGAAGCCGTTCTCCACGATGAAGGCGGTGATTCCACGGGCCCCCGCTGCCGGATCCGTCTTGGCGTACACGATCACCACGTCCGCCACGGGACCGTTGGTGATGAACATCTTGCTTCCGTTGAGGATGTAGGAATCGCCCTTCTTCTCGGCCCTCGTCCTCATCGACAGGGCGTCGGATCCCGCCTCCGGCTCCGTGATGCCGATGGCACCGATCTTTATCCCCGCGATCAGGTCGGGCAGGTACTTCTTCCGCTGTTCGTCATTTCCGTTCCGGCACAGGTTTTCCGTGCAGAGAATCGAGTGCGCCCCGAAGGTGTTGGCGGTGGCCGCGCATCCCCTGGCGAGCTCTTCCATGACGAGCTGGCAGGACAGAAGATCGACACCGCTTCCGCCGAATTCCTGGGGGATGGAAATCCCGAAAAGCCCCATTTCCGCCATGGTCCGGAAGTTCTTTTCGGGAAACAGCCCGTCCTCGTCGATCTCGGGTGCCAGCGGGATCACCTGGTTATCCACGAATCGGGCGACGGATTCCTTCAAAAGCCTCTGTTCCTCATTCAACTGAAAATCCATTTGAGCCTCCTGGTCTTCTGTATTGGTCGATCAGCGCAAAGTGCTTGATGTCCATAATCTTCCCGGTCCTCGTCTCTTCGAAGACGGCCTTCACCCGGGCGCCCACCTTCACTTTCTCCCGGTCGACGCTGTCGAGAAAGTGCGGCAGCGCGGTGTCAGCACCGTCCAGACGGATGAAGGCCGTCCCGTACGGAACCGGACGCGCGATCCCCGTATTGGGATCCACGAACCCGAACTCGATGATTGCGCACGCGACGATTTCCCCTTCATCCGAGACCGGGACCAGGTCCTCCATTTTCATGTGGCACCGGCCGCAAACACTCCTCGGGGGCACGTACACCCGGTTGCATCCGGGGCATCGAGCGCCGAGGAACCTTTTCTCCACTTTGATTGTGTTCAGGAATTCAGCCCCCAAGCGGCCCAGGGAATACGAATAGGGCTGATACATATCTCCAGACGTTACATGGAGCAGTTCGGTCTGCCCCGTTTTGCGATCCGCCATTCCATCCTCCACGCATCGTGATCTCTAAAGGGGTTTGTCTTTCCCGAGAAGAAGCACGTCCGCCCAGTAGCAGCCTCCAAAACCGGTCGCCATGGCGATCTTCACATCCCGATTCACCTGGCGAGGACCCGCTTTCCCCATGATCTGAATGGCCGCTTCCCCCACGCGGATGACCCCGGTGGCGCCGATGGGATTGGAGCTCATGACCCCACCGGAGGGATTCATCGGTATTTCTCCGTCCATGTCGGTGACACCGTCCCAGAGCAGACGCCGCCCCTCGCCGGGACCGCAGAAACCGATCGACTCGATCCAGGCCAGGCCCGCATAGGAATAGGGGAGATAGAGCTCGCAGACATCGATCTCCTTGAGCGGCTCCCTGATTCCGACTTTGGCGAAGGCCTGGCGCGAGGCGGCCTCCAGCGTTTCGTTCAGGGACCAGTCGAGGTCCCCGTAATAAACAGTATTATGCCGGTTGGCGACGGCGAGGACCCAGGCCGGGACCGGTGCGATTGTTTCGGCGACCTCTTCCGACGCAAAGATCAGGGCGGCCGCGGCATCGGTCCTTGGACACAGGTCGCTCATCCTGAGCGGGTAGGCCAGGACCTGGTTCTCCTCGGATGAAACCAGGAGATCCACGAGGGTGGTCACGTCCTTCCCGCGCATCCACTCCTGGCGAAGATGTGCGTAGGGATTGTTGAGGGCGTTCAACCGATCCCGGACGGTGACCCTGGCTCCGTCCCGCTCCGTCACGCCGTGGTCGTGCATGTATCTGCTGGCATCGACGGCAAGGCCGCCGATGGCGCCGGCCATGTTGGGACGCTCCCAGATGGGGTCGTATGCCGTGATGATGGCGCCTGTCGTATCGGATTCGGAGTTCTTCTCCCACCCGATGGCCAGCACCCGGTCGAACAATCCCGAGGCCACGTGGTAGTAGGCGCACATGGCCACCGTCGTACCCGTTGTTCCCCCCGTCGTCACCTTGATGATGGGCTTCATGACGCCCCCGGAGCCCTCGACACTCCACATGTCCACATAGTTGATGCCCTCGAAGTGATCCATGTTGCCGATCACGACGGCATCGATATCCTCAATGCCCAGTTCAGCATCCGCCAGGGCCGCGCTCACCGCCTCATGGATCATCTCGATCCCGTTGACGTCTTTTCGGGAGCTGCTCCCCCTGGTCTGGCCGAAACCTACGATTGCTGCCCGTTTGCCCATATCGTTCTTCCCTCTCTTTATGTTCCGATCACGATGACGCCGTGTGCCTGCCCGCAGGCGCCGTTGATTCCATGCGCCAGGGCGGTTTTCGCGCCGGCCACCTGCCGTTCCCCGGCGTCACCCCGCACCTGCAGAACCGCCTCGGCCAGCCGTGCCAGGCCGGCGACGAGCACCGGATGGGCGCTGAGCACGCCACCTGAGGGATTCACCGGAAGGTCCCCGCCCATGCACGTGACTCCGGACCTCATCAGCTCTGCACCGCGGCCCTCTGCGGCCAGTCCCAGCCCCTCGTACCAGAGGAGTTCCATGTAGGAATACGCGTCGTAAAGCTCTACGATATCCAACTCCTTCAAGGGATTGACGATGCCGGCCATTGCATAGGCTTTCCGGGACGCCGCCTGCAGTGCGCGGGTATTTGCCAGGTCCCGGTAGCCGAGCGTGTAGGAGTCGGAGCAGTGTCCCATTCCCCTGATCCAGGCCGGTTTTTGCACGAACCGCTTCGCTCCGCGCTCATTGGCCAGCACGATTGCGGCGGCCCCGTCCGAGACGGGAGAACAGTCATATCGTTTCAAGGGGTCCGAGATTTTTCGGGACTTGAGGACGTCTTCGACGGACAGTTCCTTCCCGAGGTGGACGTGGGGGTTAAGGCAGCCGTTCCGGTGATTCTTCACCGAAACGCCGGCGAAATCCTCCTCCGTGGCGCCGGTGCGCTCCATGTAGCATCTCGCCTGCAGGGCGGCGGCCATCGTTGCATCGATTCCCAGGGGGCGCTGATAGATCGGGTCGAACATCCCGTTCGTGATCAGATTCATCCGGCCCATGGATCCTTTCGCATGAGCCACCACGAGTGTTGTGTCGAACGAACCGGCAAGCGTCCTCATGACGCCGTAGATCGCCCCGAAGATTCCGTCCCCCTCGACGGTCGACACATCCTTGTCCCAGGCCCCGGCCGCGTACATGACCGACATGGATGAAATCGTCCGGCCGTCCCAGAAATCATTGGAGACCGTAAGGACATTGTCGATATCGCCGATTTTCCCACCGGCATCCGACAGCGCCGTCTGGACCGCCTCGAACACCATCTCTTCAAACGTTTCGTTCTTTTCGCGCTCGAAGGAGGTCTGTCCGACACCCATTACTGCGACTTTTTCCATGTCTGTCTCCTTACTCCCGCACCGGTGCGAAATACTTGATATCCAGAATGTTTCCCGATCGCCGGTCGGCAAAAACCGCCTTGACCCGCATCCCGACCTTCACTTCTTCCGGCTTGACTTCTCCGATGTAATGCAGGAGCGATCCGCTGGCTTTCCCAAGGCGGATCAGACCGTAGACTACGGGGGGATCGAGCCCGAACATGGCATCCGGACAGCGCGCGACAGTGAAGGATTCCACAACCCCGGAATCGCTGACGGGGACCCATTCGTCGAGCGGCTGGAAGCATCCCCAGCAGTTCTTCACCGGCGGGACATATACCTTGTTGCACCTCGAACACCTTGTCCCCCAGATTTCACATCGATCCCGGAGTGCGGTGAAGAAGCGGCTTCCCGTTTCGCCCACAAACCATTTGTAGGGGACTTTGATTCGTCCCTCGCAGGTCGGTTTTGCATCTTCCATTCGGTACCTCCCGGTGTGCATTCATTGTGTGATGGCCAGTGTACGGCCTCCCGTCAGGGGCGCTGCGGCAGCCCGAGGATTTCACGAGCCTGGGCGACGTCGGCAACGTCACGATTCATGTCTTCCGCAATGCGCTTGATCCGTGCGACGACCTGGGCGTTGCTTTTCACCTTTTCGCCCCTTCGAAAATAGAGGTTGTCTTCCATGCCGACCCGTACGTGCCCTCCGAGAATGATGGACATGACGTTCATCGACAACTGGTAGGGGCCGACGCCGATGAGCGAGAAGATCGAATGCGGGGGCAGTTCATGGATGAGGGACAGGACGTTGGCGGGCGTGGGGTAGGATGAGGTCTGGAACCCGAGTACAAATTGAACCATGTACGGGGGATCCAGGTTGCCTTCCCGGATGAGATCCTGAATGACCCAGTATTGCCCCGGGTGGTACAACTCGATTTCCGGCTTGATCCCCTTCTCCTTCATCGTTCCGGCGAAGGCGTTCACGTCGCTGTAGCTGGCGGGAACGCAGGCGTCGAACATCGTTCCCGGGCGCGTATGATCGAGAGGCGGTTTCCTCTCGTTCAGGAAGAACTTCATCATGAAAGGGCCGGGATTGAGACTGGCCATGTCAGGCGCCGGATCCGCATAAAGGCAGGCCATTCTCTCCTGAAGAGACAGCCCCGGGCTCCCGCCGGTCGTATTGTTGATGATGATGTCGGGACAGCGTTCACGGATAAGCCGGTTGACCCGCGAATAATGTTCCGCCTTACTGGTCGTCATGGCCAGATTGCCGGTATCGCGGGCATGAATATGGACGGATACGGCGCCCGCCCGGTAGGCCTCATACACGGCGTCGGCCTGCTCCTCCGCCGTTTCCGGAAGGTTCTCGTTCGATTCCTTTCCGTGCAGTCCCCCCGTGATGGCACAGGTGATGATCATTGGTGGAAACGTTCCCCTGCTCACCCGCTTCATCCATTCGTAGGGATCGCGGTAATCCCAGATAAAATCGCTTTGCTCCATGGTTTGATGCCTCCGTACGTTAATGTCACTAACCTTCGTTTGCAAGCAAATATTTCCATATTAACAGATTGTTGAAACCAAATACCCGTGTCGTTAATAGTGGGTGAGTAATACTCACTCACCCTAGGTCTTGTCAAGAATATTTTTTCTTTTAACGACCGCGGAGATTCGCATCCGGAAAAAGCTTGTCATGTCAATGGTAAACGGGTAAGCGATGGAAACAAAAGAAGCGGAACACAAAAGCGGGTCTGGATGAGCCGGCCGTCTGTGAGTTGTATCCTGCAGAAATCAATTACGTTATATGAAATGAAGGCTCCTGTTGTTGTCAGATCCATGGGAACACAGGGTCAAGGAACGGGTGTTACGAGTGATAACGGAAAGAAAGCAGACCGCCGATCGCGATATGATGGGAACCATGCCGCCGGGCAAACTGAAGATCATCGAAGCGCTGAAATCCCTGCTGGAAGTCAAGGAATTCGACTCGATCACCACGGCCGAGATCGCCAGGACCGCGGGTGTGAGCGAACCCCTGATCTACAAGTATTTCAAAGATAAGCGAGACCTCCTGTACGTGGTTCTGCGGCACTACCTGGATCGTCACCTGGCCCGCTTTGAATTGGACCTGAAGGGCATAAAAGGGACAACGAACAAGCTGCGCAGGCTGATCTGGATGCATATCAATGTGTATGCATCCAACCGGATCATCGCAAAACTGCTTTCCCTTGTGGTTCGAGGCATGCCGGGTTTTTACACGAGCGAAACCTATGATTGGATTGTCACCGTCTATGCTCGAACCGTTCTGAATGTGATTGAAGAGGGGGTTGCTAATGGTGAGATCCGGAATGACATCCCTCCCAAGTTCATTCGTCAGGTGCTTCTGGGCAGCCTGGAGCATATCTGCCTGAGAGAGGTCATCTTCGACAAGGAAATCGACCCGGACGAACTGACGGACAACCTGTGCAAACTGCTGTTCCGGGGAATTGAAAGCAACGGCGAATCGGGTGTCCTTCCGCGATAAGACGTCACGGCGATGCAAAGAACATCTCCGGCCGGGTCCGATCAAGATGGTTTCCTTCGACATTGCGGTGTGAGACTTCGTTTTTGAAAAGGCATGCCCGGCGGGTTGCTCCGCCTTGACAGGCCCCGGGGCGTTTCCTATAGTGGCGCGTCACCGCCGGCAACGGTGGATTCCGCGGCACATCGGGCAGGGGATGCGGATCCCGGCAGGACCCTCTTGTATCAGCCGATTCCGGGACAAACGGAGGATGACATGGCGGTCAAGGACATCATCGCAACGGACGCGGCCCCGAAGGCCATCGGCACCTACTCCCAGGCCGTCCGGGCGGGGGGATTCGTGTTCCTCTCCGGACAGATCGGCCTCGACCCGGCGACGATGGCGCTGGAGGAGGGGATCGAGAAGCAGATCCACCGGGTCTTCTCCAACCTGAAGGCCGTGGCGGAAGCCGCCGGTCTGGGCCTGGACGACGCGGTGAAGCTGACCATCTTTCTCACGGACCTGGGACACTTCCCCCGGGTGAACGAGATCATGGCACGGTATTTCCGGCAACCCTATCCCGCCCGGGCCACCGTGGGTGTCGCGGCCCTGCCGAAGCAGGCCCTGGTGGAGGTGGAGGCGATCCTGGCGGCGGAAAAGTGAGCATGGACATGGCGGAGCGGATTCTCTACTACAGCACCAACCGGAACCTGGACCAGGCGCCCGGGATCGTCCCTTTCAAGGAAAGGGTGTCCTTTCGGGAGGCCCTCCTCCGGGGGCAGGCCCCCGACGAGGGGCTCTTCATGCCCGACCGGATCCCGGCCCTGAAACCGGAGGAGATCCGTGGTCTGAAGGGCAGACCCTATACAGAGGCCGCGCTGCTCGTGGGGTGGGCCTTTCTCCAGGACGAGATCGGGAAGGATGACCTCCGGCGGATCGTCGAGGATGCCTATGACTACAACGTCCCCCTGGAGCCGGTGACGGGCCGTAAATACGTGATGCGCCTCGATCAGGGGCCCACCGCCTCGTTCAAGGACTTTGCCGCCCGTATGATGGCCCGCCTCATGAGCCACTTCCGGGATCCCGGGAGCCGCCTGAACATCCTGGTGGCCACCTCGGGCGACACGGGAAGCGCCGTGGGCGACGCCTACCGGGGAGTCCCGGGCATTGCCGTGACGATCCTCTATCCCCGGGGAGAGGTGAGCGGGCGCCAGAAGAAGCAGCTCGACACCATCGGCCGGAACGTTCAGGCCGTCTCGGTGGAAGGCAAGTTCGACGACTGCCAGGACCTGGTGAAGCAGGCCTTCGCCGACCCCGGGCTGGCGGGGTTGAACCTGACCTCGGCCAACTCCATCAACTTCGGCCGCATCCTGCCGCAGATCGTCTATTATGTATACGCCTATGCCCAGCTCGCCGAACCGGGTGAAGAGATCGTCTTTTCCGTGCCGTCGGGCAATTTCGGAGATGCCCTGGGATGCGAGTACGCCCGCCGGATGGGCCTGCCCGTCTTCACCCTGGTCATGCCGACCAACGAGAACGACGAGTTCCCCCGCTTCCTCGACACCGGTATCTATGCGAAGATCTCGCCGTCCCGGGCCTGCCTGTCCAACGCCATGAACGTGGGGCATCCGAGCAACCTGGCGCGCTTCTTCGACCTCTACGGCGGCACCGTGGACCGGGGCGGCCGGGTCTGGAAACGGCCCGACCGGGAGGAGATGCAGCGGCGGATCTTTTCCGTGTCCGTCTCCGACGACGAGACCCGCCGGACCATCCGCCGGGTCTACGACACCTTCGGGGTCGTCCTGGAGCCCCACGGAGCCGTGGGCTGGAAAGGCCTGGAGACCTGGCTGGAGCGGCACGCCGACTTCCCTCTCTGCGTCTCCCTGGAGACCGCCCATCCCGCCAAGTTTCCCGAGGAGGTGAAAGCGATTCTGGGCATCGACCCGGAGCTTCCCCCGAGTATGCGGGACCTGGACAGCAGGACGGGGGAGCCCCATGAAATGGCCGGAGATTACGAGGAGTTCAGCGATTACGTGAGAAAGCACCTGCGGGGAAAGGATTGAGGGAGGCCCCGTCCCGGCCTTTCGGGGATCGCGCTACCCCGACGCCGGGCGAAACAGCCGGGCCGTTCCACCGGGATCGCCCATGGCCGGGTTTCCCGGCGAAACGCCGAGCAGGGATCAGGAGACATCATGAATCAGCCCGATCAGCAGAAACTGGTGCAACTGGAGCGCAAGCTGTTCGATCTGTCCAGCCTCCTGCAGGCGGGGAAGGCCTTCGACAACCTGCTGGGGGCTCGCGAACTCTACAATGTGTTCACCAGCATCGTTCATGAGCGCTTCGGTCTGGAGACCTACGTCCTCTTCATCATGAACGACGAACGGACCCGGTTTGAAATGGTACAGGGCCTTGGCCTGTCGGAGGAGATCCCGGCGGATTTTTCGTTTCCGGCCGACGAGGGGCTGCTGTGGCAGGCGATCCTGCAGGGGCAACCGTTCGCTACGGTCGACAGCCTGGGAGAGCCCCGCTTCGCGATCCCGTTTGACAAATACCGGTTGTCGGGGCTCCTGAGCCGATATTTCGTTCCCCTGGTGCACCGCGGGAAAGTGGTGGGACTGCTGAGCATCGGCACGAAGAGAAGCAAAGGCGGCTACACCGACGACGACCTGGAATTTCTGCATATCCTGGCGGAGCAGGCGGCGGTGAGCATCATCACCGCCAAGCTCTATGAAAAGAGCGAAGCGGACATGGTCGAGCTGAACAAGACAGTCAAGAACCTGTCCATCCTGTACAACATCGGCCGGGCCATGAACCACATCGGCGACCTGAAAAACCTGCTGAAATTCATCCTGCAGCAGGCCATCGAGACCACCGAGGCCCAGAAGGGCTCGCTGATGCTCTTCGATCAGCACACGCGACGGCTGGTTGTCCATGTCGTGAACGGCCTCCCGGACAAGAAAACGGAGGAGGCCATCAACTCCGGCCTGTTGGGCTGCCGGACCTTCGCCGTCGGCGAGGGGATCGCCGGCAAGGTCTTCGAGACCAGGGAGCCGATCATCGTCAACGCGGCGGAGAAGGACGAACGGTATCTCGAAAACCGGGAATCCAACGTCGAATCGATCCTGTGCATCCCGCTGGTGGTCGCTGACGAGGCCATCGGGGTCATCAACATCACGAACAAGCGCAGCGAGGGGATCTTCACGGCGGAAGACCTGGAGCTGCTCAACGCCCTCGGCAACCAGGCGGCCGTGGCGATCAACAACACCTCCCTGTACGAGATGGCCATCACCGACGAGCTGACAGGGCTCTACATCCGGCGCTATTTCAACGTGAAGCTGGATTCGGAGTTCCGGAGGGCCAAGCGCTACGGGCATCGGCTGACGCTGGCCATGTGCGACCTGGATCACTTCAAAAGCGTGAATGATTCTTTCGGCCACCAGATGGGCGACAAGGTTCTGCAGTCCGTGGCGGGCCTGCTCAAGGCTCACGCCCGGGAAAGCGATATCCCGGCCCGGTTCGGCGGGGAGGAGTTCGTCGTCATCCTGCCGGAGACCAACGGGGAGGGTGGGATGATCTTCGGGGAGAGAATCCGCAATGCCGTGGCGGGAAGCAAGGTGGAGGGGTACCCGAGCCAGATTACCATCAGCATCGGCCTGGCGACCTTCCCGGAGGATGCCGATTCGATCCAGGCCCTGATCCGCGCCGCCGACGCGGCCCTGTATGAGGCCAAGGAGGAGGGGCGGAACATGGTCCGTCGCTTCGTCCCGGCTGCCGCCGCGAACTGACCGGCCGTCGATCATTCCCTCCCGCAGGAATGCGGAAGGGAAGACTTCAGTCCAGCACCCCCCGGATTTTTCCAGAGAGCTGCTCGAGATAAAAAGGCTTCTGGAGAAATCCGTCGCAGCCGCGGTCCATGATGTCCTGGGCCTGGCCGTTGATGCTGTAGCCGCTGGATAGAATGATCCTGAGCTCGGGATTGATTTCCCGAAGGAGGTCGAACGTTTCCCCTCCCGAGAGCCCCGGCATGATCATGTCCAGAATCACCAGGTCGATTTCGCCTTTTTTTACCATGTAAGTCGCCACCGCTTCCTGGCCGCTCCCGGCCACATAAACCCGGTATCCAAGGGATATCAGCAGCTCACGGGTCACCTCGGCCACCGTCCGTTCGTCTTCGACCAGCAAAATCGTCTCCGTACCCCTTCTTGTGACCGTTTCGATTTCCTTCGTATCCAGAACAACCGCTCTGTCCGTTGCCGGCAGATGGATGATGAACGTCGATCCATGGCCGGGCTCGCTTTCCACGTGGATGGTGCCGCCGTGCCCCTTGATGATTCCATAGACCATCGCCAGTCCCAAACCGGTTCCTCTTCCCATCGATTTGGTGGTGAAAAAGGGATCGAAGATTCGCTCCATCGTTTTCCGGTCCATCCCGGTGCCCGTGTCAGTGACCTGAATCTTCACATATCTTCCGGGTTTGGCGGCATAAGGGACCGCCTGTTCATCATCCAGGGAAACGTTCTCCGTTTCCAGAAACATCTCGCCGCCTCCGGGCATGGCCTGCCAGGCGTTCACATAGAGATTCATGAGCACCTGCTCCATCTGCCCCCGGTCCACTTCCACGTTCCAGAGATCGTTCGCAAATTTCCGGTGAATGGAGATTTCCTTTTTCGTTCTGCCGAACATGGAGGAGGTCCTGGTGAGGATATCGTTCATGTCGGAGGGCTTCACCTCGTATCGTCCCCCCCGGGCAAGCCCGAGGAGCTGCCCGGTCAGATCCGTGCCGCTTTTCACCTGCTCCTCGATCCGTTTGAGCCTGTCATAATAGGGGTGAGAAGGCTCCAGCTCCAGCAGCGTCAGGGACGCATATCCCTGAATGCCCATGAGCAGGTTGTTGAAGTCGTGGGCAATGCCGCCTGCCAGGGTGCCGATGGCCTCCATCTTCTGGGCCTGGTTGAGCTTCTTTTCCATGTCCCTCAGTTCGGTGATGTCTTTCATCATGCCCAGAAAACCGTTGATGCGGTCTTCCGAGTCGCGAAGAATGGCGCTGTTCATGATGAAGATTCGTTCCGCTCCGTCACTGTTCAGCATCGTGCCGATGTGATTGCTGAAGGCTTTGCCTTCATCCCGGATGCCTTTGAACAGTTTCCGGAGGGTTTTTCCTTCTTTCTCCTTGGCAAATTCCGTGAAGGAACGTCCCGTCAGTTCGTCTTCACCATGGCCCAGGATCCGTTCCCAGGAGGGATTCACGTAGGTGAGGTTTCCCGACAGATCCAGCGTGTAGATGATATCCGGGGCGCTCTCGCACAAGGCACGAAAGCGTTTTTCGCTTTCCATCAGGTCTTTTTCCACCCGTTTGCGGTCGGTGATATCCATTGAATTGCCCAGAATGGCCGGCCGGCCGCCGTACTGAATGGACGTGACCGATTCCAGAATCCAGCGGATCGATCCGTCCTTCGTCACGATCCTGAATTCATGAGGCGAGGACTCCTCGCCGCGGAGTGTCTTCCTGGCCCATTCCCTCTTTTGGCTTCGATCGTCGGGATGAACGATGCTGTCCGATTTCAGGCCGACCAGCTCTTCAGGACTGTACCCGGAGAAGGAGGCCGCATTGTCGTTCAGATACGCGAAACGGCCTTCCTGAACGACATAGACGCCGTTCAACGACTTTTCCACGAGGTTCTTGTAGCGCTCCTCGCTCTCCCGGAGGGCTTTCTCCGCCCGCATGCGGTCGGTGATGTCGAACATGGATCCCATGATGGTCGGCTTGCTCGTCAGGTCGATGGTCGCGGCGGACAGCTCAATCCACTTCACCTCCCCGCTCTTGAGGATGATTTTGAACTCGTACCGCTCCGGCGGTTCCGTCCCTTCCTGACGCCGGGTTCCTCTGCCCTTGACCAGTTCGCGGAAATCCGGATGGATGAAGTCCCAGAAGGGGATGCCGGCGAGTTCGGGCAGGGTGTAACCGGTGATGGCCTCGAAGGCCGGATTGACATAGATGAACGTGTCGCCCTGAATGAGATAGATGCCCGCCGAGGTGCTTTCCATCAGAGCCCGGTATTTGCTCTCGCTTTCCTTCAGCGCCTTTTCCATCCGCCTGCGCTCCGTGACGTCGGCCAGTATGTACAGCATTGCCGTTTCACCTTCCTCGGGCATCAGCAAGGTTGTCGACAGGGAGACCCAGACCGATCGGCCGCCTGCGCCTATGATCCGGAACTCGTAGGAGTCGGGAACATACTCTCCCCGGACGCGCTTCCAGTAATTCATTACGACGAGGTCCCGATCCACGGGCCAGACGAGATCCGGGAAGGGGAGCCCTTCCAGCTCCTTCACCGGCACTCCCAGCAGATCCGTCATCTTTCTGTTGGCGAAGACAAAGCGGCCGTTCTGCAGGATGAAAACCGCCTCGCCGGCCCTGTCGAACGTGCTTCTGTATTTTTGAAACAGTTCAATACGAAACTCCTGCGCTGTTTTCCCGGCCGAAAACGCCTCCTCCTTGTCGGCCGTTGCATCAAGGTGCAGGTCCTTGATTTTACCGATGGTTTGTCGTCTGCTTGTCATTTCCTCACCCATAATGAATCCTCAATCCATGCAGAGTCGCGATGAAAAATAAAAACCCCGCCATCGGAAGGGCGGGGTCGTCGTGTATGTCGTTCCGATCCATGAGAAGAAATACCAATCCGGTTGCTTTCGGGTGGGCATGCTGGACCAGATGGGCGGATATGTCAAGGGGCAGAATAGGGGCACAGTAATAGCTGGTTACATGTCAGACGTGTGGGTTACAGCTCAAAAACATTCACGATTGCCCGTTTTATGCCGTTGGCCGGAAATCCGGGTGAGGGATTGTCATGATGAACAAAGGCAGGATCATTTATGAAGGGGAGGAGCGTGATTGCCGGTGGTTACGACCACATCGCGATCCGGTGCGGCGGCAACCCGGCGCAGGAAAGGATCCCCGCAGGCAATCATTGCCCGGCAGGCAGGGGTAAATCTTCCAATTTCGAGGCTTTCACGAAGCTCGCCGGATTATTTCCTCTATCCAGAGCTTTGAAGTGGGCTTCACCGCACTTGATTTTCGCATTGTAACTTCACGGGATGCCCTTCGATATCGCATTCAAAATCTTCAGTTTCAGAGCCTCATCGTCTTCGTCGCCATGCAGAACGGCATTCATCCATTCGCCGAGCAACTCCTTGTTTATGTTCCCGGCGGCAACATGGTAGCTTATGTTTTCCGATTCCCGGATAAATTCCCCCACGCTTCGCAAGTAGCCGTTGAGCAGAAGCATTTGTGCACAAAGTGAAATGGCGATTCGCTTGTTGCCGTCGGCAAAGCAATGGAACTTGCAGGTGCAGAAGAACAAATGGGT
This sequence comes from uncultured Syntrophaceae bacterium, assembly GCA_964396205.1. Classification (GTDB taxonomy): domain Bacteria; phylum Desulfobacterota; class Syntrophia; order Syntrophales; family PHBD01; genus PHBD01. The sequence goes on from CAYNEJ010000003.1 coordinate 29,925, forward strand.
CAGCTTGTCGGCAAGGGATGGATAATAATCATCATTCCGCATGTGATTCAAAATGGAGTCAAGCTGCCCGGAGTCAAGGCAGCCGACCGACCCCCCGCCGCTGACGGCCACCGTCTTGCGATGCACTTCAAGAGCCTGATCGAGCGTGAGGTAGAGAATCGGCATGATTATTCACGCTCTTTGAGCCGCTTCATGACATCTTTCGCGTCCTCGAGCCTTTCTGCCAATTCCTTGCTTTTCTCACCGAGAAAACGTTCAAATTCTTCACGATGCAGGGGGGTGACATATTCCTTGAGCTGAAGATGCAATGCATCGCGAAAGGCCAGATCGCGGCTGGCCATTTTGTTCCGTGCTTTCTCAATAAGAGGCTTCCATAACGCCTGTTTTTCAAAATCTGTAAATAGTGAATCAACCTCCCAGGAGGTCAGTTTGTGCTTCCGGGCGGCAAAGCCGCTGCGCAATACGGCGGCAAAACCGTTCTCATAAGCAGCGACCAAATCCAGTATCTCCGCATAGAAGGTGTCCCTTATCTTGTCTTTCTCCTGTAACCGCAACACCTTGCGGTATTCCGTCGCCTTTTCACGAAAGATGCTGACATAGATCTTGTCCGTGTAGAGAGGATACTTGAAGTTTCCCATATCGACACAATCCTTCAATGCGTCGGTGAATTCGCGTCGATAGTTTTCTTCCTCGAACCAGGATTGAAGAAAATCCTCATCCCGCTGGTTGATGTATTTGGTGCCGCCACCGGTGCGTTGATTGATCGTATCGATGACGATGTCGAGAATCGTCCGACGCAGGAGTCGTGCCCGCTCACTCTCGACGATCAGCATGGACAGGTTCAGGAATGCGCGAAAGTCAAAGATGCCGAGCACTGTCGTTTTGGTAACGAAGCCCATTTCGTCACCAAAATGCTTCATGATCTCTGTTTTAAGTTCTTTCAACTGGTTACCGCGCAGTACCTCGTACCCGTTCTGGCGCAGTTCGTCGCCGTATTTCTCGATATAGTTGTCGATCGTGCGGGGGGTGACCTCAAAGAAAGCTGCCACCTGCTCTTTCAGCACAACCGTCTTTTCTTGAAACGGAATGCCCCGGATTCCCGCAGCTTTTTCGATTTCTGCAACGGCATAAGGGTTGTTGAGGATGTTCTTCCGGTCGAGGGCGGAATTCGTCAGATCTTTCTTCACGCTGCAAGAACCTTTCTACAGGCTGCGGATGTTTCCCAGGCCGTACTGCTGGAGAATGGCGGAAAGGTTGGTTGTGGTCACATCGTCGGCGAAGGCGGCATCGCAAAAAACGACCTTGCTTTCGCCTGCCGGAGAAAGCGCCTTGTGCCACGCCCTGATGCCCAGTGCCAAGGGTTCAAGTTCGTCGATGCTGATCGAAGGGGAAACCTGTTCCATCCCGGGCGCCTGCCTCTGTCTTGGAGGTAAGAGTGTCGGATCAGGGACTGAGGTTGGGAACGTGGCGAATGTACTCGGGTTGCTCCCGGGTTGCAACCTTAAAGTGAATCCGGCAATGGACGTTTCCCATTGTAGATCGTGCAATAAATCAGGCATTTCCGTTAAGATTGTTTCGCAGCAAAGGTCAGCGCTCCGCCGGTTCCGCTCCCTGTCCCAAGGCTCTCTGCACGGCCCGGCCGAGGTCGCCGAGGGAGACGGGCTTCATCAGGAAATCCCGGCAGCCGAGTTTCTGCGCCTCCTCCCTGTCCATCCGCTCGCTGAAGCCGGTGGTCAGGATGATCGGGAGATCGGGCCGGATCTTCAGCATCTCCCCCGCCAGGCGGGCGCCGGTCATGTTGGGCATTGTCATGTCCGTGATCACCAGGTCGTAGTCCCGCGGGTTTGCCCGGAAGGCCTCCAGGGCGTCGATACTGCTCAGGCGGACGGCCACGTCATAGCCGAGGGACGTGAGCATCTCCCGCCCCAGGGAGGCGATGGGCTCCTCGTCGTCGACGTACAGGATGTGCCCGGTCCCCTCGGGAATCAGGGCCATCTCCGGCCCTTCCCATTCCGTCACGGCATCGAGCAGGGGCAGGTGAATCGTGAAGGCGGTTCCTTTCCCGGGCTCGCTTTCCACGCGAATCATCCCGCCGTGGTCCTTGACGATGCCGTACACGACGGACAATCCCAGCCCCGTCCCTTCGCCGGACGCCTTGGTTGTGAAGAAAGGATCGAAAATCTTGTCCCGCACAGCCGGATCGATCCCTTCCCCGGTGTCGCTCACCACCATCTGCAGATAGGGACCCTCCTTCAACCCCGGGTCGTAAACCGGGCTTTGCGCGGTGAGTTCCTGCCTGCCGAGTCGCACATCGAGGACGCCCTCCCTGTCGCGCATGGCATGCACGGCATTGGTGCAGAGGTTCATCAACACCTGGTGGATCTGGGTGGGATCGGCCAGGACGGTGTCGTGGGTAGTTTCGAAGGATGTGCGGATCTCGACGGTCGAGGGAATGGACGACCGAAGCAGCTGCAGGACTTCCCTGACGACAGGGGTGACGGCCATCGGCTTCATCTCCTGCTCCCGCCGGCGGCTGAAGGTCAGGATCTGTTTGACCAGATCCCGGGAGCGGTCGCAGGCCTTGAGGATCTGTTCGAGATAGGGCTGGATCTGCGGGTCCGTCGTCTTGAACCGCGCCAGTTCCGCATAGCCCATCATCGCCGAGAGGATGTTGTTGAAATCATGGGCGATGCCTCCGGCCAGCGTGCCGATGGCCTCCATCTTCTGGGCCTGCCGGAGCAGCGTCTCGAGTTTGACTGCCTCGGTGATGTCCCGGTTGAGGGCAATGTAGCCCGTCAGTTCCCCCGTGGAGGTCAGCAGGGGACTGATGGTCGAATCCGCCTGGATCAGTTTCCCGTCCTTCCGCCGGTTCGTCATGCGTCCGCTCCAGATCACGCCGCTCTGGAGGGTCTTCCAGAGATTCTCGTAAAAGGAGTGATTCTGGACGCCGCTCTTCAGGAGCGACGGAGTCCTGCCGATGGCCTCGCTGCGGCTGTATCCGGTGACTTTCTCGAAGGCCGGATTCACATACTGGATGACTCCGTCCGGGTCGGTGATGAGGACGCTTTCCGCGGCCCGCTCGATGGCGAAATTCAGGCGCCGCAGGTCTTCTTCCGCTCTCTTCCGCTCCGTGATGTCCAACAGGACGCCGTGATAGAGAGTCGACGGGCCATCCCTTTTCGGTGTGGCGATTGCCTGGAACCACAGGTGTTCCCCGTCCGGTCTGGCAAACCGGCCCTCGAACCGCCAGGGGGTCCCGGAAGCGGCCGCCTCCCGGAGAGAGCCCAGGAAGCGGCCGCGGTCCTCCTCCACGACGTGATCGGCGAACACCGGGAAGAAGGCATCGAGCTCCACGGGCAACCCGAAGGTCTCCGTCAATCTCTCGCTCACGTAGCTGACGTTGCAGCCTCCGGCATCCGTGGCAACGAACTGGTATGCGACGCCGGGTATATTGGTCGCGATGCTGTGCAGCAGGATCTCCCTCTCCTGAAGCGTCCGGTTCATGCTCCTCAACCGATCCACATACGTGTGGATGAGAACATAGAGCAACAACGCCGTGATCAGGATAAACAGAATGCCCTTTGATATCTGGACATACGTCATCACGTTTGCATCGCGGACCAGCCAGGCGAGGACGGTGTCCGAGAAGTAGATCCACATCACGCCGAAGAATATGTAGATGCCGATGATCTTCGGGATCGCGTAACGATCGTGTCGTTGCGAGGATGAGTCCATATGCACACTCATCGAATGGCCGTAAAGAAGGGATCTGTTCACCGGCAGACGGGTCTTGTCCTGTCCCGTCGCCTGTTGACGCCTTATCCTGTGTACCCCATTTCCCGTCCGATCCGGTCGAATTCCTCCTCCAGCGACAGAAAGGCGGCCACCACGACGGGGTCGAACTGGACGCCGCTGCCTTTCTCAATGAATCCGAGTGCCTGCTCCCGTGTGCAAGGTCCCTTGTAACAGCGGGTGGAGCGCAAGGCGTCGTAGACATCCGCGACGGACATGATCCGGGCCGCCAGGGGGATCTCCTCGCCCCTGAGCCCGTCGGGGTAGCCTCTCCCGTCCCAGCGCTCATGGTGGCTCCGCGCGATGGAGATCCCCATGTTGATGAATGTGTTCCTGGGGTACACGTCGCGAACCGACTCCATGGTCGCGGCGCCCACGACGGGATGCTCCTTCATGATGCCGAACTCTTCCTCGGTCAGCTTTCCGGATTTCAGCAGGACCCGGTCGGGACTGGCGACCTTGCCGATGTCGTGCAGCGGGCTGGCGTTGAAGATGTTGTGGATGAAGGCCTCGTCGATCAACCGGTTGTACGGCTCCTCCCGGCCCAGTTTTTCCGCCAGCATTCCGCAGAATGTCTGGACCCGCTCCAGGTGCTTTCCCGTCTCCCTGTCCCTGGACTCGGCCAGCTTGGAAAGGGCGAAGATCGTCGATACCTGGGAGGCGGAGATCTCCCGAACCTGCTCCGCCACAAGGTCCTCCAGGTGAGCCTGGTAGCGCCGGAGCTTGAGGTGGGTCTCCACCCGCGCCTCGACCTCTTCAAACTGGAAGGGCTTGGTCACGTAATCGACGCCGCCGCTGCCGAAGGCCTTCACCTTGTCGAGAGTCTCCGTGAGGGCGCTGATGAAAATGACGGGGATGTCCCGGAACCGTACATCCTGTTTCAGCCTCCGGCAGACTTCGAAACCGTCCATCTCCGGCATGGTGATGTCGAGGAGAATCAGGTCGGGCCGTTCGTGCTCCACGGCCTTGAGGGCGAGTTTCCCGCTGGGCACGGGCCGCACGCGGTGGCCTTTCTCCTTGAGCATGCCGGCGAGGAGGGTGAGGTTGGCAGGCACGTCGTCCACGACCAGGATATCGGCCTGGACCGGATCCGTTTGCTTTTCGTTCTTCATGCATCATGCTCCGGGTGAAAACAGCTCGATCAATGCTTCATATTCATAGCGGGCGGCCATCTGCTGCACCCACCGGGTGAAATCCGGGTGTTCCGCCGCCAGTTGACCGGCCAGTTCGTTGAAGAGGTCCATGTCGGCGCTCTCCACTGCGTCCCGCATTTGCGAGACCAGTTCCGGGGCGAGAGCGGCGACGGTCCGGTGCATCCGGGAGGAATCTTCCTCCCGGTCGGGCGCCCTTTCCGGGGCCTCGGCTTCATCATACAGGAAGTCGGCTCCCGTGAGCAGGCGGATGTTTTCAAACAGGTCCTCTTCCTTGAAGGGCTTCGACAGGTAGCCGTCGGCCCCGGCGGTGAAGATCCTTCGCCGGTCCTCCTCGAAGGCGCTGGCTGTGACGGCGATGACCGCCGTATTCTTCAGTTCCGGCGTCGACTTGATGACGCGCGTGGCCTCGTAGCCGTCCATGACGGGCATGGTCATGTCCATGAGGACCACCCGGGAACATCGGGAAGGGCTTGGCGTTGCGGTCCTCCCCGTTGACGGCCTCCCGGGTCGCGAATCCGACGGTGCCGAGCAGCCGGGTAAGCAACTGGCGGTTCGTGTCCCGGTCGTCGGCGACAAGGATGCGGATCTCGCCCTGGCCGGGCTTCAGGCGCAGGACGCGGCGCTTTGCCTCCCTGGGTTTCACCTGCTCCTCCGTCCCTTCCCGGACGGGGATCTCGAAGCGGAAGGTCGTTCCCTTGCCGAAAGTGCTGGTCACCGCCATGGATCCCCCCATGACCTGGACGAACCCCCGGCTCAGGGCCAGTCCCAGGCCGGTTCCGCCGGTTTTGACGCCGGCCCTGGCCTGCTCGAAGGCCTGGAATATGAGGCCTTTTTCCTCCTCGGTCATGCCGGGACCCGTGTCTTCCACCTCGAAGATGAGAACCACCGTTTCTCCCGTTTCGGCCCTGGCCGCCACGCGCAGGGCGATGCCGCCCTCCTCGGTGAACTTCACGGCGTTTCCCAGGAGGTTGATGAGGATCTGGCGAAGCTTCCCCTGGTCCGTGGCCGCCCAGCGGGGGACGGGCCCCACCTCCTCCAGCAGAAAGGTCAGTTTTTTTGCGTCTGTCCGGATGCGGAACATCCGTTCGATGTTCCGGAGGAAGGCATGCAGGTCGAAGGTGTTCGGCGTGAAGGTGGCCCGCCCGGCCTCGATCTTCGACATCTCCAGGATGTCGTTGATGAGCGCAAGCAGGTGCTCGCCGCTGCGGTTGATGACATCCAGGTGCTCCCGGGACTGCGGCGAGAGGTCCGGGTCCCGCTCCATGAGCTGGGCGAAACCGAGGATGGCGTTCATGGGTGTCCGGATCTCGTGGGACATGTTTGCCAGGAACGCGCTCTTGGAACGGCTGGCTGCATCGGCGGCATCCTTGGCCTCTTTGAGGATGGTGATGTCCCGGACGGTGCCGCGGAATCCGGCGATGCTGCCCTGTGCGTCCCGCATCGGATAGGCGGAGGCGGCCGAGTAGGCACTGGCCCCGTCTTTCCTGGTGAGCCGCCAGTAGAAGTCTCCGGAAGGCTTGCCGCTCACGTAGACTTCGTGGAAAATCCGGTAGATGCGTTGGACTTCGTCTCCGTCTATGTAGGCGCTAAACGGGAGTCCCGTGAGCTCCTCTTCCCCATACCCCAGGAATTTGCGCAGCGCCGGGTTGCAGAATCGCATGGTGCCTTTCAGATCCACCTCGTAGTAGCCGCTGTCCATGGTTTCGAGAATGGTCCGGTATTTCTCCTCGGCCTCCTTCAGTTCCGCCTCCATCCGCTTTCGCTCCGAGATGTCACGGGTCACGCCATTGAAAGCGACGGGCCTGCCCCGTTCGTCCCGTTTCAGGACGGCGCTGATTTCCATCCACAGCCGGTCGCCGCTTTTGGCGATGTGCTCCGCCTCCATCACAATCCGGTCCGAAGGCTCCCTGCCCGCGGCGACTCTCCCGAAGCAGGCCATCACGGCCTCCGTGGTCTCCGGGGAAAAGACGTTCTCCAGTTTCAAGCCCACCGACTCCTCGGCGGTGTATCCGAGCATGCGCTCCACCGAGTTCGAGCAGAACGTGTAGCACATGGCCTTCAGGTCGAAGATCCAGATGATGTCGTTCGTGTTTTCCACCAGGAATTTGTAATTTTCCTCGCTTCGGCGCAGCGCCTCGGCGGCCTGCTGTTTTTCCGCCTCCTCCCGCTTCCGCTCGGTGATGTCCGTTGTCAGCATGACGATGCCGATCGGGGCGCCCCTGGGATCGCGCAGGAATGTGATGGTGCTTTCCGTCGGGATGATGGAGCCGTCTTTGCCATACTGCTCCAGCTCCAGCACCCGCACGTTACGGCAGGAGAAATCCGACTCCCGTTCCAGATCCAGGTCTTCCTGGTAGGCCTTCAGGGCGATTCCCATCGACTCCGGGGTGATCATTTGATCCAGCGTAAATGCCATCACCTCCTCCGGAGTGAGTCTCAGCATTCGCTGCACGGCGGGACTCACGTAGGTGCACTTCAGGTTCATGTCCCAGATCGAGAGGACGTGAGGGAGCGTTTCGACGACCCGCCGGAGCTTTTCCTCGCTCTCGCGCAGGGCCTCCTCCGCCCGCTTGCGCTCGCTGATGTCGCGAATGATGTAGACCATGCCGTAGGGGGTGCCGTCTTCCTGCTCGAGGACGCTGCCGTTCACCTCATACAGAGACTTCCTGCCCCCTTCCAGGGTCAGGTGGTATTCCTTCGGCCCGAGGGGGCCCTCCATCATGAGGATCGTGTTCTGAATCGCTGCCTCGAGATCCTCGGGAGCGATGAAGGCAAGCATGTTTTGCCCGACGATCTCCTCCCTTTTGTACCCGCTCACTTCGAGGCCCTTCTCATTGATGTAGAGAACCTCGCCCTGGGTGTTCGTGCGGATCACGATGTCGGGGATGGCCGCGATGAGCCGTGTCGAGAACTCCTCGCTTTCCCGGAGCGCCTGGTTCTGCTGCCAGATCTTCTTCGATTTCTCCCAGCTGTTGAACCGCAGGCGGTCCAGGAGAAAAATGAAAAACGCCACGACCACGATCGCGACCAGGAGGTCGTTCAGGTTGTAGCGCGAGCGGACGGAGTCGAAATACATCCCCTTCGCGAAGCAGGTGCCGAAAAAAACCGTGACCGACAGGACGAGGATCGACCAGGCCGCCCGCCGGGGGATCGGGATGAGGGCCAGCAGCGTGGTGACGAGAAGATAGCCGCCGAGGTATGCCGGGTCGGCCTTGGACAGGCCGGTGATCGCCGCCGTTGCGATCTCGAGATAGCCGCTGATGACGATGATGAAAAGCAGGCTGTGGGAATGGAATCGTCTGAAGCCCTGCAGGATCAGGACGGTCAGGCCCACCACCGAAAAGCCGAGCCGGAGCGCGATGATGAGCGGCTCATCCGGGTGGAGCTGCCGGTCAATGGGGATATAGGGGAGCAGGGCGAAGACGGCGATCAGGGAGACGATGAAGACAATCTTGCCGCACTGGTCGTTGAGTTCCTGGAAGAAGGTCTCCTTGTAGTCGGATGCACCGTTCCAGGAAACGAACGGAACACGGAGCCGCTCCCAGATGGATGGCCGGTTATTCAATTTCCCCTCCCACGCATGGTGTGCGAAACATGTTGAATGTAAATGGATTGCACCGGTTGTGCAACGTTAAAAAGAGAAATGGAGCTCCCCGGGAATGGAACGGGGCCGGAGGCGGAGTCCGCCGGCCGGATCGCGGAAGCGGAACCGTGGCCTATGGTTTGGATCGGGAGTGCCGAAGGAGCGTTTCCACGAGCAGGTCCCTCTCCTCCTCGTTTGCCGTATCGAAGGCCAGGACCTCATCCGGCATGGCCAGGCGGGAGGAGGGGCCGTAAATGGATTCCCGGCCGGCGATGCCGTCGGCGATCTCCCGCGCGTCTTCGACGCAGGATACACCGCCGGACAGGATGAAGGACTTGAATCCCCTCATGGCCGCTTCCCTGTACAGCGCGGGCTCCCTGACGCGGGGGTGCCGGAAGGCGTACAACGCCGCGTCCAGCACGGAGACATCGCGGTTCTCCGTACCCCGGAGCGTCGCGTCCTCGACGGCCTCGCGCCCCCTCGGCAGCGCGGCCTCGATGCGTTCCGGGCCGGCGGGGCCGGGGGCCCCCGCCCGCCGGGAGGTCTCCAGCGCCCGGGAGATCTCCGCCGGACGCACGGAGAGAAAACGGGCGATCCGCTCCCCCGTCTCCGCCATGCGTCCCGGGGCGATGGTCGCGGGGCCGTCCGGGAAGACGCAGTACCCGAAGGGCGTGATGATCCGGTCGCAGATGGTGAGCCTCTCGAGGAACATGCGGCTGGAGCGTTCCGGGTCGCCTCCCGTGAGCTCGAGCCACGCCGGCCGGCTGAAAAACTCCCTCTTGGCGTTGAACATGTAGCCTTCGCCGTCCGGGAACAGATAGAGCGTGTAGTGCAGCGGAGAGCCCACAAAAACGATGTCCTCCATCCTGCAGGAGCCGGAGGCCAGGGCCAGGGAGGCGATGAGCACGCATTCGTCGAGGCAGGAGGTCATGCCCAGCGGGTGTGCTTTCATGTCCTTCAGAAACCGGCCGTACGCCAGGATCACGTCCACGGTGGGGTAGACGAAACGGGGGGCGGCTCCGTTGTCGATCAGTTTTTTCAGGAGCTCGACGGCCGGGTCCCGGATGACCTCCATTCCCTTTTTGATGATGGACATGGCCCGGTCGCTGCAGAACAGCTCGTCGGGGTCCGTGATCGCCTCGCGCTCGTAAAGTCCCCAGATCCGGAAGAACTCGATCGATTTGGTGTGGTAGAAGTTCCTGTTCACGAATTTATGAAGCTTCTTCATGGACGCCGCGACGCCGCCGGGGCCGCCCCCGTCGGAACGGATCCGGCCGGCCAGCTCCCAGAGTCTCGGCGACAGGAGGTTGGCGATCAGAAGGGCGACGATCAGGTCGGGATAGCGTGCTGCGGTGAAGAGCGACGGGCTGACGGCCTTGATGAGATAATCTGCTTGTTTATTTGCTGATTGCGGCATCGGTTGTTCCTGCCTTTCTGCCATGAATGTTCAGGATTGTGGGGGGAATGATCTGCCGGACCAAGGCCCCTGTCAAGAAGGAGCATGCGAAGTGCATGCGAGGAGCATGTGAATCTTTCCGCCGGGGCTTCCGCCAGCACATCCGGTCTGGTTGCGGTGGCGTCTTGCAGAGAACCGCCGGCCTGGTCTCCCAGTTTCTTCACCGAGGCGACAGGCGCCGCCGGGTTGTATGCTTTTTCTCCGGGAAAAGGTCACAGCCCGGTTGCAAAACGGAAATATCTCTCTATAATGCCCTCTGCGGACTCCCCGTGGAGATCCGAATTTTTGCGCGATTCCGAAAGGTTGACGATGGCGTACACGGACATGGACGACGGCCGGCTGGCCCGGCAGATCTTTTCCGGAGAGGATAGACTGGGGGCCGATTTCGTGGAAGAGGTGAAGCGGAGGAGGGAGGCGGTGCTCCCGATGCTGTGCGAGGTTCTCTTTCACGAGGAGAACTACGACTGGGAAGACGGCCGGGGCTGGGGCGTGATCCACGCTGTCTATCTTCTGGGCGTCCTGGCAGACCTGCGGTCCATTGATGCACTCCTGGCGGCCTCCGGCTTTGCCGCGGACCGGCAGATCGACTGGATCACCGAGGCTCTTCCGGAGTGTTACGCCCGCCTCGGTCCGGCGGCGATTCCGCGGCTGAGGGATCACATCCGGGACAATGTCGAGCATGGAGAGCCTTACGTGGTCAACGAGATCCTGGGGCTGTGGAACCTCTGGCACGACCGCATCGACGTCCGGGAGGGAATCGAGGCGTTTCTCCTGGAGCTCCTCATGGAGACCGCGGGGGATTTCATTGTCCGGACGAACCTGATGGCCGATTTCGCCCAGGCGGGGAGGCGGGATCTGAAAACCCTCTTCCGTCAGTATTACGATCGGGGTGAGGCGGACCTGGAGACGGTCACCTGGGAGGACCTGGAGTCCTTTTTCGAGGACAGGCCCAATCCACCGACATCCCGGAGGGACCTGGAATATTTCTACGATTCCGACGCCATCCGGGAGAGGGAGCGGCAGTGGGCGATCCGGGAGTCGATGTTCCGCCAGCGGGACTGGGAGGACTGGCTCCTGGAAAACATGGACCGGATCAGCCTGAAGGAGCCCTGTCCCTGTGGATCCGGAGGTCTCTTCGATCAGTGCCATCTTCCCTGGGCCGAGCGGGAAAGGGCGCGCCTCCTGCAGGAGGATGATCTTGCCCAGACCCGCCTCAAGGCCCGGAACCTCATCGCCCAGGAGCGGGCGGAAGAGACGGCCTTGCGCCGGTTTCTCGCGGACCGGGGCCAGGCTGACCTGTTCCCCCTCATCAAACGCAAGGTCCTTGAGAGCGTCCGGGGCACAACCAGCAAGTCCCGCAGCCGGGGCTTTACGGCGGCGTTCCAGACATTTTTCGGGCAGGTGGAGTTTCGGTCGAAAGACGAGTTCAACGAATTCATGGAGCACCTGACCGCTTACTACAACGCCCTGACAGTCCAGTTCGAAGAGCATCCGGGCAACGGACGGAGCCTGCACTGATCCCCGCCGCGCCATGGATGGATATGGAGATGACACAGGGTCCCACGTCTCATCATGCACTCTCTGTCGCCGGTGCCGGCGGATCCGGGGTTGATGCAGGGAAAGCAGCGCATCGAAGAGTCGGTAACCCGGGGAAGCCGGGAATTCATATCCAACCCAGGAGAAAGGAGAACGCTATGAAAGGAAGCCATGCGAAGTGTCAGAGGCGGGGAAACGCATTCTGGACGGCATTTGCCATCCTGGTCCTGGCGGGCCTCGTGCTGGCCATGCCGGCCCAGGCGCTGCCCGGGGGAAGCTACGGCAAGACCTGCAAGGACTGCACGGACGACGGCCAGGAGCTCGTCTGCCAGTGCAGCTACAAGGGGAAGTACTCCGGCACCTCGATCCACTACGGTCTGTGTGAATCCGGCAGCGTCACCAACACCCGCAGCAAACTGACCTGCACGGCCCGGGGGAGCTTCCGCCGGTCGTGCAAGAACATCTCCTGGAACGCGTCACGCCTGCAGGCCGTCTGCAAGACCAAGAAGGGCAAATGGAACGGCACGGTCCTGAGCGGCTGGTCGTCCTGCAGCAGTGACATCGCCAACTGCGACGGCGCCCTGACCTGCGGCGGATGCCCGTAAGCCGGCCCGCCCGCCTTCACGGGAGTGGCGGATGATGCGGTCCGTTTGACGGGACATCCCGTTGCTTCACCCTGTCCCGGCGCCGTCCGCCGCTCCCCGTTTCAGAAAATCCTCCACTTCCCGGCCGGGCATGGGGCGGCAGAAGAAGAACCCCTGAATCAGGTCGCAGCCCAGACGCAGCAGGACATTCAACTGGGCTTCCGTTTCCACCCCTTCGGCCAGTGTTTTCAGATTCAGGCTTTTGGCCAGGGAGACGATGACGGCGGCAATCGCCTCGTCGTCGGGATTCGAGGCGATTTCCCGGACAAACGAAATGTCGATCTTGAGAATGTCCAGGGGCAGCTTTTTCAGGTAACTCAGAGACGAGTAGCCGGTTCCGAAATCGTCGATGGCGATACGCATTCCCAGTTTCTTCAGCCGGTCCAGGATCAGACCGGTATAAGCCAGATCGTTCATGAACGTGCTTTCCGTGATTTCCAGCGTGAGGAAGCGGGGATCGACGGCGGACGCACGGATCTCCTCTTCCATGGTGTCCACGAGATCGATCCGGCGAAACTGGGCGACGGACAGATTGAAGGCCACGGGAACGACGGCCAGTCCCTCACGCTGCCACTCCCCGATCTGACGGCAGACGCTCCGGAACACCCATTGCCCCACTTCAACGATCATCCCGGTGTCTTCCAGAATGGGAATGAACCGCGTGGGCATGACCAGCCCCAGGTCCTCACTCTGCCATCGCAGAAGCGCTTCCATGCCGGCGATCTTCCCTGTCCGGGCGTCGAAATAGGGCTGGTAATGCAGGAGGAACTCGCTGTTTTTCAGAGCCCGGTGCAAGTGCCGTTCCAGGAGGACGAACTCGGAGGCATGGGTGTTCATTTCCTCCTGGAAAAACAGATAGTTGTTTCCGCCTGTGCCCCTGGCTCCGGAGAGGGCGATGTCGGCGTTCCGGAGCAGAGTGGCCTCGTCGTGGCCGTCGTGCGGGAAGAGAGAGATCCCGGCGCTCAAGGTCAGAATCAGTTCGATGCCGTTCTTGCGAATGGGCTTCCGGAGTTGGCTCATAATGTGCTCGACGATCCGGACCACGTCGTCGGAGTGGGCCATGTCGGCCAAGATGAGACCGAATTCGTCGGCGCCGAACCGGGATGCCGTATCGCCGTCCCGGATCAGCCCGGAAAGCCGCTCGGCCGTTTCTTTCAGGACCCAGTCGCCGATTTCGTATCCGTACGAATCGTTGATCAGCGAGAACCGGCCGATGTCGATGCAGACGACCGCGACCTGTCGCCGGTTGTGCTCGGCCCTGCCGAGGGACTGATGAAGGCGGTCCAGGAACAGCATGCGGTTCGGCAGATCCGTCAGGACGTCGTAGTTGGCCATGTAATGGAGCCGGTCTTCCAGGAGCTTCTGCTGGGAAACATCCTTCGACGTGGTGATGAAATGGGTGATCTCGCCGCTTTCATTCTTCAGGGGGGTGATGCTGTGGTATATTTCGAACAATCGCCCGTCTTTCCGCTTGTTTGTAATGATGGCCTGGTACGGATGACCGGACTGGATCGTCTGCCACAGCTCCCGGTAAAACGTTTTATCGTGTTTCCCCGACTTGAAGATCGCCGGCGTTTTCCCCAGCAGATCATTTTTTTCGAATCCCGACATGGCCGTTACGGCTTTATTGACGTATTCAATCCGGCCTTCCAGGTCCGTGACCAGGATCCAGTCCGAAGCCTGCTCCAGGGCCATGGCCAGCTTCTGCATCTGCCGCCGGTTCTCGATCTCTTCGGTTATGTCATGAACGGTGCCGACCATTCTGACGGGCTGCCCGTCTTCTCCGAGGAAGACACGGCCCTGCTCGTTGACAACGCGCACCGAACCGTCCGGGTGCACGATCCGATGGTTGATATCGTATGATGCCTTTTCCTTTATCGCCTTGTTGACGGCCTGCTCGACGAAATCCCGGTCTCCCGGATGAACGGTCTCCAGAAAGTTGCCGTATGATGCCTGAAACTGCTGCGGCTTGATCCCGAAGATCCGGTAAATCTCATCCGACCAGAGCAACTCGCCGGTCCGCATGTTCCAGTCCCAGTTGCCGATTCCGGCTATTTTCTGGGCCTCCCGGAGGCTGTCCTCGCTCCTGCGCAGGGCGTCTTCCACCTTCATGCGCTCGGTGATGTCCAGGACGTTGACGATCTGGTGCAGCAGCCGGCCGTCCTCGTCCCGAACGGCCGTCACGTTGACCAGGACGGGAAAGATGGTTCCGTCTTTCCGGATGTGCTTTGACTCGAAAGAGTAGTGTCCCAGTCTATGGGCGATCCTGATCTGCTCGGGCAGGTCGGCGCGCATCTCCGGAACGATGACCTCGACAATCGGTCTGCCCGTCAGCTCTTCAACGGTATACCCGTGCATTCTGGCAAATGCAGGGTTCATCGTTTCCAGCGCCCAGCTGTCCGTGCTTCCGACGACAACCCCCCATTCCGCGCGCTGAAAGAACTGCGCCCATTTCCTCAATTCGTCCGCAGCCTGTTCCTGTTCGGTGATGTCCTTTGCTATGGAGGATGCACCGGAGATCCTGCCGTCTTCATCCATAATGGGGGATACGGTCAGGAGTATGTCAATCTGCCGGCCGTCTTTTCTCCTCCTTTTCGTTTTCAAGTGCTCTACGTGCTCCCCCCTGCGGATCCGGTCGAGAATGCCTTTCACTTCGTCCGTATAGCCGGGAGGGACCAGGAGGGAAATGCTCTTCCCGATCGCTTCTTCGGCCTCGTAGCCGTACATGGCTGCTGCCGCGGGATTCCAGCTTTCAATGACGCCGGCAAGATCCGCGCTCAGGATGGCATCGTTGGAAAATTGAACAATTGCCGCGAGCCGCAGGATCTCCGGTTCCGTCAATCCGTGGCAGGAGCCGGAGGCCCGTCCGGCGGCGTTTTTCCCGTCCCGATTCTCATGATGTGTTTTTCCATGCATGGGATATTCCTCGGTCGGTATGACGAATATCATGGTCAGCCGGTATATTCTTGCCCCGTTCCGCGTACCTATAGCAGATTTGTTTGAAATTTGAATACTGCTCTTTGAAATGAAATCCGGGGATCCCGAAAGCGGCGGACAACGGTCTCTGCACACATAGGATAAGACGGACGGGTTGTCTCCGCCGTTGCCCTTCCATGGGGTTTGTTTTGCACGGCAGAGAATATCAAGTGCTTGTGATCTCGTGTCGAGATTCGTTGCGGATGATGCAAAGCAGAGCCGCTCTCTTCATTAACCGGATGATTTCCCGGCGCACTTGTGTATAATCCCTTCCCGCTGCCGAGCTCGACTCCGGCAGTTTGAATCTGTATGGATATTGCCGGCCCTGAAAGGATGAACGTCATGGCGTGTGCTGCAGGTCGGACGACCCTGTGGATGGAGGTCCCGTGAGCGGAAAACGTCCGATTCTTTCCGCTCCGGATCCGGAGCGGGTTTCCCGGGTCCGGGAGATGTTCGGGGACATCGAGGGCCGCTACGATTTCCTGAACCGCCTGCTCAGCCTCCGCCGCGACGTGGCCTGGCGGCGCTTCACCGTTCGCCGGATGAGGTTCCATCGGACGGGGCGCTTCCTCGACGTGGCCACGGGGACAGCCGACCTGGCCGTCGAGGCGGTGAGGCACCACCGGGAGATCCAGGCGACAGGCCTGGATTTCGTCCCCGGGATGATCGAGGGCGCCCGGCACAAGGTCGGCGAGGCCGGGCGGATCCGGCTGCTCCTGGGAGACGCCCTGAACCTGCCCTTCGCCGACGGGTCTTTCGACGTCGCCGCCGTGGCCTTCGGGATCCGTAACATGCCCGACCGGCTCGGAGCCCTCCGGGAGATGGCCCGGGTGGTCGTGCCGGGCGGACAGGTCATGGTCCTGGAGATGCACCTGCCGGAGATCCCCGTCATCCGTCCCTGCTACCGGTTCTATCTCTGCGGGATCCTGCCCCGCCTCGCCGGCGCCCTGTCGGGCAACCGGGAGGCCTACCAGTACCTCTCCGAGTCCATCGTGGCCTTTCCCTCGCCGCGCATCTTTTCCGACATGATGCGGAGCGCCGGCCTGGAGGCGGTGGAGTGCCACTCCCTGACCCTCGGCGTGACCTGCCTTCACGTCGGCCGAAAGCCGGATTGATAAACGAATCTCCCGGATCCGCCGGATGGATAGGAAGGATTGCTCTTATTTGTTTTATTGATTTGACATATAGCGAATCATCATATATCCCGCCTTTCGTGACCAGCTGAAAAAGCCATACAAAGAAGGTCCGACAGATTCCCGGCCTGTTCCTCCGCGGGTTGGGAAGAAAGGCTGCACCCTGCCGGAGGGAATCCGTTTTCAGCGGGAGGCACGCGACCGGGAAGGGCGAACCGGGCGGTGCAGGAAGGAGACGCCATGCGCGAAATCGTCGATGCCAGGGGCCTGGCGTGCCCCCAGCCGGTGATCCTGGCCCGGAAGGCCCTGGAAAAAAATGAGCGGATCGTGGTGATCGTGGACAATCCCACGGCGATGGAGAACATCCGCCGCCTCGGGGCGAAGGCGGGCTGCGAGATGGTCGTGGAGGAGAAGGGCGGCGGGATCGTCCACATCCACCTGACCCGCGGCGCATCGCCGCCGGCCGCACAGGAGGACCCGGAGCCGCTTGCCGTCTGCACGCCTGCGGCCGGCGGCCCCTATATCGTGGCCCTTCCGGAAAACCGGATGGGGCGGGGGAACGAGGCCCTGGGGGAGATTCTGATCCAGTCCTTCATTCACACCCTGACCCAGCTCGACCCGCTGCCGGAGAAGGTCATCTGCTACAACACGGGGGTCCTGCTGGCCCTCGACGACTCCCCGGCTCTCGATGGCCTGCGCCGGCTCAAGGACGCCGGCGTGGAGGTCCTCGTGTGCGGGACGTGCCTCAATTTCTTCAACGTCACGGACCGCCTGTCCGTCGGATCGGTTTCCAACATGTACGAGATCGCCTCATCCATGGCGGCGGCCCGGGTGGTCTCGCCGTGACGGAGAACGTCGAGACCTGGTGGGTGGTCCTCTTCGACTCCGTCCACCATGCCGTCCAGGCGGAGAAGATTCTGAAGGAGGAGGGGGTGCCCTTCAAACTTGTCCCGGTTCCCCGGCACATCAGTTCGGACTGCGGCGTCTGCATCCGCTTCTCCGGCGGAGACCGGCCCCGCGTCACCGAAATCCTGGACCGTCGCGGCACCTATCGTGAAATCCGCCCTCTCTGACGACTGGGAGACAGGATCATGACCAACAGACAGGATTTCTCGCGCAGCATCACGTTCCAGCACCTGGAGGCCCTGACGGCCCTGGCGGACACGGGGAGCTTCTCCCGGGCGGCCCGGCGGCTCCACCTCTCCCAGCCATCCCTGACGCGGCATATCCAGAATCTGGAGGAGCTGGCGGGCATGCCGCTATTGGTGCGGCAGCGGGAGGGGGGTATTCTCACCGCGGAAGGCCGCCTGCTGTGCGATTCTGCCCGGCAGATTCTCCGTCTCCGCGAGGATGCGTGGGACAGGATCGCCAACAGCCGCGGCACCGGGACGGGGCGCATCCAGATCGCCGCGAGCACGATCCCGGCCACGTATATCCTGCCGGGGGTGATCGCCGCCTGGAATCGCCTCCACCCGGGCATTGCGGTCAACGTCCGGACCCACGACAGCGACGAGACCCTGCAGGCGGTGCTTCACGACCAGGCAGAGATGGGGCTGATCGGGAAGAACACGGTCCACCGCGGCGTTGTCTCGGTTCCCCTGTGGAGCGACCGCATCGTCCTCGTGGTGCCTCCGGACCATCCCTGGGCCGGGGAAAAGGAGCTTCTACCGGCGCGGCTGGCGGAATCCTCTTTCATCGCGAGAGAGCGAGGCTCGGCGACCCGGGCGACCCTGGAGGCCTATCTTCGGGCGGAGACCGGCCTGGATTCCTCCTCGATCCATGTCATATGCCAAGTGGGGAGCTCCGAGGCCGTCAAGGAGGCCGTCCTGGCGGGGGTGGGGCCGGCGTTCCTGTCCATTCATGCCGTCCGGAGGGAAGTGGAGGCGGGAAGCCTTTGCATCGTACCGGTGGGCGACTGGAACATCGAGCGCTCCTTTTTCCTGGTTCACAGGAAGAGCTTCCGGTTCAAGCCCCACCACGGCCTGTTCATGGACTACCTGAAAGCGTATCGGACGGAGGGCGGCCTGGGTCAGATGCAGAGTTCCACGATGTCGCCGTCCTGAAGCACATAGTCGCGCTGGACCATCCGGCCGTCCCGGACGGCCCGACCCCAGATCCGGGCATACCGGAGCTTCGCCACGAAATCCTTGTGGATCATCTCCGCCATTTCCTCGATGGTACAGCCCTCGGGGATCACGAAGGGGGCCGTCATGTCCGGCTCCTTCCCCGGCCGCCGGGTGTAAACCCGGACCACGCGAGACATCCCGTAGAGCCGCTCCAGGAAGGCCATGAGGTTCCGTCCCGTCTTCGTCGAGATTCCCATGGCGGGGATCTTCACCTCCGACAGCTCCAGAAACGTTTCATAGTCCGCCTCGTGCTCCGGCCGGTCCGTCTTGTTGACCGCCACGAGCATCGTCTTGACGAAGGGGATCTTCTTCAGGTCCGGCGGGAGCGGGCAGCCCTCCGGGAAGACGCGGAATCCCGTGAGGACGGCGAGGGTCTCCTCCCATTGGGTCAGCGGGTCCGCCTGGAGGTCCAGGAGGACGACGACGATGTCGCATCGACGGAGCAGGTCCCCCAACTCCGGGTCGGTGTATTCGGGGGTGACCGGCGGCGTGTCGATGAGCTGGATCTGGACGTTCTCGTAGGGGGCCATGCCCGGGGTGGGCCGGTGGGTCGTGTGGGGGAAGTCGCCCACCTCCGCCGTCGCCTTGGTCAGCCGGTTGAGGAGGGAGGACTTGCCGGTGTTGGGCATTCCCACAAGGATGACCTGGGCGATCCCCTCGCGCTCGATGCTGTAGGGGGTCTTCGCCTTCGCTCCCCCGGATTTCTTCTGTCCCTGCTCCTTCAGCCTGGAGATCCGCTCCCGGAGCATCGCCTTGAGCTTGTCGGTGCCCTTGTGCTTGGGCATGATGGCGAGCATCTCCTCCAGGGCCTCGATCTTGGCCGCGGGGGTCCGGGCCTCCCGGAAGCGCTGCTCTGCCTCGAAGTACTGGGGCGGTAGGTTGGCCGGCATCGTCGCTCGATGGATAACGGGGAGTATCGGTTTGTGGATCGCCGTCACGGCGATCTCGTCACAAGTTCACCCTTCCGTGTTCTTTTCCGTCATGCCTTCCGGGGTTCTCTCCTGAAGCTCTTCGCGTCATTGGGTTCCGGACGGCTCAAAAGGACAGCCTCTCCCCCGGGGCGGGAAGCCTGATTTCCAGGTTGGGTCGGATCCTTTTCAATCTCCCGGTGAGGCCGTGGATATCCGCCGAGCGGATCATCCGGAAATCCCGTCCCGGAGTGAGGGGGAGCGAGAAGTCGTCGTAATGGATCGGCACGATGCAGGAAGGCCGGACGATCCCGACGATCCGCTCGGGGTATCCCGGCCGGCTCTTCCAGCCGGCCGCACAAAGAAAGAGCACGTCGCAGGTGTGCCCCGCAAGCTCCCCTTCCAGGAAGCCCGCGCTCCCGATGTGCAGGAACGTGATCCCGCCCATCTCCACCTTTACCGAGTGCATGGCTCCCAGCCGGTACCGGTTGGCTCGCAGCGGGGGTTTCCATGCCCGGTCGATCTCCCCCTCCAGGAGAAGCAGCCGGGAGAGGACCAGCCCGTGCAGCGACGGAATCATGGTGACGGTGATCCCGTCGCCGGCGGGCGTTCTCTCCTGCGGTCGGCAGACGGTCACGCGGCCCGGCAGGCCGGAAATGTCCAGGAGTGCGTCCAGGCTGGCGCTGCCGAGGATCGCCGCCTGGGTCCGTCCGGCCAGCGCCGGGATGTCCAGGGCATGGTCGAAGTGGGTGTGCCCCACCAGAACGGCCCGGACCACTCCGTCCAGGCTGTCGGTGTACGACTCGACGGAAGCGCGGTCCGCTTCGAGGGGGCGCAGGAAGATGGAAAATTTCGAAGCCCTCGTGACATAGGGATCGATCAGCACGATTCCGCCGTCCAGGGAGAGTTCGATGTGGGCTGTGCCCATCCAGCGTCCGGCAACCGGCATGGCCATCCTTCCCCTTCCGGCGGGTCGACCTTCCCCGGGGGACGGCAAGTGATATCCCGGCGAAAAAGAAGCCTGTTTACGGGTTCTGCGTCCCCAGCGTCCCGAGGGCGTCCTCCACCATGGAACGCTCCCCATCGATATCGGCAGAACCCGCCTCTATCAGTTTTCGGATATGGAGACAACCCTCGTTCGTCCTGCATTCCCCTCGGACAGATCGGCGGACGGAGCCGAACCTACTGGAATAAGGAGGTATTTTTCTATGACACCGTCCATCCTGCCGCTCCTGCGCTCGACAAGCCGGCCTTGACTTTGCCATCGCCCGGCGGTAGCCTTTCGGGCAATCCGTCAGGCAACAGGAATCGCCTGATTGCTGTCGAGAAACAGGAAAGGAGAATGTCAAAAAATGCGTACCTGGAAGAAACTGGGCGTTTACGCCTGCGCGGTTATGTTCCTCTGCGCCGCGTTCGGGACGGCCGTTACCGCCGGCGGGCCGCCGCTGAAGGACAACGTGTGCGGCTCTTGCCACAAGGATTACAACAAGATCATGCCCAAACAGCATCCTGACGTGGGCAAAGGAGAACCTTGCCTGACCTGCCATGCCCCGGACCCGGCCAAGAGCGAACCGACAAAGTTCTCAACGGGCGTCCACAAGGTGCACCAGAACGGAAAGGCAAAACTGGAATGCGCGGCGTGTCACGCGCTTTGAGCAAGGGATGGAAATCCTGATGCCAGGAAGGGGCCGGCTCGACGATCGGCCCCTTTTTGTATATCGGCAATGACACCTGATGCCCTGCCCGGCGTGCGGCCGGCGGCTTCACAACCCGTTCGCCTCTCATGGATTCCATGTGTCCGCTGACCGCTGCCGCGGGAGCGGCGGGCGGCGTGTTCCTGCCGATTCCCGGTTCCCGCTTCCCGTGCCGGCCTAGGCAGGAAATGCGGTCCGGATCCCCTTTTCCCTTTGAATTTATCGCCCTGTTCCTGTACGCAGAGCCTGTCGGCTTCCCTTGCTGATCCACGGGAGGGGCTGTCCGGTCCGTCCGGGGCGCCTCCGTTTTTACAAAAACGAAAGGAGGACAGAGATTCCATGAAACGAATGGCGTTGATCCTGCTGTCCCTGGCCATGGTTGCGTTCATGGCCGGGTGTGGAGGGGGCGAAAAGCCTGCGGCTACCGGGAAGGGTGAGGCCAAGATGGAGTTGAAGCTGGCCTCCATGACCCCCACGAGCCACACCTATAACCTGGGTGCGGCGAAGTTCGCCGAGCTGGTCAAGCAGCGCTCGAACGGTCGCATCGACATCAAGATCTATCCCGACGGACAACTCGGGAAGGGAGAGCGGGAACTCCTGGAGGCGATTCAGCAGGGAACCATTGACGCCTACGTGGGCTCCACGGCACCCCTGAGCGGATTCAGTGCACCCATGGGCATCCTGGACCTGCCTTTTCTCTTCCGCGATTATGCCCATGTGGACATGGTCCTTGACGGGACCGTCGGTCGCCAGCTCATGGACGAGATCGAAAAGGCCGGCATGAAGGGCCTGGCTTTCTGGGAGAACGGCTTCCGGAACCTGACGAACTCGAAGCGGGCCGTCAAGGTGCCGGCGGATGCGAAGGGGCTGAAGATCCGGACCCAGGAGAACAAGATCCACATCGCCGCCTGGAAGGCCGTCGGCGTCAACGCCGTTCCCATGGCCTGGGGCGAGGTTTACGGCGCCCTTCAGCAGAAGGCGATTGACGGGCAGGAAAACCCCATCGCGGTCATTCATTCCGTCAAGCTCAACGAGGTGCAGAAGTACCTGACCCTGAGCCAGCACGTGTACTCCCCGGCGATGATCCTCTTCAGCCTGAAGAAATGGCAGACCTTCTCCAGGGAGGACCAGGACCTGCTCCTGAAGGCGGCCCTGGAGACGGCGGCGTACCAGCGGAAACTGGGCCGCGACAACGAGGAGAAACAGATCGCCGATCTGGCCTCCAGGGGCATGACGGTGACGAAGGACGTGGACAAGGAGACCTGGCGGAAGGCCATGAGGCCGGCCCTGGAAGAGTTCATTCCCCAATTCGGCAAGGACCGGGTGGATGCCATCCAGGCCGTGAAATAGCGGGATCGGAGTCTTCCTTGTCTGTCCTGGAAAGGCTGAACGGATGGCTCGCCCGGATGGCGGAGGCGTTCCTCATCGGGTTCATGGCGGTCATTGCCGTCATTGTTCCCTACGAGGTCTTCGGCCGCTACATACTGGGGGAGATGCCCTCCTGGTCGGGCGAGGCCGCGACCTTCGCCCTGGTCTGGGTCAGCATGATGGGCGGTGCCGCCGGCCTCCGGCGGGGCTACCGCATCGGCATCACCATTCTCTACGGGAAGCTGCCCCCCGGGGCCGCCCGGGTCGTGCGCATCGCCGCGGACATCCTGGTTCTGGGGTTTTTCCTGGTGATGGCCGTCTACGGCCTCCAGCAGACGCTGGTCAACGTCCGGCAGACGTCACCGGCCATGGGGCTTCCCATGGCCGTTCCCTATGCGGCCCTGCCGGTAGGCTTCGCAATGATGTTCCTCTTCACCCTGGAGGAGACGATCCGACTCCTCCAGGGTGCCTCCCGGGAGGGCTGACCCGTGCTGGCGGCCTTCCTGCTCCTCTTCGTCCTCCTGATCGTTCTCGGTGTTCCCATCGCCGTGGCTCTCGGCGGGTCCGCGCTGGGATACGTGCTGTTTCAGGACGGCCTGTCGCTCACGCTTCTTGTCCAGACGGCCTTCGCCGGGATGTCGTCTTTTCCCCTTCTGGCCATCCCCCTGTTCATGCTGGCGGGAAACCTGATGAACGAGGGGGGGATCACGGAGGACCTGGTCCGCTTCGCTCGCCTGGCCATGGGCCACGTGAGCGGCGGCCTCGGTCTGGCCACGATCCTGGCCAGTGCCATCTTTGCCGCCATATCCGGCTCCGCCGTGGCGACGGCGGTGGCCATCGGGGCCGTCATGCTGCCGGCCATGCATGCCGCCGGGTACGACGATGATGTCTCCGCCGCCGTGACGGCAACGGCATCCTGCATGGGACCCGTCATTCCGCCCAGCATTCCGTTCATCATCTACGGCGTTCTCGCCAACGTCTCCATCGCCTCCCTGTTCCTGGCGGGGATCCTGCCGGGGATGATCCTGGGGCTGGCCCTGATGGGCTACATGGTCCTGACGGCCAGGCGGCGGGGATACCCTTTCGGGGAGCGCACGGAGATCCGGGAACTGGCGAAGGGAACCGTCCGGGCTCTTCCGGCCCTGCTGATGCCGTTCCTCATCGTGGGCGGAATCCTTTGCGGCGTCTTTACGCCCACGGAAGCCGCCGGGGTGGCGGTGGTCTATGCCCTGTTCGCGGGATTGCTCTTTTACCGGAAGATCCGGTTCCGCCGCCTTCCCGCGGTGCTCCTGGCGGCGGGCCTGGAGACGGCGGTGGTGATGCTTCTCCTTGGCCTGTCGGAGCCCTTTGCCTGGGTTGTGGCGGTGGAGCAGGTTCCTTTGAAAGCCGTCGATTTCCTGGCGGAGTGGAGTACGTCACCGGTGGTGTTCCTGCTCCTGGTGAACCTGTTCCTCATCTTCGTCGGGATTCCCATGGAAACGGCGCCGGCCCTGACCATCGTCACGCCGGTCCTGGCGCCCATGGCCGAGCGGATGGGGATCGACCCCATCCATTTCGGTGTCATCGTCTGTTTCAATCTCGTCCTGGGGCTCATCACGCCCCCGGTCGGAGGCGTCCTGTTCTCCATCTGCAGCATCTCGGGCCTTTCCCTGGAACGACTGAGCCGGGCCATCTGGATTCCATTTGTGATTGCCGTGGCGGTCCTTCTCCTGGTTACCTTCATTCCCGCCCTGAGCAC
Organism: uncultured Syntrophaceae bacterium; assembly: GCA_964396205.1. Classification (GTDB taxonomy): domain Bacteria; phylum Desulfobacterota; class Syntrophia; order Syntrophales; family PHBD01; genus PHBD01. The sequence goes on from CAYNEJ010000003.1 coordinate 54,033, forward strand.
GATGATTCCGTCGGCGTTTCTTGTGGGGAGACCCTAGCGACCGGCACCTCGGGCGCGGGTTTTGTAAAACCGCAGGGGGATAATGACGGCGAAGTAGGGGATGAGGTACATCGCCGCCACGGTCGGCTCCAGGGGGCCGAAGAACCGGGAGGCGAAGACGATGACCAGGACGTTGTTGATGTTGCCGGCGGCGACGGCCCCGGCGATCCGGTCCTCGACGGGGCCCTTCCGGAAGAGAAGGCATCCCGGCACGGCGAAGAGGCCGCACAGGAGAGTCGCCACCGCCGTCGCTTCGATCAGGAGGACCGGCTCCCGGCGGAAGAAGTCGGCGTACTGTGAAAAGACCCCCAGGTTGATCACGGCGAACAGCACCAGCGAGATCGGGTAGTTCAGCTTCATGAGCGGCGGCAGAGCCCGGGGGGCAAAGCGCCGGAGAATCTCCACGGCGATGATGGGGATGAGGATCACCGTGGCGAGCATGCGGATCATGCCCGCAAAGGAAAGCGCCACGGTCTGCCCCAGGAATATCTCCACCAGGAGAGGAAGCGTCAGGGGAACCAGCGGCGACGTCACCACGACCATGACCATGACGAGGGCGCTGTTTCCTCCCACCACGTTGGAGATGAAAGGGGCCGTGACGCCCGTGGAGACGGCGGCCAGGAGGAGTGCCGACGGGGCATAGGCCGGGGCCAGGAAAAGGAAAAGGAAGTAGATCGCCGCAGGCAGGAGCAAGAGCTTGAAGAGGGTGAACAGGGCGACCGTGCCGACCGACCGCTTCAGGAGAGTCCCGATCTCATCCAACTGCACCGTGAGGAAGCTCAGGAAGAAGAGGACCATCAGGAACTGCTGGGGATAGGGCTGAAACGCCTCTCCAAGGCGGGGGAAGAGGACAGCCGCCAGGATGGAGGCATAGACGACCAGGAGAAGGAAGTAGTCCTTAGCGCGCAGCATGACATACCGGACGCCGTCCTTTTGATTGCAGCGCATGGCCGGGGACGGCGGGTTGCTACTGTACCCGATCCCTCTCCGGTTGTCAGGCGGTTATTTGCCGGTCATGAGGAGGGGTGGCAAACGGCCGGGGATGTGCGCGGCCAAATCATGACGCACCCGTTGCGGCCTGCGGGATAGGGCAAAGGAATGATCCATAAATTCCGTTGCCCCGTCGATCCTGAATAATGTAAAGTCACTACCCTATTGTCGCGGCCGGAGGAGGGAGCCATGAAGAACGCCGTTATCCGCGCGACGGGAAGCCACGTTCCGGAGCGGGTCGTTGCCAACGAGGATCTGGAGCAGTTCTCCCCGGAGGCCCGGGAGATGGTCTTCCAGAAGACCGGGGTTCTCGCCCGGAGGCAGGCCGCTCCCGACGAATGCACCTCCGACCTGGCGCTCAAGGCAGCCGGGATGTGCCTGGACCGGGCGGATTTCCCGGCAAATGAACTCGACGGCATCGTCGTGGCCACGTCTTCCCCCGATCGGATGCAGCCTGCCACGGCGACAAGAGTCCAGCACAACCTGGGGGCCCGGAAGGCCTTCGCCTTCGACATCAACTCCGTCTGTTCCGGGAGTACCTTCGGCATCTCCCTGGCTGACGCCTTTCTCCGGTCCGGCCAGGCCGGAAGCCTGCTGCTCGTCGGCTCGGAAGTCTACTCGAAGATTACGAATCCGAAGGACTTCTCTTCGTATCCCTTCTTCGGAGACGGAGCCGGGGCGGTTCTCTTTACCGCAGAGGAGAATTCCGGCCGGGGTGTGCTCCGCTCCTGCATGCAAAGCGACGGCGGCCTGTCCGACATGATCTGTGTGCCCGCCGGCGGGACCATGCTCCCCTTTGAGCGCATGGCCTCTCCCCGGCAGGCCTATTTCCGGATGAAAGGAGTGGACGTCTTCAGCTTTGCCGTGGAGAAGGGACCGGAGATCATCCGGCGGCTCCTGTCGGAGGCCGGCGTGGCCCCCGGGGACGTGGCCGGATACCTTTGCCACCAGGCCAACATCAACATCATCCGCAAGATCGCCGCGGCACTGGAGGTTCCGGAGGAGCGCTTTTTTGTGAACATCCACAAGTACGGAAACACCGCAGGGG
>CAYNEJ010000004.1:0-4776 GCA_964396205.1 uncultured Syntrophaceae bacterium
CACCCGGTCAGGGTGATGCCCGCCGTGGGGGCTCCCCGGAGACCCATCGTCTCCACCGTCGGACCCACAGCCAGGCCCGCTGCGCCCTTCTCCACCACGAAGAGCGACAGGCCCTTTTCCAGGCCCGCTTCCCGGTCCGTCCACGCCAGCACCAGGAAGGCGTCGGCCACCGGGGCGTTCGTCACGAGGTCCTTGGACCCCGTCAGGATCCACTGATCTCCCTTCTTCTCCGCCTTCGTCGCCATGCCCGAGAGGTCCGAGCCCGCCTCCGTCTCCGTGCAGGCCAGCGCGCCGATGAAATCGCCGGCGGCGATACCCGGCAGGAATCGGGACTTCTGGGCCTGGGATCCGAAGCACGAGAGCGCCATTCCGAAGGCCGTGGCGGACGACATGGCCGCCAGGAACACCGCCGGGCAGGCCTTCGCCACCTCTTCACCGGCCACGCACTGGCTGACGAAGTCCGATTTCAGAAGCAGGTCGAGATAGCCCGCCCCGGCCAGCTTCTTCAACTGCGCCCGGAGAATCTCCGGGACGTTCTCTTTCGCCGCCTCGTCCAACTGGGCCGCGGCGGGTGCGATATCCGTCCGGCAGAAGGCGACCATCCGCCCCTGCAGGTCTTTCTGTTCCTTGGTCAGTTCGTAATCGATCATGATCCTTCACCTCCCTCACATCATCATGAAGCGGGCGACGATCATGCGCATGATGTCGGACGTCCCGCCGCCGAGCTGCCCAAGCTTCGCATCCCGCATGCCCCGCTCCACCGGGTACTCGTGAATGTATCCGTACCCGCCGAAGAGGTCCACCGCGGCGGAGCACATCTCGAACCCCTTGTCGCCCACGTACATCTTGTTGACCGAAGCCAGCAGGGGATTCAACATGACCCCGTTGTCCTTCGAGGCCGCCACGCGGTAAACCGCCAGGCGGGCCGCCTCCAGGAACACCCGCATATCGGCGATCCGGTTCTGGATCGACTGGAACTCGCCGATGGCCTTGCCGAAGGCCCGCCGCTCGTTGGCGTAGCGGGCGCAGTTTTCAATCGTGAACATCCCGCCCCCCAGGAACGGAGAAAGCAGGACGCTCCGGTCCCACTCGACGCCGCCCAGGGCGATCCGCCACCCGCCGCCCTCGCCGCCCAGCAGGTTTTCCGCGGGAACCTCACAGTCCTCCAGGAAGACCTCCGAGGTGGTCGAGCACTTGCAGCCCATCTTGTGCATGGGTTTCCCCGTCGAGAGGCCCGGGGTGTCCCGGTCGACGATGAACGTCGTGATTCCCTTGTGCCTCTTCGACTTGTCCAGCGTCGCGAAGATCACGAACACCTTGGCGACGGGGGCGTTGGTGATGAAGGTCTTGGAGCCGTTGAGGATGTACTTGTCGCCCTTTTTCACGGCCGTCGTGGCCAGGGCCGCCGCGTCCGATCCGCTGCCGGGCTCCGTCAGCCCCATGCAGCCGATGTCTTCGCCCGTGGCCAGGCCCGGCAGGTACTTCTTCTTCTGCTCCGGTGTGCCGTGCTCCATGATGTTCGCGCCGCACAGGTAGGTGTGGGCGCCCAGCGCCAGGGTGTGGCCGCCGTCGAGGCCGGCATGGCCCATCGCTTCGCCGGCCAGGCAGCAGGTGGTGAAATCCGCCCCCGATCCGCCGTACTCCTCGGGAAACGGAAGGCCCAGAAGGCCCATGGAGCCCAGCTTTTTCCAGACTTCCATGCTGAACTCCCCATCCCGGTCCGCTTCCTCGCAGAGGGGGGCTACCTCCTCCTTGCAGAAGCGGTAGATCGTGTCGCGAAACATCCGCTGTTCATCGTTGAATGTAAAATCCATGGAATCAATCCTCCCTTTTCAGCCCTTGCGGATGCCCATCATTTCCCGGGCTTCCGCCGGTGTTGCGGGCGTGCGGTTCAGGGAAGAGGCCATCTTCACGGCCCACTCCACCTGCTCCCAGCTCCCCTTGGCCAGCTCGCCGTCGGGCATCCGGGTATTGTCCTCCATGCCGACCCGCATGTTGCCGCCCATGAGGCAGGACATGACGTTGGCCGGGAACTGCTCGTTGCCCACGGCGCAGGTCGTGAAGTTGGCCGTCTCCGGGATGGCGTTGACCATGGAGATGAACACGTCGGGACGGAACTTCTGGCCGCCGACGACGCCCCAGACGAAGTTGAAGTTCATGGGATCCGTGAAGAATCCCTGCTTGGCGATGAGCAGCGTGTTGTCGATGCCGCCGATGTCGTAGCACTCGATCTCCGGCTTCACACCGTTGGACTCGAAGGCCTTGCCGAAATCCTGGAGCATCGTGAAGGTGTTGTCGAAGACGTAGTCAAAGAAGATCTGCCCGGTGTTGCGGTCGACGATGCTGAAGTTCATGCTGTTGGTGTTGTACGAGGCCATCTCCGGCTTGACCGCCACGATCTGGGCCATCCGCTGTTCCGGTGTCTTGAAGATGCCGACGGCGGAGCTGAGGCAGATGAGCAGCTCGGGGCAGCGGGCCTTGATGGCGTCGTGGACGGCCTGGATCCGGTCGATCTCGTGGGTCGGCTGGCCGTCGTCGGTCCGTGCGTGGACATGAACCATCGCGGCGCCGGACTGGTAGCACTTGTAGGCTTCCTCGGCGAACTCCTCGATCGTGTAGGGAACGCTGGGGTTGTTGTTCTTCATGGTCGCGGCGCCGGTGAGGGCCGCGGTGATGATGACCTTCTTGTTTTGCTTGGCCATGGTTAAATCCTCCTTCAGGAAAAATGGTTTTCTTCTTGTGTCGGACCTTCCGGCGCCGCGTCTCAAACGGGCTCGAAGTGATCCAACTGCATCAGGGTGTTGACGGGCCCCTCGGCGAAGACGGCCTTCACCTTCATGCCCACGTGAACGTCCAGCGGATCCACGTCGGCGACGATGTGGGTGAGCGGCGTGTCGGCTCCGTCGAGCTTGATCTGCCCAAGAATGTAAGGCGCCTTCTTGGGGAGGTGCTTGTCATTGTAATTGACTACGGTGAAGTTGACGATCTCCCCCGTCGTGCCCACGTCCACCCAGTTGTCGGCGATCGTGGCCCCGCACTTGTTGCAGTGTTCACGGGGCGGTACATACGTGATGTTGCATTTGTTGCATTTGAGGCCCGTCAGCTTCTTCTTGTCCCTCATGGCGATGATCCACTTCGAACCGATCCGTCCCACGAAGTACTGGTTGGGCAGGGCCATCCTCGCTTCGATGACGAAGCAATCCTTTATGTCTTCACACTTGCATGTCATGGTTCGATTCTCCTCTCCCTAGTCGATGATTTCAAAATGGAGGATGTCCCGGAAGCTGCCCGTCGGCTTCTCCGCCCAGACGGGCCGCACCCTCGATCCGATCTTGAGCTTCGGGAGGTCTTCCTTCTTGATTTCGAAAGCAAATGCGTCCTCCGGCGTGGCACCTTCCAGCATGATCCAGGCGCAGGCGTAAGGCGTGTCCCGCACTTCGCCGGAGAGAGGATCGGGGCTGGCAAAGTAAACCAGGTCGAAATTCGTGACGTATCCTTCGGGTCCCAGTTCCACGTATTCCTTGGTGCGTACATGGCAGAACTGGCAGATCTCCTGGGGAAGGATCAGGGTGCGTCTGCAGACGGGGCAGACGCTGGCGAGGAGCTTTTTCTCACGCAGGCCGGCGAACCACTTGCCCATGACGGGGCCTGTGGCGAAACGCTGATTGATGGAGGTGATCTTCTTCAAAGAAAGCAGTTCCTCCGCCTCCTCGGCGTTTGGATCCACGTACTTGTCGAAATACTTGCCCGTGGCGGCGGCGGCCATCATGTCGCCGTCAATCCTGACCTTCCCGGAGGTGAAGGCGGCGGTGCCGTCGATCGTGCCGGTCATCATGCCGACATAGGTGGCGGCCTCCATGGTCATTTTCACGGCCAGGTCCGCATCGAGGCCTTCCTTGAGGGTGCACGTCCCGTTGGCGATGGTGATGGTGAACTGGCCGCCACCCTCGCCCGTCAGGTCATACCCGTATTTCAGCGTGACGCCCGCGGCCTTGTCGGGACGGAAACGCTCCCCGATGGAGGAGAGGATTCCCCGGGCGGTGACTTCCGTCTTTTTCGCCGGCACGGTGTACTGCACAAAAATCTGGGGCAGAAGCGTCATCAGCATCCGCGTGTCGCCGATGACTTTCATCTTGCCCTGGGAGAGGGCGTCGATGGCACCGATCTTCTGCAGGGTGACGCCGATGAACGTCTCCGCGTCGGAGGCGATGATCGTCGCCGTGCACGGGCCGAGGTCGCCCTCGACGGTCTCGATGCTGGCGGTCTGGTCCTTGACGGTCAGTTTCCATTTTCCCCCGCCTTCGCCGCCGCAATCGTACCCGATGACGACGTCCACGCCCTTGGACGCCTCGGGCTTGAAGCGCTTGGGCATCGTATTGAAGATATCCGCAACGGTAGTTCCGAAGAATTCAGCCATGGTCAACCTCCTACCAGTTCAATTCTTTTTCGAGCATAAGCATAACGGTCCACAAGGTGCCGCCGAACCCGGAGGCCAAAGCATGGCGGACCTCCTTCTTGATCTGGTGCCCGCCTGCGTCCCCTCGGATCTGGAGGGCCGCCTCGGCGGGACGGAGCATGGCCGTGGCGCCGATGGGATTGCTGGCGATGACGCCTCCCGAGGGGTTGACGGGGAGCTTGCCGTCCAGGTCGAATTCGTTGGCCTCCATGAGCTTGAGAACCTCGTCGTCCTTAAGGAGCAGGAATTCCCGGAGCCAGTCGAGGCCCCAGAAGGCGGACGGATCGTACATCTCGAAGACGTCGAAGTATTCCAGCGGG
>CAYNEJ010000004.1:4819-52524 GCA_964396205.1 uncultured Syntrophaceae bacterium
TTCTGTGCGCCGTACAGGTTGGACATGTTTTCCCCCCGGTGGGAGGTTTCATGGTCCCGGATCCAGACGGGCGGCTTGGCGGTTCCCTTCTTGACCCGATCCTCGTTGGTGAGGACCATGGCGCAGGCCCCGTCTGACTGGGAGCACATGTGGATCAACCGGAGGTCACCGACGAGCTGGGGGGACGTTTCCATCAGGTTTTCCAACTGGTCGTACTCGAGGCCGAGGCGGCGGTGCGCCCGCTCGTTCAGCATGGCGTGCTTGTCGATCATGATCCGGTACTTCATGGCCGCCCGCAGAACCCGCTCCTTCCCGAACTCCTTGATCATCTCATTGGCCGTGGAGGATGTGAGCGCTCCCGTCTGGAGGTTGCGGAACCAGAGGGGGTCGGCCATATTGGTGATGCCGCCCGTGGTATTGCCTTCCTGAAGCTTCTCGAAGCCAAGGCACAGGACGGTGTCGTACTGGCCGGATGCCACGAGGCTGTCGGACGCGCAGACCAGGGTGGCGCCGACGGTGCCGCCCGTGGTGATCCGGTACTCTTCCTTGCCGTAGGCGCCGCTGTCCAGGGCGTGCCACATGTCGGGCTGGAACTGCATTTCGAAGAGCTCCATGTTGCCGTGGACGATGCAGTCGATATCGTCAAGCGTCATGTTGGCGTCCGCCAGGGCGCTTTTCACCGCTTCATTGACCATTTCCACCTGGTTCTGGTCTTCCTTGTGGCTGGAGAGGGTCGTCTGTCCGATCCCGATAATGGCTACGTTTCTGTTTTTTTCGTGTTTTTTCATGATGCCTGCTCCTTACGCTTCGAGAATGAGAACGGAGTGGAACTGGCCGGCGGGCCCGTTGGTCGAGTGGGCCACGGCGCATTTCGCGTCCGGAACCTGGCGGTCGCCGGCGCCGCCCTGAAGCTGGAGGGTCGCCTCGGCGGCCCGGTAGAGACCGGAAATGATCATCGGGTTCCCTGCCAGGGTACCGCCGGAGAGATTCACCCGGTACTTCCCGGGTCCGCCTTCCGCGATGAAGCGTCCGCCTTCTCCGTCTCCGCAGAAGCCCAATCCTTCCATCCACATGGGCTGCTGATAGGCGTAGCAGTCCATGACCTCGACCACGTCGGCGGCCTTTTTCAGATCCTGGATGCCGGCCCTGCGGCAGGCGTTCGCGGTGGCCTTCTTGAGGGCGAAGTTGCTGGTCAGGTCCCGGTCCCCGAAGAAGAAGGTGTCCATGCAGTTGGCAAAACCGGTGATCCAGACGGGATTGTCGGTGAATTCCCGGGCCCGTTCCTCCGAGGCCAGGAGCAGTCCCACGGCGCCGTCGGAGACAGGATAGGCGTGGAGCTGCCGGATGGGATCGCACAGCATGGGCGAGGCCTTGACTTTGCCCGCCGGCACTACTTCCTGTGCGTTGGCATAGGGGTTCCTGGCAGCCCACTGGCGGCTCCGGACCACAATCTCGGCAAGCTGGTCATCCGTGAGGCCGCTCTTTCTCATATAGGCCTGGGCCTGGAGCCCGGCGGCGTTCAGGTAATCCAGGCCTGTGGCCCGGCCGTAGAAGGGATCAAACCCGCAGTTCGTGATCATGTTGCGGCTTTCTCCCTGGGATTCCTTGCAGTGCCCCATGATCAGGACGAGGTCCTTGTGTCCCGAGAGGATGATGGTGTTGGCGTAGCCGATGGCGTTGAGGCCCTCCTGGGCCATCTTCTCTTCCGCCAGGTACTGGCCTCCGATGACGTCCGTGACGCCGTTGTTCGAGATGGTCCGGGCGTCAAAGAAATCGTCGGAGGTGCTGACGATCATTTCCACGCCGTTTTCCCCGTACTTGAAGCCTGTCTGCCCCTGGAGGTCCTCCAGCACGTCCAGAAGCATGTTCTGGAATCGCTTGTACCAGAGGTCCGGTTCGTTCTTGTGCTGGGCAACTGCACAAATCGCTACCCGCTTTGTGGCCATAGAACGTCTCCTTCCTTAATATGGTTCTTAATCGTGTTGCAGCCCGGGCGTCTTGCCCGGCCGGTCCATCCGGCCGGCCGCGGCCCAGGCTGCATTCTCAAGCAAATTGAATCAGCCGCAGGTCCCCGGTGGACTTCCGGCGGGCCTTGTCGCCCGCAAAGCAGTTCATGAACCGCCCCTGCTTGACGGCCCGGATGATCTCGTCCCGGTCCCGGGGGGCATCCAGCTCGATCCAGCCGCGGCCGCATCCCAGGAGGTTGTGTGAATCGTCGGCCGCAACCTTGGGATAGGGGATTTCCGGGATGTCGAACTGGGGTGTGTAAAAGCCGTGAGTCGTGATCTCCACGGCGTCGATGGGGTGGCGCTCGGCCACCTCCGCGATGATGCGGATGCAGTCTCTGAGGCTCACGTCGACATCGGCGGGGTGATTGAAGATGTGCAGCACTTCACGCTCCCCCTCGATGCGGCTCACGTGGACGTATCCCTTGCGGCAGTGGACGGTCAACTCGATTCCCGTGAAGATCAGCATGTCCGACCGGACCCGGGTGATGGCTTCCCCATAGGAGGGCTTCAGGAGGTGGTCATGGTCCGTGATGGCGATGAAATCGTAACCCAGGCGTGCATAGGCGTCGGCGACCTCCTGGGGCGTCATCGTCCCGTCGGAGTATGTCGTATGTGTGTGAAGCTGTCCCTTCAGCATCATGGCCTTCTCTTCGGATTCCGGGCCTTGCCCATTCTCCGCTTTCCTGCCTTCCGGTCCGGGCTTGAAGCCGCCGATTCATGCGAACATGGAATTCGCGTCCCCGGTGGTCATCAACCGTTGCCGCTTCCGGTATCCCTTTTCGCTTTGACGGCGGCTTTTCCTCAGTGTGCCGCTTCCGCCTCCGCTCCATGAAGAAAAACGGATATAAGGCTTTCGATGATCCGCTTTTCCCTGGCCTTGCTCAGCGTTTCATTGCCCAGAATCATGACCGACAGGAAGGTGTCGATGGAACCGAGGAAGACATAGGTCAGGTAATTGGACTGGATATCGGCCCGCAGGTTTCCCCGGGCCTGGCCTTCGCGGATGATGTCTTCACAGAGGTTGAACAGTTTCCGGAACTTATCCTTGCCCCGGGGACTCGAGTGGTAAATGAACCCCCGGGAGACCTCGGCTACAAAAATGGACATCTGGCTCGGCGTCGCGGTGTAGGCGTTCATCATGAACTTGATGATGTCTATCAGCTTCTCCCTGGTGGCCGTGGTGCTCTTCTTGAGCATCTCCAGTTCGTCGTAAAAGGTTTTCCACCAGTTCTCGACGATGGCGTCGAAAAGTTTTTCCTTGTTCTCGAAATAGTGATAGATGAGTCCGTACGAGAGGTTGGCTTCCTTGGCGATATCAGCCATCCGGGCTTCGGCGAATCCTTTCGTGCTGAAGACCTTCAGGGCCGCTTCGACGATGATTTTTTCACTGGCTACTTTTTCCATGAAGTCTGCTCTACCAAAAGTTGATTGACATGTCAATCGGTATTTGGCGCTGAGAACGCTGCCGGGGAGGATCCGATCCTGGCAAAGCTTTGTAATTATGGTGAATCATCTTCCTGTCTGGTTGGAAAGAGGAGGTCGCGATGAGAGATATCATGGCCGTGTTGATAGCGGGGGCGGTCATTTTCTGTTGTGCGGGTGAGGCTGCCGCATTCCGGTGCAATCAGGGAAAAGGGCTGGTCAGCGCCGGTGACGGCAAGGCGAGGGTGAGGATGGAGTGCGGCAAGCCGGATGACATGGAGCGGGTTAAATCCATAACGCGCGGCCGTTTTCTGGGCGGCGAGGACCCCAACACCGGCAGGAGCCGTGGCGGTCTTTATGCCGAGGAGACGATTGCCGTTGAAAAGTGGTACTACAACTGCGGGGAGAACGACTTCGTGTACGTCCTGACCTTCGAGGGAGACGTCCTGGTTTCGGAGGAAACGGCCGGTCGGGGGAAAGGTCCGTCCCGCTGCACATATTGAGGTGAGACGGGTATATCAACGGAATGTTGCCTTCGGCGGTGTGTGTTTCATTCCGGCCCGGTCCCCCTTGGAGCCGTGATCGCAATCCTCGCTTTTTCCCTCCCGTCCATGGTTGAATCAGGCCATGGATATTTTATATCCATCTGGTTGTGTCGAGCCGGATAGAATGTATCCGGTGCGGCATTCTTTTGTCGTGCGGTCGCGACCTCTCTTCATGAATGGCTCGTGAATCCGGTATATTGGGAAGGACGCCCCGTCGGGTGCGGTCCTTGCTAAACACATGTTCCAGGGGATGCCTTCCAAGTGTCCGTATCGAGCAGGCAATCCCCGGCGACTCCCGGGGCTTCGCCTTGACAGGCCCCCTCATCCATAGCATATAGACCGGCCATGAAGAAAAACGTCGTGCATTTCCTGCTTTCCGTCTTCCTTGTCCTCCTGCTTTTCCCGGCGGCGGTGCATCCGGAAGAGGGGATCCGCTCCGGGGAGACGCTGGATCTGAAGCGATGCATCGCCATCGCCCTCGAGCGGCACCCGAGCATCCTTGGCGCCGCCGGCACGGTGAAGGCCGGTGAGAGCCGGGTGGGGCAGGCCCGGGCCGGCTACTATCCGCAGGTCAGCGCCTCAGCCGATTACGACAGGTACTCGGTCGGCCGTTCCACGTCATCAAGAACCAGCGGAACAATCTATGACTCCTACGCCACCGGCGTCAGCGTCAGCCAGACCCTCTTCGATTTCTCCAAGACGTCCACCCAGGTGAGAATCCAGCGCCTCGGGGCCGACTCCTCCCGCGCCGAGCTGGAGCAGACGATGAGCCAGGTCGTCTACGACGTCAAGAAGGCCTATTTCGGGCTTCTCCAGGCCGGGCGCCTGCGGGACGCCAATGCGGAGGCGGTGGGCTCTTATCAGCAGCACCTGGCCCAGGCGAAAAAATTCTTCGAAGTCGGCCTGAAACCGAAGTTCGATGTGACCAGGGCGGAGGTGGATCTGAGCAATGCCCGCCTGAATCTGCTGAAGGCGGAGAATGCCCTGCGCCTGGCCCGCCTGACCCTCGGAAACGCCATGGGGCTGCCCGGCGCACCGCCCTTCGAAGTGAAGGACAACCTGGCCTTCCGGCCCTATGCGGCCTCGCTGGACGAGGCCCTGAAGAAGGGATATGAACGCAGACCCGACCTGCAGTCGGCCCGGTTAAAGCGGGAAGCGGCGGAGTCCTCCATCGACCTGGCGAAGAAGGGATACTTTCCCGTCCTGACCGGGAGCGCCGGTTACGGCTGGTCCGGGGAGGATTTTCCCCTCGATCGGGACTGGAACGTCGGGGCGACCCTGTCGGTACCGCTGTTCAGCGGTCTGTCCACGAAATACCAGACCGACGAGGCCCGGGCGAACCTGGAAGTCCTGAAGGCAAGCGAAGATCTGATCCGCCAGTCTGTTCTCCTGGAGATCCAGCAGGCCCTGCTGAACCTCCAGGCGGCCGGGGACCGGATCGCCGTGGCGGAGCTGGAGGTCCGGCAGGCCGCGGAAAACCTTGAACTGGCCCGGGGGCGCTATGGCGCAGGGGTGGGCAGTCCCCTGGAGGTGACCGACGCCCTGCTGGCGGACATCAACGCCAAAACGGCCCATACGGCGGCCCTTTATGATTACCGGCTTGCCCAGGCAAGCCTGGAGAAGGCGACCGGAGAGAAATGGGAATCATCGGAATGAAGAGAAAAAAGATCATCGTTGCCGCCGCTTTCGCCATTCTTGCTGTGGTGATCGCCGCCTGGTTCTTCCTGCACAAGAACAACGGCCCCGCCTTCAAGACGGCCAGGGCCACCCGGGGGGAGCTCATGGCCGCCGTCACCGCCACGGGAACGGTCAACGCCGTCACCACGGTTCTCGTGGGAACCCAGGTGTCCGGGACCATCAAGGATCTCTACGTGGACTACAACTCGCCCGTGAAGAAAGGACAGGTCCTGGCCCAGATCGACCCGGTCTCCTTCCAGGCCCAGGTGGACCAGGCGCGGGCGAACCTTCGTCTGGCCGAGGCGAACAGGGAGAAGGCCGAGGCAACCGCCCGGGACGCCCGGCGGACCTTCGAGCGCAACAAGGAGCTCTACACTGCGAACTTCATCGCCCGGAGCGACCTCGATACGGCGGAGACGAACGCCTCGACCGCCGCCGCCTCGCTCGGGGCGGCCAAGGCCCAGGTCCAGCAGAGCCGGGCGGCCCTGACCCTGGCGGAAACGAACCTCCGCAACACCCGGATCCTCTCTCCCGTGGACGGCACCGTCATCTCCCGGAGCATCGACGTCGGCCAGACCGTGGCGGCGAGCTTCCAGACGCCCACACTGTTCAACATCGCCCAGGATCTCACCCGGATGCAGATCGACGCGAACGTGGACGAGGCGGACATCGGGAAGATCAAGGTGGGCCAGGCGGTGACGTTCACCGTCGACGCCTACCCGGAGTCGCCTTTCCAGGGCGATGTTTCGTCGGTCCGCAACGCGCCCATCACGGTGCAGAACGTGGTGACCTATGATGTGGTGGTCGAGGTGGCCAATCCGGACCTGAGACTCAAGCCGGGCATGACCGCCAACGTGTCCATCATCATCGACCGGCGAAGCGCGGCCCTGAAAGTCCCCAACGCGGCCCTCCGTTTCCGGCCCGCCGGCAGGGACGGAAAGGGGGCGCCGTCCGCTGATGTCCGGGTGAAAGAGGGGAAGGAAGGGAGGGAGGCAGGTCGCGGGCAGGCGGTGTGGGTCCTCGAGGGCCGGAAGCCGAAGCGCGTTGCCGTCACCGCCGGGATCAGCGACGGACAGTTCACGGAGATCGTCTCGGGGGACCTGAAGGAAGGCCAGGATGTGATCGTCGAGGCCGCGGGTGCCGGAAACAGCAAACAGCAGCAGATGAGCCCGAGGTTCTTCCGGTGACGGCCCTGATCGAGACGGTCGACCTGATGAAGATCTACGACGTGGGGGACAGCCCCGTCCACGCGCTGGACGGCGTCTCCGTCACGATCGACCGGGGGGACTTCGTGGCCGTCATGGGGCCGTCCGGGTCCGGCAAGTCCACCTTCATGAACGTCATCGGCTGCCTCGATCGGCCCACCAGCGGCGAATACCGGTTCGACGGCATGGACGTGAGCCGTCTCGGTCCCGACGAGCTGGCGGAGATCCGGAACCGGAAGATCGGCTTCGTCTTCCAGGGGTTCAACCTGCTCTCCCGCTCGACGGCCCTGGAAAACGCCGAGCTCCCGATGCTCTACGGCTCGATCCCCGCGGGAGAGAGAAAAAAGCGCGCCCTGGACGCCCTCCGGCTGCTGGGTCTGGAGGGACGGGAGCATCATCGGCCCAACCAGCTCTCCGGCGGCCAGCAGCAGCGCGTGGCCATCGCCCGGGCCCTGGTGAACGACGCCCCCATCGTTTTTGCCGATGAGCCCACGGGCAACCTGGATGCCAAGACGAGCGTCGAGATCATGGAGCTCTTCGTCCGGCTCAACCGCGAATCGGGCATCACCATGGTGGTGGTGACCCACGACCCCGACGTGGCCGCCTTCAGCCGGCGGGTGATCCGCTTCCTCGACGGCCGCGTGGTCAGTGACGAGGCGGTGGCGGCATGATCGGCATCCCGTCCACCCTCAAGATCTCCATCCGGGCCCTCTGGGTCAACAAGATGCGGTCGTTCCTGACCATGCTGGGGATCATCATCGGTGTGGGGGCCGTCATCGCCATGCTGGCCGTGGGCACCGGGGCGAGCCGGAAGATCTCCCAGCAGATCGCCTCCATCGGGAGCAACCTGATCATCGTGATTCCCGGCAGCATCACCCAGGGCGGGGTGCGCCTGGGCGCGGGTGCCCAGTCCACCCTGAACCGGGACGATGCCGAGGCGATCCGGCGGGAGTGCCCGGCCGTGCAGGCCGTCTCGTCGGAGATGCGCCGGGCCGCCCAGGTGGTCTTCGGAAACCAGAACTGGGCCACGGCGATCACCGGCGTGGAGCCGGGCATCCTGGAGGTCCGGGACTGGGGCCTTGCGGAAGGACGGAACTTCTCCGAACAGGATGTCCGCAACGCCACGAAGGTCTGCCTCCTGGGGCAAACGGTGGCGGACAGCCTCTTCGGCAGCATGGACCCCGTCGGCCAGATCATCCGGATCCGGAAGATCCCCTTCATGGTGATTGGAGTCCTGGAGCGGAAAGGCCAGTCTCCCATCGGCCAGGACCAGGACGACGTGATCTACATCCCCATCACGACGGCCCAGAAGAAGGTCTTCGGCACGGCGCACGCCGGGACGATCGGATCCATCCAGGTGAAGGCCGTCAGTTCCGAGGCCCTTCCCGAGGCGGAGAGGCAGGTGACGGAGCTGCTCCGGCAGCGGCACCGGATCGGCCCGGGGCGGGACGACGATTTCACCGTCCGGAACCTGACGTCCATGCTCCAGGTGGCGGAGCAGTCCACGAGGGTCATGACCCTCCTCCTGGGAGCCATTGCCTCGGTGTCGCTCCTGGTGGGCGGCATCGGCATCATGAACATCATGCTCGTCTCCGTGACGGAGCGCACCCGGGAGATCGGCATCCGCATGGCCGTGGGCGCCAAGGCCCGGGACATCCGGCTCCAGTTCATCATCGAGGCCCTGACCCTCTCGCTCATCGGGGGCGTCGCGGGCATCCTCCTGGGGGTTTCCGTGTCCGGAATCCTGTCGGTCCTGGCCGGCTGGTCCACCGAGGTGTCCGTTCTCTCGATCGTCCTGGCCTTCGGCTTTTCGGCCCTCGTGGGAATCTTCTTCGGTTTCTACCCGGCCTACAAGGCCTCCCTGCTCCATCCCATCGACGCCCTGCGGCACGAATAGCGACAGAATTCCGTTGCAAGGGCCCCGGCCCTTGGGGTACCGTGCCGGGCCATGAAGACCTCCCGAATCCTGATCTTCATCTCGGTTCTGCTTGCGCTGACGGCGGCGTGCTCGCGCCCGGAAGGGAATGCCCGCCGGACCGCCGCCGCCGACGCCCCTCCCGCCTACGGCGACATCCTGGTGGACGGCTCCATCGGCGACGCCAGCAACCTCATTCCGATCCTTGCCTCCGACAGCGCCTCCCACGACATCTCGGGGCTCGTCTTCAACGGCCTCGTCAAGTACGACAAGGACATGAACGTGGTCGGCGACCTGGCTGAGTCCTGGGACGTCTCGAAGGACGGGCTGGTCATCACGTTCCACCTCCGGAAGGGCGTCCGCTGGCACGACGGAATGCCCCTTACAGCAGAGGACGTGCTCTTCACCTACCGCCTCACCGTCGATCCGAAGACGCCGACGGCCTACGCGGGGGACTTCCTGAAGGTGAAAAAGGCGGAGGTGCTGGACCCGCACACATTCCGGGTTATCTATGACAAACCCTTCGCACCGGCCCTCATGAGCTGGGGCGCCTCGATCCTGCCGAAGCACCTGCTGGAAGGGAAGGACATCAAGTCCACGCCGCTGGCCCGGAAGCCCGTGGGCACGGGGCCTTACCTCTTCAAGGAATGGGTGACGGGGCAGAAACTGGTCCTCGCTTCGAATCCGGACTATTTCGAGGGCAGGCCGTACCTGGACGGCTACGTCATGCGGATCATTCCCGACACGGCCACCATGTTCCTGGAGCTCCGGGCCGGCGGGATCGACCGGATGGGCCTCACTCCCCTCCAGTACACCCGGCAGACGGAGAGCACCCTGTTCCGGCGGGATTTCAACAAGTACCGCTACCTCTCCTTTTCCTACACCTACCTGGGCTACAACCTGCTGAACCCCGTGTTCGCCGACAAGCGGGTCCGCCAGGCCATCGCCTATGCCGTGGACAAGGAGGAGATCATCCGGGGGGTCATGCTGGGGCTGGGCCGGGAGGCGTCAGGCCCCTACAAGCCCGGGACCTGGGCGTACAATCCCAACGTCCGCAAGTATCCCTATAATCCGCAGAAAGCCCGGGATCTCCTGGCCGAGGCGGGCTGGCGCGACACCGACGGGGACGGGATCCTGGACCGGGATGGCAAGCCCTTCGCGTTCGAGATCCTTACAAACCAGGGGAACGAGGTGCGGGCCAAGTGCGCCGAGATCATCCAGCGCCGCCTGGCGGAGGTGGGTATCCGGGCGAAGATCCGGGTTGTCGAGTGGGCCGCTTTCGTCAACGACTTCATCAACAAGCGCAAGTTCGACACCACCATCCTCGGGTGGACGATCCCGCTGGACCCTGACATCCACGATGTCTGGCACTCCTCCAAAACGGGGCCTCAGGAGCTGAACTTCATCTCCTACCGAAACCCGGAGGTGGACGCCCTGATTGAGAAGGGCCGGGGGACCTTCGACCAGAAGGAGCGGAAGAAGGCCTATGACCGCATCCAGGAGATCCTGGCGGAGGAGCAGCCCTACCTGTTCCTCTACGTGCCCGATGCGCTGCCCATCGTCTCGGCCCGGATCCGCGGCATCGAGCCGGCGCCGCTGGGGATCACCTACAACTTCATCAAGTGGTACGTTCCGAAGGAGGAGCAGAAGCTCGTGATGGTCCGCTGAGGGCGGGCTGCGGGGCGATGGACGGTTTTTCCCGTCGCCCGAACAGGTCCGGGCCGGCAGGAATCCCGGCAGCAAACCAATCCGGCGCTGAGCCGGTTGACAGGCAGGTATGAAAACATGGCGGAGATCAAAAGCACCATCGATCTGATCATGGAGAGGACGAAGAACCTCTCCCTGTCGGAGGAGGAAAAGACGGCCATCCGGAGGCGGGAGGCCGAAGGGAAGGCCAGGGGATGGATTCAGCGCTACCGGGACGGAATGGCGACCCTCCGGGACCTCAAGAAGGAATATGCCGAGGAGAAGAAGGAGTTTCCCGAATCGGAGCGGATTTTCCGGTCGGCCCTGCTGGAGCACGTGGAGCCCGGAGGAGAGAACGGGGCCGTCTTTGAGATCATGGAAAAGATCCTGAAGATGAAGACGGAGCCGGTGCGGGAACTGGCCGAGGCCTACCGGGAAGAACTCTCCCGGGTTGTTCGTGAATGCCTGGAGGCGGAGCGGGAGGCCCTGCGGCGGAAGGGCGTCTCCGGTGCCGCGGTGATCCCGAATCCCAACCGGGACAAGGACCTCCTGGAGCGGATCCGGCAGGGTAGATCCGCCTTTCAGGAACGGATCCGGGAGCGGCTTTTGGCCTGATGCTCAGCGAAGGTAGGGGAACCAGGTCTTCTCGATATCCGCAAAGTTTTTCCTGACGGCGTCGCGGCCCGCGACGATCCCGCCGTGGCCGGTCAACAGGTATTCCACGTCCAGGGCGGCGATGCGGCGGATGCTCTGCAGCAGCGATTTCCCGCTTCCTCCGGGCATGTCGGTCCTGCCGATTCCCTGGGCGAAGACCACATCCCCCGTGATCAGCACTTTCTTCTCCGGCCAGTACAGGCACACCGAGGCCGGCGAATGCCCCGGCGCCAGGATCACCTGGAGCCGGATGTCCCCGATCGACAGATCCCCCTCCCCGAGAAAGAAATCCGGTTCCGGAAGCTTCATGTAGCCCGCGGCGTACTGGTTGAAAAGCTCGTATTCCTGCTGGTTCATGGCGAAGAGAGCCGGGGGTGAGAACTCGCCAATCGCTTCCAGGTGGTCCGGATGGGCGTGGGTGATCAGGACGGCGTCGATCCGGTCGCGGGAGAGACCCGCTTCCTTCAATCCCCTGTCCACGTGGTCCAGCAGGTGCCGGTGGCCCGGATCCACGAGTATTCTCTTCTCTCCCTCCAGCAGGTATGTGTTGCAGTTGTTCTCCGAGTAACTCTCCCACAGGAAGGCGTGGACGCCTTCGGTCACGTTCATGGTCGGTCCTCCGTTCGTTCGTCGCCGGCGCTATAGCACAATCAGAATTCGATTCCCAGGCGGATCCGGGGTTCCACGATCACCCCGACCCCCTCGAGGGTCTCCCGGTAGGAGCCGGAGCGGAGCTGGTCCGGAAGGCTCTGAAACCGCTCCCAGCGCTTGGTCTCCTGGGTCTCCCAGGGGGTAAGGCGTTTCAGGTGATCGTCTTCTCCGGGCATGGTGGACAGGGACAGGCGGAAGTTCCGGTAGTAGAACTCGTTCCAGGCACTCCCGTTTGTTTTTTCTCCCTGCTCCGGGACGGTATTGGACGGGGCGGCCCAGAATTTCTCCCGGTCCCGCCAGGATCTGCCGAAGGGCAGCAAGACGCCGCTTCCCAGGTACCGGCGAACTTCCTCCCGGACGTCGGCCTGCTCCTTCCGGACCGATTCCCCGCTGCGGACCTTTTCTCCGGAAGGCGAGGCTTCCGAAGGGCCGGCGGGAACCTCATCCGGAGCCAGGCCCGCAACAATGAATCCGCCCGGCATTGAATCCGGACCTGTCCCGGCGTATCCGGCCGAGAGCAGCGGGGCCAGCAGCAGGATCAGCAGGATCTGAAGGATAAGCTTCTTCATCACGGCTTTTTTTACCGGCCGGCGGGAGCCGGGACCCGGAGACGCCTGTTTACATGGAGGGGATCGTCGCGCTGGATGGAATTCAGGGCCATCAGGTTCTCCACGGACGTGTGATGGCGGCGGGCGATCTCCGTCAGGTTATCGCCTTTCTTGACCCGGTAGTAAATCGTTCGCTCGCGCTTTTCCACCGGCTTCTTTCTTGGTTTGCCGTTGGACGGGGCTTCATCGGGATCCGTCCCGTCGGCGGGAATTTTCAGGAGGCGCCCCGCAAACAGGGGATCATCCCGTTTCATGTCGTTGGCCTCCAGGAGGGCCTGGAGAGAGACCTGCCTGTCCCGGGCAATCGATCCCAGCGACTCCCCCCTTTTCACCCGGTGGGTGAGGAAGCGCTGCTTTGGCGCTTTCTCCCGGCTCCCCGCCGCCTTCCTCGGCCCGACCGCATCTTCCCCGGCGTCCGCGGGAACCTTGATTTTCAGACCCCAGAGAAGCGGATCGTCGATCTTCCTGTTGTTGAGCTTCAGCAGGACCGCCAGGGTTGTCCCGTACTTTCTCGCGATTCCGTCGAGGGTTTCACCCCGCTTCACGAGGTGCAGGGCCACGCCCGTCCGTTCCTCCCGGCCCCGTTTCACGATCTTCCCGTCCGGTCCGGCGGTCTCCTCCGCCGGCAGAAACTCCGTGACGGCGTCGGCGATGGCCGCGGCGATTTTCTGCTGGTGCCGGCGGTGTTTGAGGAGCTTCTCCTCCTGGGGGTTGGAGATGTAGGCGGTCTCCACCAGGACGGAAGGAATGTCCGGCAGCTTCAGGACCCGGAAGGGGGCGTGCTGCACGGTGGCGAACTTGATGTTTCCCACCTCTCCCATGTGATTCAGGACCGTCGAGCCGAAGAGCCTGGAGCGGTTGATGGTGTTCGTCTGGAACATGTTGAGCAGGATCGCGTCGGTCTCTTCGCCGTTCTCCTCCTCGGAGACGCCGCCGATGATGTCCGACAGGTTTTCGTTGGTCGCCAGGAGACGGGCGGCCTCGTTGGAAGCCCCGGTGAGCGACAGGGCGTAGACGGAGCCGCCCCGGGCGTGGGTGCCCTTCACGGCGTCGGCATGAACGCTGATGAAGAGGTCCGCGCCGTATTCCTTTGCAATGGTGACGCGCTTCCGGAAGGGCACGTAGTAGTCGCCGTTCCGGGTCAGGAAGGCCCGGTAGCCCTCCCGGCCGTTCAACTCGTCGCGGAGCTTCCTGCCGATCTGGAGGACCACGTCCTTCTCCTTTGTGCCGTGGCGGCCGAGAGCCCCGGGGTCGTCTCCGCCATGGCCGGGATCGATGACGACGATCCGCTCCCTCCGCTCTTTCTTCACGGCCTGCCGGGTCTCGCTCTCCTCCTTCTCGAGGGCGGGCAGCCGGAGGTCCACCACCACCCGCTCGGGCCGGTCCTGGAAACGCTTCAGGCGGAACACCTTCGAAACGGTGCCCTCCGGCAAATGAAGTTCCGCCCGGAGATTGTCCCGGGGGCCACGCCCCATGACAATCTTTTCAATGGCCGGCTTGTTCATGCCGATGGAAGCGGGGAGCGAGTCCCTGAGGGTTGCATCCGGGAAATCGATATAAATCCGGTCGGCTTCCTTGTGAACCGTGAAGACGATCCCGTCGCTGACGTCGAAGACGACGCGGGTCTGGTCAGGGGCCGTCCAATGGCGGATGTTTTGGATTTCCGCGCCGGCAAAGGCCGGGGTGGAAACGAGCAGCAGCAGGGGGATGACCGCCATGGCGGCCCGCAAGAACCGATGGATCCTGGAATGCAGCGCCAACATGCACGCCATGTACCAGTATATTTCAGGAAAATCAACCAGTTTCATGAAATGGGGTTGACAAGAGACGGCCAAAATGACATGAATACCGGCCTTTAAGGGAGTTGGTGCATGGAAATCAAGAAAATCCTGAAGGAAAACAGGTTCTGCCTCTCCTTCGAGGTCTTCCCGCCCAAACGGGAGGGAAACCTGGAGAACCTCTTTACGACGATCGGGGAATTGGGTACATTCGATCCCGACTTCATCTCCGTCACCTACGGAGCAGGAGGCAGTACCCGGGACAAGACCCTGGAGATCGCCTCGAAAGTGAAGAACGATTTCCGCCGGGAGGTGCTGGGGCACCTGACCTGCGTCGAAGCCACCCGCGACGACATCGCGCAAACGCTGGACGCCTTCCGGGAGCGGAACATCGAGAACATCCTCGCCCTCCGGGGGGATCCGCCGGCGGGACAGGAGAAATTCATCCCCACGCCGGGGGGGTTCAACTACGCCAGCGACCTGGTGGAGTTCATCCACCGGGGGTGGCCCTTCTGCATCGGCGTGGCAGGGTATCCGGAAGGCCATCCCGAGGCCGCCTCCTACGACGACGACCTGAAAAGTCTCAAGAAAAAGGTTGATGCCGGGGCGGATTTCATCGTCACCCAGCTCTTCTTCAATAACGAGTTTTTCTTCCGTTTCCGCGACCGGGTCCGGGCCATGAAAATCCAGGTCCCCATCCTGCCGGGGTTGTGGCCCATCCTGAACTACGGCCAGATCAAGCGGATCGTCGGCCTCTGCGGAGCCACGATCCCCCCCGGCCTGGGAGAGAAGCTGGACCGTGTCATGGACCGGGCCGGGGAGGTCGAAAAATACGGCCTCGATCATGCTGTCCGGCAGGCGGAGGAGCTGATCCGGAACGGTGTCGAGGGACTGCACATCTACTGCATGAACCGGAGCGAGCCCGTGCGGGCCATCCTGGGGGCCGTGAGCATTCCGAGGGGAAAGGCAGAGGACGACCCTGCGAAGGTGGAGACCGGCCGGATCCGGTCCTGACGTGTCCAGGGGGCATCAGGGAAACCGTGCCTCGATGACGGCGCCGCGACGGGGCCGTCTCGGGTAAGAATCATCCACCCGGGCGATCCGGACCCTTCATGAAGCCGGGCGATTCATTCCAGCGGCCGGGGCATCTCCTCCGGATTCAATCGGGAGAAGATGCGCTTTTGTTTTGAATATTGAAGCCGTGTCCATTCACTCGGGATCTTGCAGTGAACGGAAAAAAAGAAACACCTTGACTTTTCGGACGATCCGGACCATCCTGAATGTGAAGAAATAAAAGACATTTTTCGCTATTAATTCTGGTTTTATAGATAGAGCCAGGAAAAAAATGAACCCCGTCTCTTATTTTTTGAGATGGGGTTTTATTTTGAATCAATATAAGCCTATAAGCAGTATCCTTTATGCTTCATTTGCCCGGTCAGGAGGAATTACAATGAATATACACATTGTTGAGCATTTCAATAATTTCGTCAAAATTGACGACAATGTATGGGAGAGCGGTTGGTGGAATGTAGATGAAAAGAATGCAGGGAAACTTGTGGGATGCGAAATTTATTTCCATAAAAAACGTGAAGAACCGTCTTTCTATGGCGGGACGGTACTGGGATACAGAATTGAAGAAGAGGGAGATAATGTAGGAAAGGTTGTTTTTAAGCTTCAATATAAACATAGCTGCCGCAATG
This sequence comes from uncultured Syntrophaceae bacterium, assembly GCA_964396205.1. Taxonomy (GTDB): domain Bacteria; phylum Desulfobacterota; class Syntrophia; order Syntrophales; family PHBD01; genus PHBD01. Next base: position 20,670 of record CAYNEJ010000004.1, read on the forward strand.
TACGAACCGATAAAACCGGATGGAACAAGGAAGTAAAAATTATCGGCCTGGAGCCGCCGGTCGAAAGGAAAAAGCGTGGCAGAAGATCTGCTTGACCGGTGGGTCAGACTCATCACACCGATTTTTCCGTCAAATGCTTGGATTGTTTCTCAATTCACACACAATAATTACATCATTCAAATTGATTGGAGACTGGGAGACGATCCAGCTCGAAGCGACAGACGGTCCAAGAAAATTCAGATCATTATTAAAGAGAATTTAATCGATGATTATCTCGACAAGAATAAGGTGGATCGAGAATTATACAATGAATCATTGAAACAATTTGTTTCCGATCGATACAATGCGTTCGATCCGGATAACGATGCCCTTCCCAGCATGTCGGCCCGAACCGAGACATGGATGTTTTCAAAGAATTGCCTCCGTGATTATCAATCCGGATCATAGAGAACCGGCAGAAGCCTTCGGATCAGCGGTTGCGGATTGATCCCACGCGTCCCGGCCGGCTCACCAGAAGACGAACCGCGTGCAGTGGATGAATGGTGCCGGGGGATCCGGCCGTGATCACGGCAACGGGGCCACTTCACGATGGTCGCAAGGGAGCCGGTCCGTCACTGCGTCATCCATGAGGGGCTCATGAAATGGGGATGAACAACCGGATTCCGCGAATAAGCGGTTGACAACGGTTTTGAAAAATGTCAAAAGCGGGTCCCTCTTTGAATGCATCTTTTCCGGGAGCGGCAAGCGATTGCGGTTCTTCAAAGCCGGCCGACGGCGCTCTTCGGATGTCAGGCAGAGAGGTGTTGCTGCAACCGTCCATAATGGTGAGATCGGGCGATTAGCTCAGGTGGATAGAGCGTTGGTCTCCGGAACCAAAGGCCCCGCGTTCGAGTCGCGGATCGCCCACCATGAAAAACAGGGGGGTCAGGCATTTTGTCTGACCCCCCTGTTTTTTCTGAAGTGTAAAATGTCTAGATTTGTTCTCGTTTTCGCCTCACTGGTTTCCCTGCTCCTCCAGAAGGATCTTCCGCAGGGTCATCTTCTCCAGTTTTCCCGTTACCGTCTTCGGCAGGGTTTCGAAGAAGCGGATGTACTTCGGCACTTTGTATGAGGCCATATTCTTCCGGCAGAACAGGATGACATCCTCCTCGGTGGTCTTGTTTCCCGGCTTCAGGGCCAGGCAGGCCACAACCTCTTCTCCCTTGACCAGATCGGGGATGCCGACGACCTGAACCTCTGCAACGGCCGGATGGGTATAGAGGACGTCTTCGAGTTCTTTCGGATAGATATTGAAAGCCGAGCGGTTGATCATGTCGTTCTTGCGGTCCCGGATGTAATAGTAACCGTCCTCATCGAAGCTGACCATGTCCCCCGTGTAGAGCCACCCGTCCCGGAGACTCTTGGTCGTCGCCTCCGGCTTGTTCCAGTACCCCTTCATGACGTTGGGCCCCTGGATGATCAACTCGCCCACCTCTCCGACGGCCACGGGCTTGCCGTCGTCGTTGACAACGCCCACTTTGATTTCCGGAACAATGGGAACACCGCAGGACATCGTTTTCTGCACGCCCTTTCCGGGAAGCGGGTTCATGAACACCACAGGCGCCGCCTCGGTGAGGCCGTACCCCTCACTCAGGGGCGTGAACTTTTCGTTCCAGGCCTGGAGGATCGGCTCGGGGGTCACCGCCGCGCCGGTCACGCAGTACCGCAAGCGGATCTTCCGGGCGTATTCATCCACTTTGGGATGGTTCACCAGCGCATAGTACATCGTGGCGACGCAATGGCAGGCAGTGGCCCGATGACGGGCCATGGCATCCAGGAAGGTCGTCGGGTCGAAGCGCTTCAGCCAGGCCACCGCCCCGCCCTCGATGAAGAGCTCGCCCACAACGTGGGTGAGGGCGTAGGAATGGAAAAGCGGGAGGGCGCAGACGGTGAGGTCGTTATACGTTGTCTCCGCCCAGTCGGCGCAATGCCGGGCGTTGGTCCAGAGGTTCAGATGGGTCAGCATGACGCCCTTCGGCTGTCCCGTCGTTCCGGATGTGTAGAGGATGGCGGCGAGATCGTCCTGCTCGACGGGAGTCGCATGGAAGACCGGAGGGTATCGCTTTACCCACCTGTCGTTGTCCAGGATCCCGTCTTCGTCTTTCCCGTTGACGACGATCATCTTCCGGACTCCAATCCCGGGCAGTCCGTAAACGTGGCGCGGAACCGCCGCCAGCTCTTCCGCGGTAACAAGGACCTTCGGAGTGCAGTCCCGAATCACGTATTCAAGCTCCCTCTCCTTGAGCATGGTGTTGATCGGATTGACGACGGCCCCCATCTTCAGGGCTCCGAAATACCAGAACAGGAACTCCGGGCAGTTCGGAAGAAAGAGCGACACCCGGTCCCCCTTTTCCACGCCCAGATCCACGAGACCGTTGGCGATCCGGTTGGCTTCGGCGTCAAGCTCTCTGAACGTCCAGCGCTCCTCTTCGAAGATCAAGGCCACCTTCCCGGGGTGGGCATGTACGGAATGCTCCAGATAGCTCGCTACATTGACTCCCTTCATATGATCGTCTCCTCCTTTTTTCCCCCGTCCTGTTCATGCCGGCTCACCCGCTGAGGGGGGTGCCCTTCCGTAACAGAAATCGGACTCTGAGTGATATATGAATGTGGGGCGAATCGGGCGAGGAGGGCATGGCAGGGAGATAAATCCTTGGAAAGGTACCGTATCTGTCCATTCCTGGCTCCGCCCCCGGCTCCGTCTCCGGAACCAGGGGTGCCGGCCTGGCGATCCCTCTTGAGTTCAAGAGTCCTTTGGAAACCAGGGGATGAATACGCTGGTCCTCCTTCTGTATTCTGCAAAAGAAGGATTGTTCTCCATCAGCTTTTCCGTCATGGGTATGCCCGAGACAAAGACGATCAGGAGCGTGATCGTTGCAGGGCCGAAAATGGAGACCCATCCCCAGGGTGCCGACAGGGCAAGCATGTAAATGCCCCACCACATGACGACCTCACCGAAATAATTGGGGTGCCTTGAGTAGCGCCACAGACCGCGGTCCATAATGATCCCCCTGTTGCCGGGATCCCTCATGAACCGGTCCAATTGCCAGTCCGAGACCGCTTCAAAACAGAATCCCACCAGCCAGACCAGCATGCCGAATCCGTCCAGGATCGTCAGAGCAGCCGCATCGCCCGCATTGATGAAGAGAACGGGGGAGAGGTTCAGAAGCATCAGGAATCCCTGCAGCATGAATACCTGGAAATAGCTCCGCACGATAAAGGAACGGCCCCATTCTTCCCTCCACCGGCGGTATCGAACGTCTTCCCCCTTCCCGCGGTTTCGCAAATAAATGCGGATGGAGAGCCTCACGCCCCAGATCAGGACCAGCACATTGGCGATCAGTTGACGATTCGTGAACTCACCGAAGAACAGGAGCGTCGTCCAGGATACAAGAACGAAACCCATGCCCCACGCCACGTCCGCGATGCTGTTGTCGTGACGTTTCAAGGCCACGAAAAAGAGTGCGGTCATGTAGAGAAAGATAGACAAGGCCGCGAACCGGATGGTTTCTGCGATTTCCATTATCGTTTCCTTGTGCGTAAGGCCGAGCGATGCCGTTTCACGGGCTTAAGGGAAGCACCGTCACGCTTCGAACAGGACATGACGGTCGATTCCCTGTTGGATGACGCCTCTCACATCCCGGATGAAATCGTCAAGGCGGTCTTCCCCGTATTCCTCGCCGGGCAAGGGTTTGTGGACGACCAGCGTGACGCGGCCGGGGAAAAGATCCAGCGTTCCGGGTGGCAGGATGTGCCTCGTACCGATGATGGAAACCGGAAGCACCGGGATTCCGAGGGCCAAAGACATGGCAAAGGCGCCTTTTCTGAACTCCAGCAGTTTCCCGTCGCGGCTTCTCGTTCCCTCGGGAAGCATGATCACGGAAACGCCGTTCTTCAGGATTTTGCCTGCCCCCGCCAGGCTTTCGTGGGCAGACCTCCGGTCGCTCCGGTCGATGTAGATGTTGCCGCCCAGCTTTCCGGCAAGGCCGAACAGGGGTATCCTGCTCAGTTCCTTCTTGATGACCCAGCGGGCATCGATTACCAGATAACCCCAAAGGACGAAAATGTCATAGGAGCTCTGGTGATTGGCAACGACCACATAGGACTGGCCTTTCCGGATGTTCTCCCTGCCGACGAGGGTGACCCGCATGGGGGTTACGAAACCGTTGAATCGTGCCCACCCTCGGCCGGCGATGCGATTTGCAGCATCCGGACCGAAGAGGGCGATGATCGGCATGCCCAGGAGGATGAAGGCGACCGTCGAAATGACGAAAAGCGGCAGGTAAACGAGCCACTTGTAGGGCTGGTACAGGATGCGGAGGACTCTTCCGTTCATCGGGGGGCTCTCCTCCGGAGGACGCGAAACTCAGGCCATGACCCATTTGCCGATGAAGAAGCTTGCCGCGGCGACGGTGGCGGTGAGCACGATGCCCCAGGCGATGTCCACGAACACGACGTTGAGGGGCCAGTCCTTCAATGTCGCCAGGTTGGTAAGGTCATACGTCGCATAGGTGAAAAGGCCGAACAGACCTCCCGACACGATCGCCTGTCGCAGAGAGTTCTTTTCGAGGGCCGGCATGGTTGCAAAGATCAGGATGCCTGCGATGTACAGGAGGTAAAAAAGAAAGGCTGCCGCCCAGTTTACATCCGGGCGAAGAAGGTGACCCAGGTTGTGGCGATAGAAGCCCCTGGCCACCAAACCCAGCCAGACCAGGTCGATTGCAAAGAACACGGGCACCGTCAGCAGGTAGAGATAGATGAGATTCTTCATCGCTTTCCCCCCGTTCAGGGCCATGAAACATCCATGATCTTTGTCAGGTAACGCAGAAAAACACTGCACCTGGAGTTTTCGATCGTTCGGGGTTTCACGGACCTGTATGCTTGTGTTGAGTGTGCTGGCATTCGGTGCCTGTTGGAACAGATGTGTTCCCCCGGGTCATCCGCCGGTATGCGGCCAGCGCTGCGGTACTTTTCTCAATTTGTCGATATTGTAACCCTGAAGGGACACCTCTTCCACAAGTTTCCTATAATCCTCATCGGGAATCGCCGGTGTCCGCGCCATGATCCAAACGTAATCCCGCTTGTTGCGACTGATGATTGTCCGGGTATATCCTTCGTCAAGGTAAACAATCAAATATTCCGCCTTTATTGGCCATAAGAACTGCATCCCCCAAACTGCGTTGCTCGTCTTGTCAAGAATGAAACCCCGTGGTCCGTATGTCTTAATCGGGCCTTCAAATGAATCCTGACGGAATGTAAAGGTTGTGGCAACGGTTCCGTCCGGCTCGAGCCGATAGCTCTCCACTGCGTTGTGAGCCCCTTTTTCGATGATGGTTGGAATGCTCGCGATGACGTACCAGTCGCCCATGAAGCGATTGATGTCAACGTAGGCAACGGTCTTGATCGGCGCGAGTCTGGCACTGCAACCCGAGAGAAGGATGGCCGCCAGGAATGCGCTGATGATCTTCATGGCAACAGACTTCGCCACAGCGTGATGGAATCTTCCCATAACCATCCTCGTCAGAGAGTTTCGGCGCATTTTCTTCACCGGTATGGCCGGCTTGAATGCCGGCGGGATATGTTGCTTCCGGAAAGAGAAAAGAATGAAGGATCAAAAGAAAGATCCTGATGTACCGCGGTGAAGGAGACGTTGGGAGCGATCAGGCCGGCGACCAGTCCGCTCTCCAGGGAGCGGCGCGCCCTGTACTCGGCCTGGGACTTCCGGGCGCGATCGGCCGCGGAGAGGAGTTGGTAGGCCTCTTCCGTGCGGCCACTGATGAGGGCGTTCAGGTAATTGGCCAGGGTCTCCCCGGCTGTCGAATCCTTTCCCCTCCTGACGAGAATGACGGTGAACAGGGCAAGCATCGTTGCCAGAATGACCAGTGACAGCATGGATCACCTCGCCTGTCCGCTGCGGGAAACGGTCCCGCCGGCCTTTTACGTCCCTCCGCACAAGATGCGGCGGGACGGCCGTGCCGACCGTTCCGGAAGTGTCAGCGGCGGTCAGGACAGCCACGTCGTGACGCTGTCCACGGACTCCCGGGGGCTTTCCAGCCGGTTGGCGGGAAAGCCCGGGTTGGGATAGCCGATGGCGATGGCGATCACGATCATGTCCGAATCGGGGATGCCGCAGTGTTTCCTCACCACGTCCGGGTACATCACGCCCTGGTCCTCGATGCAGGTCCCCAGGCCGTATTCCAGCGCCGCCAGGCAGATGTTCTGCATGGCGGCCCCCATGTCGAGAATCGGGGAACCTTCCATCAGCGCCCGGTCGGTCAGGAGAATGACGGCGGCCGGCGCGTCAAAGAACCGGAACCCCCGCTCGAGCCAACGGGTCCTCTCCTCCCTGTCCTCCCGCTTGATCCCCATCAGCTGGAACAGCTGCATGGCCAGCTCCACCTGGCGCCGGCGATACACGCTGCCCTGGGACCATCCGACGATCATGTGCTCCTCCCCGGGCACGATTCCCGCCCTCAGCTTCTCGATGTTCTCCCGCTTGATCTCCTCCAGCGTCCTGCCGGTCACGACCAGGAATTTCCACGGCTGCGTGTTCATGGCCGACGGCGCGCGGCAGGCCAGGTCCAGGATTTCCCTCAGGATGTCTCCGGGAACCGGGTCGGGTTTAAATTCGCGGATGCTCTTGCGCTTTCGGATCGCCTCCGAAATGTTCATGACGAACCTCCTCGAAATGCGGGATCGACTGCTGATTCAAGGCTTCCCCGGAACGGGGCACCGCTATGGGGCCATCGCCCCGGTCATCCTCCCGGAACCATCTCCGCAGGGTTCACTCATCGATTGAATCCGCACTACAGCAGGGTCGTATGCCGGCCGTTGAAACGGATCGGATCGCACTGGCTGGAAATGCCCACGGTCGATATCTTGTCGATAACCGATACGATGGGACAGGAAGAAATGAGACCGTGCCGGAGGGTCACCATGTTGTCCCCCCCACCCCCGCGTCCCGGATGACGGGATCGGCGGTGGCGATGCCGAAACAGCGAACCATGCGCCGGTCGCAGGCACAGAGAGTCCCTTCGCGCTGGAGTTGCCTGAGGATGACCATTCGCTTTACAGAGGGACAAGCCGTGCTGCAAGGTTCACGATGATCAGGCATGGCCCGGATGACAATCGAGCCATGCCGCATCGACAGAATCGGGCGGGATGATGTGGTGATGAACGCCGATGCGGTACGGTTGTTCCGCCATGCCGGCACCTCCCTCATGCGGATGGCCGTCCGAGTTCGGCCCGGAGGGCCACACCGATCTTTTCCATCACGTAAGGCTTCCTGACATAGGCGCCCGCCCCCAGCCGCTGGGCTGCCCTCACCTGGTCCGTTTCGGAAAATCCGCTGACCAGAATCGCTTTCTGCCCCGGATGGAGCTCCAGAATCCTCCGGTAGGTTTCCAGGCCGTCGATTCCCGGTTCCATGATCATATCCAGAACCAGGATGTCTGCCTTGTTTCTCCGGAGGTATGCCACCGCCTCTTCCCCGCTGGAGACCGCATGAACCTCATATCCGATCCGTTTCAGCAATCCGGAGGCAACCTCGCGCTGCTCCGCTATGTCGTCAACCACCAGAACCGATTCCCCGCTGCCCCTGTATCGCTCCAGCGGCACCTCCTGCTGCGGGGTGGCCGGTTCCTCTCTGGTGACGGGGAAGTAAAGCGTGAAGACGGTTCCCTCCCCGATCTTTGTCTGCACGTCGATGTATCCGTTCTGGTCTTTCACGGTTCCCCAGACGATCGCCAGCCCCAGTCCCGTCCCGCTCCTGCCCATCGTCTTCCGGGTGTAAAAGGGCTCGAATATCCTTGCCATGTCCTCGGCCGGGATGCCCGTTCCCGTGTCGGATACCGTCAGAATCGCGTAATCTCCCTCCCGGATCTCGTCGTAGCCCCCGATGGGTTTGTCGAGATAGCGGTTCTCTGTCCGGATCGAGACCTCTCCCCCGTCGGCAATCGATTCCGCCGCATTCGACACCAGGTTCATGAGCGTCTTTTCAAGATGGACGAGCGAGCCCCGGATATTCAGCAGACCCTCCTGGCACTCCGTCCTGAACGTCACGCGGGGATGGAGCTCCCTGATCTTTTCGAAGACGGCGGTTTTGAGGAAACCGGAGACCAGATCGTTGAGATTCATCACGTCGGACGAAGAGACCCCCCGCCTGGCCAGGGTGAGGAGGTCCTGGATGATGGCTGCCGCCTTCTCCGTGGACTGCAGGATTCTCTCCGCGTGGCCTCTGGCCTTCCGGCCTTCGGGAATCTCCAGCAGCAGCAGCTCCGAATAACCGGAAAGGGCTCCCAGGACGTTGTTCAGATCATGGGCCACCCCGCCGGCCAGCCTGCCGAGGGCCTCCATCTTCTGGGCGCTGTTCAGTCGGGCCTGAAGCGCCTCCCTTTCCGCCTCGGCGGCTTTCCGGTCCGTAACATCGTAGATCGTGAAGATCGTGGCCGGCTTTCCGTTGTATTCGATGACCGCCGCCCCGGCCTCCGCCCACCGGATGCCGCCGTCCCTGGTCAGGACGGTGAACTCATAACGATCGGGCACCGGTTTCCCCTCCAGGCGGTCCATGGCCCGCCGGCGGATCAGCTCTTTCGATTCCGGGGTCACAAAATCGAGCAGGGGCCTGGAGAGGTATTCCTCTTCGCTGAATCCCGACATCTGCCGGGTCATGGGGTTGACGTAGATGAATCGCTCTCCGTCGATGATGGCAATGCCGACGTTTGACGCTTCGGTCATTTTCCTGAAATTTTCCTCGCTGTTGCGCAGCGCCTCCTCGGCGCGCTTGCGCTCCGTGATGTCGATGACCATGCCCTCCAGGAGTGCGGTCCGACCGGCCTCGTCCCGGATGGCCCGGGTGTGCAGGGTCACCCAGATCACCTCGCCGCCTTTCCGGCGGTGCCGGACCTCGTAGCCCGAAGCGAGGCCTTCTTCCGCCATCCGCCGCAGCAGCTCTTTCCTGTCGGCAGGATCGACGAAAAGCTGCGTTTCGATGTCGGTGATGCTCTCGATGAGATCGCGGGCGGATTCGTATCCGTAAATCTCGGCCATCGCCGGATTCGCGGTTACGAATCGCCCCTCGGGGGTGCTCTGGTAGATCCCCTCGATGGCGTTTTCGAAGATGGACAGATACTTGGCCTCGGCCAGCCTCCGCGCCTGCTCCTCCTGCCTGCGCCTGCTGATGTCCCGGCACACGTTGACCAGGCCGAACGGTTTTCCGTCCTTGTCCCGGAGCACGTCTCCATTCACCTCGAAGGGGATGGTCCGGCCGTCCTTCATGATCAGGTTGTATTCCTTGGGCCCCAGCCTGCCGCCCACCATCAGGGCGACATTGTTCAGCAGTCTTTCGTGATCTTCGGGAGGCACGAACCGCAGGATGTTCTCGCCCAGGAACTCCTCCCGGCTGTAACCGCTGATTTGCAGCGCATAGTCATTGATGAAGAGGATATTCCCTTCGAGGTCGGTGCGGACGATCACGTCAGGAACCGAATCGACCAGCCTTGCATACCGTTCCTCGCTTGCCTCCAGTTCTCTCTTCGCCTGCGCAAGCTCGGTTTCCGCCCTCTCGAGCTCGCGGATGCGCAGATGCAACGCTTCCATATCGTTTATGAGTTGTGCTTTCGTCTTTCGTTCGCTTTTCATCTTTCATTCCCCGGGGGGGATGGATGGGCGGGAAGAGCCCGGCGCCTGATCCGCTCGATGGATTCGCGGAGCCACGGCAAGCGTCCCGGTGCGGGTTGGATGAATGAGGCCCGGGAACTCCGCGTTTTCCGAAGAACCAGCCTGTTGTATTGTGTGAATCAGAACCGGCAGGATGTCAAGAAAACTGACCATCGGGCACATCGGCCGATGCCCCGGGTAACCCCCCGGTTTTGCCGGAGGTCATGAAGGTAGTAACACAACTCCGGGTGTGGTAAAGACATCGGGCACAGGCCGCCCGACTCCTTCGAAACGGCAGGGAAGTCCGTCCAACCGACGAGAGTGTATATGAAAAGACAAACAGCCAGACAGAAATCAGGCTCTTCTGTGACGTCTGCCATTGTCATCCTCTTGTTGTTCCTTGCTCTTTTCGTCCCCGGCTCTCCCGTTTTGAATGCCGCCCGGCAGGCGAATACCGGAAATGAAGGCGGTATCCTTGACCTGACCTCCCATGATTTTCAGGCGGATGGACCGGTGAAGCTCGACGGCAGCTGGGAATTTTTCTGGAACAGGCTGATCGAGCCGGGATCGAAGGAGTGGAGCGAGATTTCACCGGATCATGGCTTCCAGCCTGTCCCCCTTTTCTGGACGGCATATCCGGACCGCCGTTTTCCGTCGGTCGGTTACGGAACATACCGGCTCATCATCAAGACATCGGGGAAGGACAAAAACCTGGCCGTGAAAACTCCGGAAATCTTCAGCGAATACAGGCTGTGGATCAACGGTGTGCTCATGGACCAGCATGGGACGATTGCAGGGACCGGGATCCGGTTCCTGAAGCCTGCCGTCTATGCATTCCATGCCGAATCGGAAATCATTGAGATCGTTCTCCAGGTCAAGAACAGCTCACACGGAAACGCCGGGATCGGCCAGAGCTTCACATTCGGAACAGACTCCCGAATATACAGGGAGTATATATTCAGCATATCTCTGGAGATCATTCTTATCGCCGTATGCCTGTTTGCCGGTCTCTACCATACGATCATCTATATCTTCAGGAGAGAAGAAAAAGAACTCCTCTACTTCGGGCTTTTCTGCATCGTCATCGCCGTGAGGACCCTGTGCACGGGCAATACCCTGATCTCCCATCTTTACCCCGGTCTGCCGTTCGGGGTCGGTTCCAGGATCGCAACGGCGGTCATCCCGCTCTCCGTATTGACGTTCCAGGCGTTTTCCTACTATTTTTTCAGAAATATTGTACCGAGGCTCCCGTTTATCATTCTCAATGCGGCTCACATGATATATTTTCTTCTGATATTTACGACCACGACCCTGTTTTATTCAACCGCATTCACATACTATCTGCTGGCCATCCTGGCGAGCCTCGTCTTCGTCGTCGGGATTAATATTTATGCAATTATAAAAAGGACACCCTATTCCAGACTCTTCTTCACCGGTTTTCTCTTTGTCGTCATGGGTACGGCAAATGACATGCTTCACTACATGCAGGTTATCAATACAGGATACTACCTCGCCTTTTTCTTTTCTGTGTTCATCATAACGGAGTCGATCATGCTCGCCGTGAAATTTTCACAGGAGCACAGGATGATTGCCGAGCTTTCTGAGAAGCTGAAAGTGCTCGACAGGCTGAAGGATGAATTTCTTGCCAACACATCGCATGAACTCCGCACCCCCCTGAACGGCATCATCGGGATCGCCGAATCCCTCACGGAGGGCGTGACCGGGACTCTGCCCGAAAAAACCCGTCAGAACCTGGGGCTCATTATTTCAAGCGGGAAGAGGCTCTACAGCCTGATCAACGACATACTCGATTTTTCAAAGCTGAAAAACAACGATATCGAGCTGCAGAAAACCCCCGTCGACATGCGGCAGCTTGTTTCCATCGTCATCACGGTCATGAGGGCATCGATGCCCTGTCGGGATGTTGAGCTTCTGAACGAGATCCCGGAAGATTCACCGCTTGTGGAAGGCGACGAAAACAGGCTGCAGCAGATTTTATACAACCTCATCGGCAATGCCGTGAAGTTTACAAACAGCGGTCATGTGAAGATCTCGTCGGCGGTGGACGGGAACACCATGGAAATATCCGTAGAGGATACCGGGATCGGCATCGAGCACAGCAGGCTCGATGACATATTCACGTTATTTGAACAGGCTGACGGCTCCATATCGCGGGAATATGGGGGAACCGGACTGGGGCTCCCCATCACGAGGAACCTGGTTGAGCTTCACGGGGGAAAAATCCGGGTCGAATCCGAGCCGGGGAAGGGGTCGCGTTTCACCTTCACCCTGCCCGGGGTCATGGACAGGAACACCGCGGCCGCCGGTTCCATATCGCCGCCCGTGATGAGCGATGCAGCCTCCGGTGAAATGCATGGACATGATTTCATCCAGGATCATGAAGGACACCATGAAAGGATCCTGGTTGTCGACGACGAGTCGGTCAATATCCAGGTGCTCCTGAACCATCTCGCCATCAAGAAGTATAAGACCGACTACGCTTCAAACGGAATGGAAGCCATTGAAAAGATAGAAAAGGGGAATTATGACCTGGTTCTGCTGGATATCATGATGCCCAGGATGTCCGGGTACGAGGTATGCAGTAAACTCCGAGAGAAATACACGGCTTACGAACTTCCGATCATCATCCTGACGGCAAAGAACCGGAAAGCCGACATCGTCGCGGCCTTTGATGTGGGAGCCAACGACTACCTGGTCAAGCCATTGGACCGGGTTGAGCTTTTTGCGAGAATGGAGACGCAGCTCTCACTCAAGTACGCCGTAAAAGACGCGCTGGAAAACGCCAGGCTCGCCAACACGGACCATCTCACCGGCATATATAACCGCAGATTCTTTATGAATTCGGGAAAACGGGAATTCAGCAGAACCCAGGTCCGGGGGGGCAACATGTCGGTGATCATGCTCGATGTCGATCGGTTCAAGTCCATCAATGACCGTTTCGGACATGATGTCGGCGACAGGGCGATTCAGGAACTGGCGTCCCTGATCGCCGAGAACCTCAGAAACACGGATATTCCCGGGAGATTCGGCGGGGACGAATTCATGATCCTCCTCCCCGGCACGGGGCCGGAAGAGGCGTTTGCGGTGGCCGAGAAGATCCGCTCCATTGCAGCATCCTGCTCAAGCGATGCGGGAAAGGGCGGAAAGCTGACCTTGACGATCAGCCTGGGTGTTTCATCCTACAGGCCCGGCTCTGCGTCGTTTGAAGAAATCCTGAAGGAAGCCGATGAGATGCTCTATGTCTCCAAGAGGGAAGGCGGAAACAGGGTCACGATGACGGCGGAAGGATGAAGGTCACCGGTCTTCCAGGCGGATTTTCCAACCGCCTTTTTCAAGGATCAGGAGGAAGGAGGCCGTGTCGGTCCGCAGGGGGATCGCCTCGCCCTGGTACTTGTCCAGAAAGTGGCTGATCTTTTGGCAGATGAGGATGAAAGCGTCCAGGTTGCCTGACGGCAATCCTGCGGAGCCCGTTTCCTGGAGGACATCGCCCGCGATCCTCGTGAAGTCGGGTGCCGTGACGGTGGCAACGGCCGTTGCCCGGCCAGGGTCCGTTTCCGTCGCCTCGATCGTGAAGGAGACGTGGCGTGCGATCAGATTGGCAATGAGGCCGCTGCCGAGGGAGCGGCGCATCCTGTACTCGGACAGGGTCTCCCTGGTGCGATCGACCGAAGAAAGGCAGGAGTAGGACTCTTCCGTCCGGCCGCCGATGAGCGCGTCCAGGTAAATGCCCAGGGTCTCCCCGGGTGTGGAATTCCTGCCCCTCCTGATGAGAAAGATCATAAGCAGCAAAAGAATCGTCGTCAGCGTGATGATCTCGATCATGGATCACCTTCCAGGCATGATTCGGGAGACAGCCCCGGAACCGTGTATCACACCCGGCGACGGATTTCCGCCATTGTCGTCGATACCGGATCGCGACGTCCGGAGCATCGCCGGAAACCGCGGCAGGAATCCGGCACCCGGTGGGGTAAGGGATCGGGCCGGGTCGGACGGGCTTCGCCTCGGCAATCCGGAACAGGAAGGAGAGGTTTCTGTATGGAGCATATCTCTGTCGGGGAGCGGTTCCTCCGCCGGATCAGTGTGAGCGCCGAGGAAGCCGGACGCTTTGCCGCCATGACCGGAGACGCCAGTCCGATCCACAGCGATGCCGATTTCGCCCGCCGGAGCCGGTTTGGAGATGTGGTCGTTCCGGGCGGCCAGTTGATTTCCCTCATGACGGGCCTGGTGGCCACTCATTTTTTCCGGCCTTCCGGCCGCATCGGCGTGGGCATCGAGTTTTCCTGTACGGCCCACGGAGCGGTGAAGGCGGGGGAGGAGGTGAAGATCTCCTGGGAGGTGACCGACGTGCAGGAAAAGCCGAGCCTCTCGGGAGCGGTCGTGACGCTGAAGGGAATGATCTCCGACGGACAGGGAAACAGGCTGATCACGGCGACGAGCAAGACTCTTGTCACCGACCGTCCCTGAAGATTCCGATGATGACGGCGACCCTGTCTGCGGCGTTGTGCCCGGGCGCTTTGCATGTCTGCGGGAAGAATGCGGAAAACGGGCTCCCGGTGTGGTACGGGATTGGTGGAAGGGGAAGCCGTGATGCCGCTTCCCGTTCCCGTCGCGTTGCGGACCGCCGCCTCTTGCGGCCGGCATTGTGATGCCGGCCGGTGTTTGCAGCATCATTCCTTGTACTGTAAAACAGTTCCGTCATGCGGTGCCGGGAGGGGCCGCCATGCGGCGGGATGCTCTGGAGGGGGCGCGCCGTTTTCCGCTCCGGTCGGGGAGCGCGGGAACGGCCGTTCGGGTGTCACGGGCCAGGACGGACGCAGGAGGCTGCCATGCTTGTCACGGTGCTGAACGGGAGTCCCAAGGGCGACGTCAGCGTCACCATGCAATACATCCGCTTCATCGCCGGGAAGTTCCCCGGGCATGCATTCAAAATCATCCATGTGGCGCAGCAGATCCGGGCCATCGAAAAGAAAGACGATCGATACCAGGCCGTCGTGGACGCCATGGAGAAGTCCGATCTCATCCTGTGGGCCTTTCCCGTTTATGTCTGCCTCGTGCCCTCGCAATACAAGCGATTCGTCGAGCTCCTGTTTGAGCACGAAGCGGCCGGAAAACTCGCGGGCAAGCACAGCGCCGCCGTCACGACATCGGTCCACTATTTCGACCACACGGCCCACAATTACATCCACGCCGTCAGCGAGGACCTGGGAATGCTGCACATCGGCGGCTACTCCGCCGACATGTATGAGCTGCTGAAACCGGAGAGCCGCCGCAGAATCACCGGGTTTGCCGATCACGTGTTCCGCACCGTGGAGACGCGGGCTCCCGTGGAGAGATCCTTCCATCCGCTCCCGGCGAGTGACTTCGCGTACGAGCCCGGCCCCGTCCGGGAGGCGGTCCCCACGGAAGGCAAGAGGATCCTGGTTCTCACGGATGCCGCTCCCGGGCAGGGCAACGTGATGAAGATGATCGAGCGCTTCCGGCAATCGTTCTCCGACCCCGTGGACGTGGTGCAGCTCGGCGAGGTCGACATGAAGGGCGGGTGCCTCGGCTGCTGCGAATGCGGTTACGACAACACCTGCATCTATGCCGGGAAGGACGGCTTCAGCGACTTCTACAGGAGCCGCGTCGAAAACGCGGACGTCCTCGTCTTTGCCGGGACGATCCGGGACCGCTATCTGTCCTCGACGTGGAAATGCTATTTCGACCGCGCTTTCTTCAACACGCACATTCCCACCCTGGCGGGCAGGCAGACGGCCTTCATCATCTCCGGCCCCCTTCGCCACCTGCCGAATCTCCGCCAGATCTTCGATGGCTACACCGAGTGGCAGCAGGCCAACGTGGCGGGCATCGTGACCGATGAAGACGAGGATTCCGCCCGGATCGACACGGGTCTGCAGGCGCTCGCGGAGCGGTCCGTGCGGTTTGCCCGGGACGGGTATGTCCGGCCGCCGGGTTTCCTCGGCGTCGCCGGGATGAAGCTGCTCCGCGACGAGGTCTGGGGGCGTCTCCGGTTTGTCTTCCGGGCGGACCACCGGTTTTACAGGGAGCACGGCCTCTACGACTATCCCCAGAGAGACCTGAAGATGCGGGGCATCAACCTCGTGATGGGCATCCTGACGGGGATCCCGGCGTTCCGGAAGGAATTCAAACAGCGCATCAAGGGCGAAATGATCAAGCCGCTTCGGGAGGTGCTTCGCGGCGAAGCGAAAGCATCGGGGACATGGTGCGAAGACCCGGGAGACAGCGCAGGCCGTGCCGGGAACGCGAGGGGAGGTTTGATCGAATGATCCGGCTGTCGAGGATGCTGCTGATGCTGGCGGCGGTGTCGCTGATGAGCGGCTGCGCCCTGTTCACGCTCGAAAAAGACAATACCTTTTCCATGGATTCCTGCCTGATCCGGGGCAAGCTCTACACCCGGGAGACCGTGAAGAATCCCGTCATCGTCGTCGCCTGCCACAAGGCCGGCGACGGGATAAAGCTTGCGCACCACACGGTTCTCCACGAGACGGGTCCATACGAACTCGTGGTGCGCAGCGGCAGGTACCGGATATTCGCATTCGAGGACGTCAACCGGAACTTGGTCCTCGATCCGGGGGAGCCGGCGGGAATCGGCCTGGGGGATGATCCCGAGTTCTTCGTCGATGCTCCAAACGGCGGCCTGGTGACGGAGATGGCCATTGTTCTTTCCAGGGATCCGGAGATTCGCCGGGGACTTCCCGTCGACATCGTGGCCCGGAACGCCGCAGGCGGTTTCCGGTGGCACAGCACCCAGGCCGGGGCGATCATGGACATCCGTGATCCGGTCTTCTCCGGCGAGCAGGGGGTGAGAGGATTCTGGTCCCCCCTCGAATTCTTCCGGGAAAACGGCGCCAACATCTATTTCCTCGAGCCGTACGATGCGAGGAAGACCCCTGTTCTCCTGGTTCACGGGGCGGCGGGGTCGCCCCAGGACTGGCGCTACTTCATGGGCAACCTGGACCGCTCCCGATATCAGCCGTGGGTCTATTACTATCCTTCCGGGGCCCGCCTGAAAACCATGTCCGAGCTGATGGCCGTGAAGATCAACGAGCTTCACAGGAAATATGGGTTTCAGAGGCTCTGCATCACCGCCCACAGCATGGGGGGGCATGTCGCCCGCTACGCCCTGGCGCACAGGATGATCCATGCGCCCGCTGTGAAGCCGCTGTTCGTCTCCATTTCGACGCCCTTCGGCGGCGAGAACCTGGCGGAGACCGGAGTCGCCCAGTCTCCCGCCGTTATCCCGAGCTGGAAGGACATGGCGCCGCACAGTGAATTCATCCGAAACTCCTTCTCCAGGGCGATGCCGCCCGCCGTGAGGAGCTACCTTTTCTTCGGGCACCGGGGCAGCCGGAATCCCCTGCGCCCCAACAACGATTCCACGGTTACCCTGGAGAGCATGCTGGACCCGCGGGCCCAGGCGGAGGCGATCAAGGTGATCGGTTTCAACGAGGACCACATCGGCATCCTCAACAGCCCGGACGTCCTGAGGCAGTACAAGGCCATCCTGGAGGGCGTCGAAAGGGAGAACGCGGCCCCCGGGCGGGCGGAGGAAAGGGGGAGGATCCGGTTTCGCCACCTCATCGCCGAGGCGAGCGACGTCCCGCCGCTGTGGATGACGCTCATGTTCATCCCCTCGGATGGCAGCAGGGCCGAGTTCACCCTGTCCCCCGATCCCCTGAAGGCGGAACAGGAGATCGGACCGATCCGGGGGGGAACCTACGATGTGGGCCTTCTGGCCTGGGGGTACAGGGTGAGTCCGGCCAGCGTGAAAGTGGACGTCGCCTCCGGCGGGTCGGCGGATGTCGACCTGACCCTCCGGCCGCAGGGAATGGTGGGCGGCCAGATCACGATGGATCTGAAAAAAGATGACCTGTACTGGGGATTCATGCCGTCGGCGCAGGTGGAGAGCAGGATCACGTCCATCTCCCTCACCGGGCCCGGCGTTGTGCGCAAGATCGTGCCTCTTCACGGGACCATGGCAGAGGCCATGCGGAGCGTCATGGACAACAAGGACTACTTCTGGAACGACTTTTTCGCGTTCTTCGACCTTCCCAAAGGGGAATACAGACTCCGGGTGGAGGCCCGGGGGTGCCGCACGGTTGTCCGGACGGTCTCCGTCGACCCGAAGATCGTCCATGCTGCGTTGACCATCAGCCTGTCCCCGCGGAGGGAGGATCGCTGACCCGAGGCGGACGCCTTGGAATCATTTCGACGTGATGACCCAGACGCCCTGCCAGTCGGCCGGAGGATTCTGGATGAGCTCCCGGCACTTGGCGACGTAGAAGCGCGACGGGGCGTCTTCCTCCGCCAGTGCCGAAAACACGGCCTCGGCCCGGGCGAATTCACCCCGGTAGAAGAGGGCGACGCCGTCTGAAAAGCGCGTCAGGATTGCCTGTTTCTGCTCATCGAGGGATTCCGGCAGATACGGTTCATAAACCACCACGGGCTCGCGGCGGCCCACGACGGCGACCCGCGAAATCTCCCGCACCGGGAAGGCACCGGCCATCTGGTCCATCGAAGTCTGCGAGATCATCGTGTAGGTCCCGAACTGCTTGTTGATGCCTTCCAGCCTTGCCGCCAGGTTCACGGCGTCTCCGATCATCGTGTAATCGAACCGGGAGTGGGAGCCCATGTTGCCTACCACGGCGCTGCCCGTGTTGACGCCGATGCGCATTTTCAGGTCCTTGCCCATGCTCTTCCTGAAGCCCGGGCGCATCTCCGCCAGCTTCTCCTGGCAGCGCAGCGCGGCTCTCACGCAGCGGACGGCATGATCCGCCTGCTCGAGGGGCGCATTCCAGAAGGCGATGATGGCATCGCCCTCGTACTTGTCCACGGTGCCGCCTTCCTCATGGATGATATCGGTCATGGCCGACAGGTAGACGTTCAGCAGGTTCGTCAGCGCTTCCGGGTCCAGCCCCTCGGAGATCGTGGTGAAACCCTCCAGGTCCGAGAAGAAGATGGAGAGCATGCGCCGCTCGCCGCCCAGCTTCAGGCGCTCGGGGTGCGCGATGATCTGCTCGATCACGGCCGGGCTGAGGTACTGCTTGAAGGCGCCCTTGATGAACATCTTCTGGCGGCCTTCGGTGGTGTAATAGATGAGGCCTGCGCTGAAGAGCGTCACGACGACGCCGGCCTCCTGGACCACCAGCGGCAGCCAGTACCCCAGGCGGTATGCCGCCACGCAGAGGATCACCGGCGCACAGATAAAGAGGGCGTACACCAGGACGCTCCTGAAAATGCCTCGCGCCCAGGAGGTCGCCATGCCGGCCAGCAGGGCGATGAGCAGGGTCAGGGCGGCGACCGGGGCCGCGGGAACGGTCCGGATGAAGTCCCCGGCCAGCAGATTGTCCAGCATCGTGGCGGAGATCTCCACGCCCGGATAGACGCCGGAGACGGGGGTGGGACGAAGATCGTAAAGGCCGGGCGCGGAAAAACCGAAGAAGACGTAGGCGTCCTTGAAGTCTTCCAGGTTTTCGATGACGGGTTTTTCCCCGCCCTGGAGCCGGAGCTCGCTCTGGATGACCGACGCGGCGGTGTAGGCCTTGTGGGTTCCCGAGGGCCCGCGGAAATTGAGGATCGCTTTGCCCCTGGCGTCGACGGGGATGGGTATGTCTCCCACCATGAAGCGTCCCGGAGAAATGTCCAGGAGCGTTCCCGGATGAGCGGTCAGGTAACTCGCCAGGGCAAGCGAGGGAATGGCCCGGCCGTCAAAAACCTCGAACATCGCCGCCCGGCGATAAACGGTGTCGAAGTCCGGATCGTGCTGCACGTTGGCCAAAAGAGCGGAGGCCGATGATATCTCCGGCACGGGAAAAGACGCCCGGGGAAAGGCGGAGTGGCCGGACTCGGCCAGCCACGGGCCGAGTCCACGGATGCTCGAGATCGGCGCCGGCGCAAACGCGGGCCACGATTTCTCGCTGCCCGCCGTCCGGCTGAGAAAGACGGACCCCACAACATGCTTGTAGCCGCCGATCGCCGCGGCGAAGGCCTGATCGTCCGCCACGCCGTACTTGGAAGGCTCCGTGAAAAGCACGTCGAACGCCAGCGAGCGGGCGCCGGTGCGCTGGCAGAACTGCACGATCGTGCTGTAGACCTCGCGCGGCCAGGGCCAGGACAGGCCGTTTTCATCTTTTGCCCAGTCCAGGCTGTTCTGGTCGAGCAGGATCAAGCGAATCTTCGGGGTGGCGGTCGACGGCGCGGCCAGCATGTTGACCCGCCCGTCCCAGGTCTTTGCCTCCCAGCGATCGAGCCAGCCGGGGAAGAAAAGGAGAAGGGCGGCCAGGGCTCCGACAATGCCCGCCGCGAGCCCCTGCAGAGGTTTGCTGCTCTGAAGCATTTTCCTGAATTGCATTCCCCTGGTCCTAGATGCGGCTCAACGCTTTTGTAAATCTCTGCTTGCGGGCTGGGGGAGGCACACTGGCGGAAGAGGTCCCTCCGCTGTCCTTCAATTCGGAGATCCTGTTCTCCGGCGACGGATGCGTCTTGGCAAAGTCCGTTCCGCCGGGCTTGATCTGCCTGGCCATGACGCCCAGCATCTCTGTCAGCGCTGCGGGATTGTAACCCACCCGCCGCAGAATGGTCACCGCCGCTCGATCGGCCTGGTATTCGTACGTGCGGGAATAGCCGTTGTTGATCATGGTGTTGGTGATGTCGGAAATCACTCCGCCGAAGGCCTGCGTCAACTGGGCGACTTCCTGGGAGCCGAATGACTTGGCCCCTTCCTGTGCCAGGATGGTCAGCGCTTCCGTCATCCTTGCCTTTTCAATGGCCTTCATGCCGTGCCGCAACTGAATATGGCCGATCTCGTGCGCCAGAACGGCCGCCAGCTCGTCTTCCGTCCGGCAGCAGCGGATCAGCCCGCGGGTGACGAAAATGTGACCGCCCGGCGTGGCGAAGGCGTTGATATCGTCGGAGTCGAGCACCAGGAAATGATAGCCTCCGAACAGCTCCGGCGTGTCCGAGGCCTGCGCCAGCGTCTGGCCCAGCAGGTTGACGTAGGCATTGATCCTTTTATCCGGCAGGACCTTGTATTTCGCCAGCACGACCGCGCCGACGGTCCGGCCGATGTAGTATTCCTGTTCCGGAGTGAAGTCTTCCAGGCTCTTCGTCACGGCCTTCGTGCTTTTCTTGATCGACTGCCCCTGCTGTCTGCTGATCGTGCCGGTCTGAACGCCGACTTCCGTGGCCACGCCGGTCACCGTTTCCATTGCCGCGCAGCCCAGCAGAAACAAAAAGGTCAACGATATCGCTCCCGCCCGCCAAATGAGGTTCTTCATGGCCTGCCTCCTTCAGCGCCGGGTGTCAGACGACCGACGACGAGAAAATCGTCCATCTGTTTCGGAGACACCTTGATGGTCTCCATCCGGTCGATCCAGGAATAATCCAGGCTCCTGTTGCTCTGGCGATACTGGGCTTCCACCTCTTTACTGAACCCCTTGCCCGCCAGGGCGATCTCGTCCCTGGAAACGGAGGATCCGACATTGGCCTGCCCGGCCCTCAGGGCGATCTGTTTGCTCGTCAGGGCCGAAACGTGGATCCATCCCGCCTTTCTGCCGGAGAGAGACACCCTTTTCCAGTCGCCGCGCTCTTCGGACACCGTCACCCGGTCTCCGTAGGAGACCTTGGCAACGATCTTTCCCAGGTGTGACGGCGTTGCCCGCAGCTGTCCCTCCTTGACCTGGACGCTCATGACCTTCTGCCCGGCCGCTGTCGCATTCATCAGAAAGATGCCCAGCAGCAGGAGGCAGATCGCTGCCATCGTGTAACGAAACATCCTGAACCTCCTTTCTGTAGATAATCACTGCGAATTCCAGGTATTTCCGGTAAGGTGCCGCTCTTGAACGGGGAAAAGCATAGGGCAAGACGGTCTTCCGCGTCAATGAAATTGACCGTCCCGGAAACACGGTCCCGTTTTCGGGGCATCCTCAAAGTCTGGGAAATTCACCCCCGGGTGTGGTAAAAGATCGATCGGCAGGCGGCTCTTTCTTCCGCGCCGCTTCCCTCTCGAAGAAGCGGAAGCCTTGCCCGCATGGCGGGATTGATCTTGATCAGGAAGACGGAAGGATGCTCCCGAGCCGGTATGGACGGTTCCGGATGCATCCGGGAGGCGAACATGAACGCCGTTGAATGCACGAAGAAGCAGAGGCTCGCTTCCGTGGTGTTCCGGACGGGCTCACTTCCTGTTTTCCTCTGCCCGGCCCGGCTTCGCGTCCTCCCGTTCCATGAAATCCTTCCTTCCCCGGCCCTGATCGTCGGGACAATCCCGATTGCACCGTTCATGCCGTTCAGCAAGTCCATTGGCGAGCCGTTCAGCGGACGGGCGCATTTCGCCCGCCCGCCGATCCGTCTTTCCGCTCAAAGCGGAATCGTCCGGATCGGGACCGGGGATCCGGCTGTAAACCAGGAATCATCCGTTCAGAAAGGAGGCAGGAGATGGATGCACTGTGGCTGAAGGTGGAGGAGTGGATTGCGTTTTATGGTCTCAGGATCGTTGCCGCCCTGATCATCTTCTTCGTGGGGCGCTGGGTGGCGGGGATGATCCAGGGGATGACGGCCCGGATCATGACGAAGAGGAATGTCGATCAGACCATCGTCTCGTTTGCCGGTCACCTGATCTACATCGCCCTGCTTGCATTCGTCGTGATCGCGGCGCTGGCGCAACTCGGGATACAGACGACATCGTTCATCGCCGTGATCGGCGCCGCCGGTCTGGCCATCGGCCTGGCCCTGCAGGGCTCCCTGTCCAATTTCGCCGCGGGCTTCCTCATGATCATCTTCAAGCCGTTCAAGGCCGGCGATTATATTGAGGGCGGCGGAGCCGCCGGCATCGTGGAAAAGATCGAGGTGTTCACGACCACGCTCAACACGGTGGACAACAGGGTGGTGATCGTTCCCAATGCGAAGATGATGGGAGACAACATCGTCAACTACTCGAAGAAGGAAAACCGGAGGGTAGACCTGGATTTCGGGGTGAGCTACGGCGACGACATCGACAAGGCGAGAGGCTGCATCCGGGAAGTGGTGGATGGCGATGCCAGGATCCTCAAGGAGCCCGCCACGGCGATTCTCGTCAAAGAGCTGGCGGAATCACGGGTGGTTTTCCAGCTCCGGGCCTGGGTGAAGGGTGCGGACTACTGGGATGTGTATTTCGACGTCATCGAGAAGGTGAAAAAACGGCTGGAGGCCCAGGGGTTCTCGGTTCCGTTCCCCCGGCAAGACGTTCATGTCCACGGGGGCGGGAAGGGGTGACGGCCCGGCTGCTCGCGCCATGACCGAGGATTCCCGGGCACGATTTTCCCGGCAAGCCGGAAACGGGAGGGAAACGCATGAAAGCGATCTGGATGTTTCTTGCCGTGGCGGTTTTTTGTGTCCCGTCCGCCTGGGCCATTGACGAGGGCACGGCACAGGGCACGCTGGTCGTTGACGATGAAAAAATCGAGCTCACCCACTCCTATGTCCATGTTCACGACAATGCGGAGGGACTGCTGGACCGTCCGAAGGAGCTTCGCATCGTGCTTTCGGATCGAAAACTCCCTCATGAGTCGCTGCGGGGCATTGTGTTTCTGCCCGTGGAAAACATGGCCAGGGAAGATCGCGTTCGCGGTCTGATCATGAAACTGGATCCCGCCGACCGGAGCAAGGTCGTGGTCACGCTGCTCCGGCAGCCTTCCAGGCCCGGCGTCTCCCTGATGACGCTCACCCTGGGCGCGACGGGCCGGCCTCTCTTTAAAAGACTGGATATGTCCACCCTGCGCGTATCCGGAGAAGTGGAGCATGCGGACGCCCGGGACGGCGGAGGGCAGGATCTGCCGAGACTGTCCTATGCCGCGAAGTTCAGCGCGCCGCTTTTCAGGGAGCTGCCGGTAACCGCGAACCTGAAAGGGAAGGCGGCGCAGAGCAGCTCCCAGGCGAAGACATACCGCGAGAAAATCAGCGCCCTGAAAAAGGGGGACTTTGCAGCCGTGAAGCGCCTGTCATCCGAATCGGCGAATCGCCGCGACGCCGCCATGCTTTCACAGATGGACGAGCAGGCCCGGAAGGCGTTCGCCGCGGAGGCTGCGGCGGATATGGAGCCGTCGCTGAAGCGGATCAGGCAGGTCGTGGTGCGCGGTGAGAGCGCCGTGATGATCTTCTCGGACAGGCGGTGGGCCACGTTTGTTCGTGAGGGCGGACAGTGGAAGTCGGGGGATTGAGAGGCATCGATCCAGCCCGCGGACTTTGTTAAAGTCGCCAATCGCAAGGAGGAGACTCTTGTTTGACGGAAAGACCATTCCAGGGTATCGGCATCAACCGGGATTTCACTGCGCTTCCAGCGCCATCCGCAATGTCCTCGCGTTCCACGGCATCCGGCTCAGCGAGCCCGCCGTCATCGGTCTGGGACGGGGGCCGGGCTTCTCCTACCATGTCATCGACCATCGCCCGTCCCGTCTTGTCCACATGCGCAACCTCGACCTGGAAGCCAACTTCTTCCGGACCGTGGGCCTGGACTTCCGGTGGCGGGAGACGGAAGATGCCGCGGAGGCGACGGCGCAGGTGAAGGCGTCGGTGGACCGGGGCCTGCCGGTCCTCATCCAGACCGACATCATCCACCTTCCCTACTTCAACACGGATCAGCATTTCCCCGGCCATGCCGTGGTCATCTGCGGCTACAGCGACGAAAAGGAGGAGTTTTACGTTTCGGACACCCTCCACCCGGAGGCGCTCGCCGTGGCGATCCCGGACATGGAGCGGGCGCGGACGTCCGTCTTCCCGCCTTTCGCCCTGAGAAACCGGTCCTTCGTTCTCGATGACCTCTCGGGGTTCCATGTCGATGAGGCGGTTGTGCGGGGCGCCGTCCGGCGATGGGCGGAAGAGAACCTGGATGGGATTCCGGAGATGCCCGAACCGTACGGCGTCCGGTCGCTGGAGGCGCTGATCGAGGACCTTCCCCACTGGAAGGATGCGGCGGACTGGCAGTGGTCGGCGCGCTTCACCTACCAGATCATCGAGAGAAGGGGAACCGGGGGAGCCGGCTTCCGCACGCTTTACCGGCAGTTCCTGGAGGAAGGGGAGCAGCAATACCCGGCTCTCCGGGACCTCCTGCTCTCGCAGGACCTGGCCGTCATCGAGGGCCTTTACCACGACATGGCCGCGGTTTTCCGGCGGATCAGCGACGGTGAGGCACCGGATTTCTCCCCCGCCCGGCCGGTCCTGGAGGACCTCCTGACGAGGGAGACGGCTTTCTATCGGAGGATCCTGCGCTCCGTTTGAAGACGGAGCGGCGGGAGGAGTCTTCCGGAATCGCAGGCCCGGAATCCGGAACCGCCCGGAGGCGGGCTGCGGTCGGGAGACCGGCGACCGCCCTTCCAAGGGGGAGGAATTCATTGACAGCCCGGGTGCTTCTTCATATACTCGCGGTGAATCAACAGGTTCCAATCCGCTGCAATCACGGTTGTCTTTTCTCCACGGTCCCAGGAGCCGGCACATTGCCGGCAACGTCACAGTTCAGGGTTGTTCAAACATGTCCGGATGCCGGGTTTCCGGAATCCCGAACCATGAGGCGTACCCGCCGGTGCACCGAGGGGGAGGGGGCGGCGCGGCGGAAGGTTGTTTTCACGGCTTTCATGACAGACAGGGAGGGCAAGACATGTCAGACGGGCTGGATGTGATCATTGTCGACGACGACCCGATGGTCTGTTCCGTGATCCAGGATATGATCCGGACGTTCTACGTCTGGGGGGACATCCGGGGGTTCACAAACGTCGATGCCGCCTATTCCTACTGCCAGCAGAAAAAAGCGGGCGTGGCCATCTTTGTTCTCGACGTGTACATGGGGTCGGCAACGGGATTCAGTTTCCTCGACGCCATCGTCGACAAGTTCCCGATGGCCTACGAGGACACCATCATCATGACCGGCCATGCCAGCGACGATGTCGTGAACATGTGCGTCGCCGCCAACATCACCTACCTGATCGAAAAGCCGATTCGTTCCTATTCCCTGCAGCTGGCCGTCCGGGCGATCGTGGGCAAGTACCTCCGCTTCGCCAAAAGGATTCTCGAGGATCCGGTACTGGCCGAAACCGTTTCCGGCTTCTAGCGGGCAGTTGAAAACGGGCCGTCTGCTGCGTTTCCCTCATCCTTCGCCAATCGACGTACGAGGAGTACGCCTCATGGCTCAGGATATCGGGCGCCTTGCCTACGCCCCATTTTGAACAGCCCGCTGGCGACCTCGAAAAAGCCCGGATGCTTCGTTGTGCTGCATCCTTCGTCGTTGCGGCGTACGAGGAGTACGCCTCGCTCCGAAGGAATTGCACGCCTTGCCTGCGGGCTTTTTGGAGATCGCCGGAAGAGCGTTTTGGCGTATTGAGGATATCGGGCGCCTTGCCTACGCCCCATTTTGAACAGCCCGCTGGCGACCTCGAAAAAGCCCGGATGCTTCGTTGTGCTGCATCCTTCGTCGTTGCGGCGTCCCCGCCGTTTTTCAAGGCAACGAGAACGTCGGCGCCAGTTCGCTGTCGAGCACGTAGATGCAGATTTCCCGGGCTCCCTGTTCGCAGTAGCCGTAGCGGTTCACGAGGTTCTGGATGAGGAAGCGGACCTCGTTCCGGATCCGCTGGTCGTAGGTTTTGAAGGCCTCCGAGTTGTAATCTTTGATGCCCCTCCGGAAATTTTCGTTCTTCAGGAAGGGGTCCATGACCTTCTCCTTCAGTGTAAAAATGTATCGTTCCCGCAGGGCGGCATAAATCGTCGTTGCGGTGATTTCCTTTCCTTCCAGGAGAATCTCCTGGGTGAGGGTCTTGGCGGTGTACTGGTTCTGGATCTCCCTGCGAAAGGCCAGCCGCTCGCTGATATCGGCCTGTGCGCCGATAATCCGGCTTTCGATGCCGGAAAAGAATTCTTCCGTCAGATCGATGGTCTCCCCCGTGTAAATGCACTTCTCCGTCCGTCCCGGCTCGAAATTGACGGCAAACAGGTAATTCTGGATATCCTTGGATATCCGCTCCTCGTTGAAATCGTAGAGCGACTCCTTGACTTCCTGGAGCACCGCATAATTGTAAGAATCAACGAGAGAATCAAGGAAGCCGTCGGGGATGGCCACGGAATGCTCCTTCTGGTGCTGCCGGAAGAAATTGCAGACCAT
The DNA here is from genome assembly GCA_964396205.1 of uncultured Syntrophaceae bacterium. GTDB lineage: Bacteria > Desulfobacterota > Syntrophia > Syntrophales > PHBD01 > PHBD01. The sequence goes on from CAYNEJ010000004.1 coordinate 47,527, forward strand.
GGCCATGGAGATCAGGGTTCCCTCCTTCGCGTAGGCGGAGTAGAAATCGTTGAAGATCTTGATGGAATCCCTTCCGGAAAACCCCTTTTCCCCTTCCGATTCCGATTCGGCGATGACGGCCTTCCGCTTTTTCGCCGTGAAATTCTTCCGGTCCTCCTGGCTCAGCCAGGACGGAATGAAGCCGGCGTAGATGTCCATCTTCAGGAGCTGGAGATTCCGGTCGCAGTAGGGTGCGTATTTCACCGGGTCGCCGATCCATTCGAGGAGATTCTCCGAGTGCTCTTTCATTCTCGTTGCGATGATGATCTTGGCGAAGTTCTGCAGGACCCGCGGTAGAAACATCTTCTCGATCCGATCGCCGAAGATATTCTTGTAGATTTTCACTTCCGTATTGTAATCGAGTACATATGGGATCTTGATAAAGCTGATCCGGTCGAGAAACGACTGCGTGCCCACGATGTTCACGCGGTCTTCCGGATTCATGAGGGCCAGGAAGAGGGAGTTCACGTTTTCCTCGATGTCCTCCACCTTGTGCACGCCCTCGCTGATGATGCCGTGGAGGTTCGCGAACCGGTCCTTGTTGTTGTCCTTCACGTCCATGATGGCATAGATGCCGTTGTTCGTATTCGCGTAGCGGGAATAGATGTAGCGGACGCGATTGCTGTCCTTGAGCAGGTTGTTCAGCTGGCTCTGGAGCAACTCGTTGGTCTGGACGTTCGTCTTGGTGATCGGGTCGCCCGGGTTGAAGACGCTGATGCCCTGGCCGAGCCTCCGGTTGAATTCGTACGGCCGGGCGAAGATCATGTCGAAGACCTTCTCGGGTGAATTGACGATGTCCAGGAGGGCCGTGTACAGCGAGACGCAGATGGTGCACGGGTTGTCCCGGAAAACCCACTCGTACTGTTTCTCCGTGAACAGCTTTTCCTTGAATTCCCGGTCCATGATCAACTGGTCGAACACCTCTTTCCGGTAGTGCTTCGGAACGAGGATCAGGGGGCTGTCATGGCTGGGGCACGGCACCTCCAGGTAGTCTTTCATCGGCAGGTAAAGGGGGCCTTCCCGGGGGGACATCTTCCCCTTCAGGGTTGAATCGTCGGCCAGGTGCTTCAACTGGGTCAGGATCGCGTGGGTCTCGTGTTCGGTCATCACGCCGAGGACCTTTTTGTTCAGGCGCCAGACCGTCTCGTAGATCGTTCCCTCGGTTGTTTTCGTATACTGCTCGAACTTCAGGAGAAGGTTGTTCAGGAACGTGCTCTTGCCGCACCCGTGGGGCCCCTCGAAAATATAGATCCGGTTCTGCTGGCTTCCGGACCGGAAGGAGGCAAACTGGTTGATCAGGCGGTTGGCGAAGAGCTGGTCCGCGAAGAAGGGATGATCGACACCGTCGACAAAGAGTTTCGTGCAGTCGTACAGGACGTGATGAATCGATTCGGGGTCGTCGGGGTATTCGTCGACGCCCTCGCCGACATAGCTTCGGATCATGTCGTAGAGCATCTGGAAGGTGTTCCGGAAGACCGTCGTCGGATTCCTGGCGGCGAAGGAGACGTAGTCCTTCAGCGACAGGGCCGTGCGGTTCTCCCGCTCGGTGATCCGTTGCGACAGGAAATTCAGGATGCTTTCCTCGGTTGTCATGCCAAACGCCCCTATTCCACGACCCTTGTCAGCTTTCTTTTCTCCATCGTGTAGATGACCTGACGGAGCTTGATCTTCTTTTCCTTCTCCTCGTCCGCCGCCGGGGGCAGGTAGAAAGGCTGGATATCGTCGTATCCCGAGGGAATGTCCTCCTCCGCTTCCGTCGTTTCCAGCCGGACGGTTCCCCCCCAGAGATACTCGATCCCCAGCATGGTGTTGGCGATGTATTCCCGGACCAGGGGTTTTCCCTCGTAGGCATGGCGGAGATGGAGAACGCCGTCTTTCGTCTTCTCCCGTTCCACCCGGATGAACGGCGGGTGATAGAGGGATTCCAGGATCATGGTCTTGTATGCTTCGGCGCTCCGGCTCTTGACGAAGTATTCCCACACCCCCCTCTGGCTGTTGAGGCGGCGGCCGGCGACGAACAGCCGGTTCCGGTTCACGAAATCCTGATCGACGAAGGTGTGGATAAAGGTGAAGTCGTTGAAGTTCTCCCGCACGTCGAAGACGAACGCCTGGCCCGCTCCCGTGTGCCGGTCGTACTCCCGGCGCTGCTTGTTGTCCTCCAGGCGCTGGTATTCGTAGGAGATCCTGCCCTTGTCGGCCATCTCCTCCAGGTGCTGGAACAGCCGCATGCCCAGGGCATAAGGGTTGATGCCCACCCGGGGCATGGCGGTCACCTTGGCGTTGACCCGGGCGTAGGAGACCTCGTTTCCCCGGATCCGGTCGTCGGAGAGGAAGAGCTTCTCGTGCCAGTAGCTGGCCCAGCCTTCATTGAGAATTTTCGTCCGGATCTGCGGCTGAAAATAGAGGGACGTCCTCCGGACGATCTCCATGACGGTCTTCATCCAGAGGTTCTCGGGCTGCTGCAGCCAGGGCGCATGCTCCTGCAGGTACTGGATCAGGTCCTGGACCGGGGTCTTTTCCTCCCGTTTCCGCTTTTCGTACAGGGCGTCGAACTCCGGGTATTTCTTCCTCGTCTCGGCGAAGAACACCGATTCCGTCATCTGGTCATAGTCCCGGACGGTCTGGTTGTAGCGTTCGATTTCCTTCATGTATTCCGCGGTGGTGACGTTCTGGACGGACTGGAGAAACACGTCGAAGTAATAATCGATCCGGGTGATGGGCTGCGACCCCGCAGGACGGTCCATGCGGGACAGTTCCCCGTAATGGTCGACGAGATTGTCGATTCCCCTCGTGAATTCGATCACGTAATCGACCCAGCGACCCTTCTCGGAACGCAGCGCGGCGATGGTCCGCTTGTCCGAGAGCGCCTGTCCGGCGAAATCCTCGTCCCAGGTGTTCCGGTAGTACAGGTTGTTCTGGAAGAAGTCGATGTGGGCCAGGACATGATAGAAAATCATGACGTTGAGCCAGTCGGGGTTGTTGTCGTTGTAGAAGGAGATGGCCGGCCGGGTGTTGACGACCGTTTCGTAGGGATTGTCGGGATACAGCTCGTACTTGCCTTTTTCCCGGAGCACCTCGACGTCGTGCACCCAGTAGTCGTACATGGTGGGGATCATGTTCTTCGGGCCCAGCTCCAGGAGGTCCCGGTTGGTCACGATGTACTCGAGGCTCTCGTCCTGAAAGCGAAGCCCCGCTTCGCGGGCCCTCGCCTTGCAGCCTTCCATGATCTCTTTCGTGTGCTGGCTGATGAGTTCCATGCTCTCGTCCGCCTCCCGAGCCCGGGCGGCGTCCTCAGGAGATGAGTCTCCGGATCCCTTCGATCAGACGCATGTCCCCCGCGTCTTCATCGATCGTGTCGAGCCGTATTTCCTGGGGGTGTTCCTCCAGGATCTTCGAGTCCCGTATGTATCGCTCCGCCGTCGTCATGTTGGCCATGGAGGCCGGGGTGAGGGTGATCCCGATCCGGCTGCAGTACCCGACCAGTTTCCGGAGCTGCCGGATGGCGGTCGCGCCGTCCCGCTCCCAGTCGTCCCCGTCGCTGCCGTGGAAGATGTAGATGTTGTAATCCCGGTCCAGGCTGTCGGCCTCGACAATCTCGTTGATCAGGCGGTAGGCCGATTCCATCTTCGTTCCGCCGGCGACCTTGAGGTTGTAATAGGTCGTGAAATCTGGAACTTCCCTCGCGTTCGTGTCGTGGAGGATGAAGCGCGTGACCACCTGGCGCTCGTACTGGAACATCAGCCAACTGTAGATCAGGACGTGCTGGGCCACAACCAGCTCCGTCGGCTTTCCCCACATCGAGCCGGAGTAGTCGCGGACAAAGAAAACCAGGGCCTGGGACTCCAGCTCCTTTTCCGGGGAAAGGATGCGGTACACGCTGTCCTCGGGGGAGACCAGGAGCTGCGTCAGGTCGATGTCGGAGACATCGGGGATCTTCTCGAGGGCGATGTTCGTCTCGATGATCTTCCGCAGGGTGGCCTTCTTGTCCAGGAGCTGGCCGAACCCCTCGTGACGGTCCGTCAGCTCGTAGCTGTACCTTTTCAGGAAACGCCGCCGGCCCTTGCTCTTCAGGTTCGGCAGCTCGAACTGCTCCGAGATGATGCGGCCCAGGTCGTAGGCGCCGGCCTCGATCTCGTGCTCTCCGCCTTCGCCCTGGCCCGGACCGCCTTGCCCGGCCCCTTCCTCGCCGTGGACGGGCGTCTCGCCGATGACCTGCCCCTCTTCCCCATCGCCGGCTCCCCCGGACTTTCCCGCCTGCTCCTGGTTCTGCTCCCTCGTGTCGTGGAGAAACTTTTCCTCCTCTGTCGTGGGGACGATGACGATCTTGTCCTTCAGGCCGCGTCCCGGCTTGACGATCCGCCCGATCCGGATTTTCCGGGGGAAACCGTCCTTCTCCCGCTGGTTGTCCCGTTCCAGGAGATCGCCGATGGACGCGAGCCTCTGCGAAAAGGGAACCTCCGGGAGGGCTCCGTCCTGGAGCGCGGAAAAATCCGCATAGTCGGAGACGGCCTTAGTTTTCATCGACCTTGGTGCAGAAGTATTCGATCGTCTTCTGGGCGCAGGTTCTGCAATACCCGAGCTTGTCCAGCATGGTGCTGGTCATGCGGTCGTAGAGCTTCTGGTTTTCCTCGTTGGTGCGGTTGGCCAGGGCGCCGATGAGGCTTCCCGCCCCGACGATGTCCGACTTCAGCCGGACGTCGGTCACCGCCTTCACCAGCTCCACGTTGTCCATGAAGTCGTAGGTTGCATCGACGGAGATCTTCTGGCCGTAGATCTTGCGGATCGAGGTCCGGAAGGATTCCCGCTGCTCTTTCGTCTTCAGCCCCAGGCGCTCTTCCACGCTCTGGACGTAGCGCTCGTCGATTTTCAGGGCCTTGAGCTGCCCCGTCTGCGGATCCCGGTACTTCCACATCCGGTCGGGGCCCAGGTTCTCCGCGTCGATGCCGATGATCATGTTGA
>CAYNEJ010000005.1:0-29228 GCA_964396205.1 uncultured Syntrophaceae bacterium
ATCTCCTGTTCAGGTTCTTGTTGCATATCGCGGTCGGCGCGGTGACTGTTCTTGTTTGCTGCCTGTTGTGCGGCATTGTATTAATACCATATATTGGAACAGTTATCCTCTTGCCGTTGCATGTATTCTGGCGCAGTTATTCGTTGTGTTTTTTGGAACAGTTCGGCGAACAATATAAAATGTTCGAGGGAAATCAAGAGTCCCTTGCGGAGCTTGACGAAATCTATGGCGAAAAAGAATCCGAACTCATGGAGGAAAAACTTGAAAAGCAGGCCGTCCTGGGCCATCTGGGTCGGGAGGAGCCTCATCAGGGCCCCGACGCGGGAAAGGGCGGGACCGGAGAAGAGGGGCGGCTGAAACTGGACCCAACGATTGCAGTTCCGGCTCAGGCGGTGCATTTCGTGGCGGTTGAAGGGCACGATCCGTCGTTTTCCATTCAGGACGAGGGCCTTCAGACGCTTGGACCCCATGACGGCCCCCAGGCCCGACCGGGCCGCCAGGCGCCCTTTGTCGTTGCAGATCCCGGAAATGAACGAGCGGTTCTCTCCCGCCGGACCGATGCAGGCCACCCGGGCTCCTTTGCCGCCTTCCTGAAGCAGGATCTCCTCTGTCTCCACGGCATCCCTGCCCCATAGGGCAGAGGCGTCGCGAAGCTCGGCCCGGCCCGAATCGACGTAGAGGTAGACCGGCTTCTCACTGATGCCCTTGAAGAAGATCCCGTCATACCCGCACCGCTTGATCGCCGGCGACAGATTTCCACCGCAGTTGGCGTCCCCCCAGCAGCCCGTCAGGGGCGACTTGCCCACCACCATCCACCGGCCCGAGAAGAAGCTTCCCGTACCCGTGAGGAGGCCCGTGAGAAAACCGAGGATATTGTCCGGTCCCAGGGGATCGGCACCCGCCGGGATCCGGTTGAAGAGGATGTATGCCCCGAGGCCGACACCGGAGAGATAATTTTCATAGACATTGTCCGGTACGTCCTCCTCGATGATCTCTCCCCGGGACAGGTCCACCATCAGGATCTTTCCCATAAAGCCCTTGTTCATACGATGCTCCTTCCTCACGGCTTCTTAACCCGGCGGGAATCCCCGGCGGACGGACTCTCCCCCCCGGCCTTACCCCTTTTTGATGCGGCTCCGGTCCAGGGGGAGGCCTTCCCAGGCGGCATCGAGGACCATCCGCATGTCTTCGGCGTCCATCTCCTCGGGATTGTAGAAGACGGCCCCGTCGCGCCGGGCCGCTTCCACCACGGCCGGGAGCTTCTCCCTCGGTACCATGGCTTTCCCGTCCCGATCCACCACTTCCTTGAGGAAGCGGAAATGCCTTCCCCCCGTGGCATCGTGGAGATCCTGGTTCAATTGCCGGACAAGGTCGATCACCTTCTGCGCCCGCCGGGCCGCCGGTGTGGCGGCATAGGCCCCGGGACCTGCCAGGGGAAGGAGCAGCTCGGCGATGACGGCTTCCCGCTTGTGAAGATTGTATTCCAGCCCGTAGGGCAGGAACATGGCCATGCAGGCCCCGTGGGGAACACCGCAGGCGGATCCTGTGGCGTGGCCGAGGTTGTGCACGAGCCCCACCATGGAATTGGAAAAAGCGATTCCCGCCAGGGTCGCCGCATTGGCCAGGGCCAGCCTCCCCTCCCGGTCTCCCGGATTCCCGACCACACCCAGGAGGTGCCGGCCGATCAGATCCACGGCAGCCAAGGCATGGGTGTCGCTGAGAGGGTTTTTGGCCAGGCAGAAATAGGCCTCCATGGCATGGGTGAGGGCGTCCATGCCCGTCGATGCCGTCAGGGCGGCCGGCAGGGTGAGGGTCATGCGAGAATCGACGACTGCGGCGTCCGGGAGGAGAAAGCCGCTGGCAAAGGCCAGCTTCAGGGACTTCTCGTGATCCTTGATCACCGCAGCCTGGGTCACCTCGGAACCCGTTCCGGCCGTGGTGGGTACGGCAACGAAAGGCTTCAGGGGGCGCTTGAGGGCGTTGGCGCCGGCAAACGCCAGGAGGTTGTCGGAATGCTCGGATACGAGGATGTTCACCCCCTTGGCCGTGTCCATGACGGACCCGCCGCCGATGGCCACAATGCAGTCGCATTCGTTCGCCCGGAACAGCCCGGCCAGACGGTTGACGATCTTCACATCCGAGTCGGGCGGAACCTCGTCGTTGATCGCTCCGATCTCGACACCCCCCCGGATGGCGTCCGTCACCAGTCCCAGGAGCCCCGCCCCGGCCACTCCCCGGTCCGTGATGATGAACGGACGCCCGGCCCGGAGTCCCTCCAGGACAGCGGGGATCTTTTCCAGCGTGTCGTGGCCGGACAGAACATTCACGCGGCAGCAGAATTCGTAATAGCCAGGCACGTTCATGGATTTTTTCCTTTCGCCGCTCCGGCGGCTAGATTCCCGCTCCAGGCAGCCTCCAGAACCGCCCGGGTGTCTTCCGCCGTCCAGGAATTCTCCTCGATTGCAACGCTCCCGGCCAGGTCGGAGATACGCTCCCTCGCCAGGCCCACCTCCTTCAGATTCCGCGGGACAACCCCTTTGGCGGCATCCAGGATATTCTCCCGCATGCGGACGAGAAGGACCGGAACGGATCCGCTCCTCTCCGCCTCGGCCGTTTCCGCAAATCGATCCATCCCGGCCAGGGGGAGGAGAAGACGGGAAACGTCCCTTCCATCTCTGCCCGCCAGGCGGGTCGCGACGGGTGGAAGGAGAAGCCCCATGGCGGCACCCGCGGAGAGGGACGCTTCCGTCGCCACGGCCTCTCCAAGGACATGGGCCGGCCCCGGGGGAGCATTGGAAAAGGCACAGGCGGCATAAACGGCGGCGTTCGCCAGGGCGACCCGCTCATCTGCGCCCGCGGTTCCGCGGATGCCAGGGAGCATGGCTTCCCGGAGAAGGGCCAGCGCCCCACCGGCATACGCTTCCACCAGGGGGTTATCCGGGGCCGTGAAGTAGGCCTCCACGGCGTGCGCCCAGGCCGCGAGGATGCCCGCAACCATTGATTCCCTGTCTCCATGAGCAACGGTCCGGGGATCGATGACGACCAGGTCCGGCATCAGGCGCCAGGAGGAGTATCTTCTGCTCCCAAGGGCGGCAAAGCGCGATGTCTCGTAGCCGGTCCCTCCGGAACGGGGCACGGCGATGAAGGGACGAAGGCGACCCGGAATCCGGTCGACTCCGGCAAAGGACTCCAGGTCCCCCGGCGAGCCGGACACGGCGATGTTGAGAATCTTGGCCGTGTTCATGACGGAACCGGATCCGACTGCCACAAGGGCGTCGAAGCCCCGCTCCCGATACAGGAGCGCCAGGTCGCGGATCAGGACCAGGTCCGGTTCGGAGGGGATCCCCCCGTAGAACCCCAGGACAAGTCCCGAATCGCCGAAGGATTCCTCAACGATCCGGTCCAGTCCCGCCCGGATTCCCTCCGGATCCGTCAATACCAGAGGTTTTCCCGCGTTCAGCGCGTCCAGTTCAAAAGGAAGATGCTCCAGGGCCTTCAGGCCCGAATTGATCTTGATGGGACTCAGAAATTCAAAGGGTTCCGTCATGGCTCTCTCCTCAGATCCCCAGCACAGCCCGGAGATAGATCAGGGGCCGGCCGATCAGGAATCGACGCAAGGGCCAGGCGGGGTAACGCTTGACAGCCAGCCTGGCAAGCGGCTTCACCAGCAGGTAGACCTCCACGGCGTCGAGGATGCGGACAACCGCACAGGCGGCGGGGATGTCGCCGTCCACAATCATGCGGTTGCGCGCCGTAGCGGCCGCCGTGCTCTCCCGGAACGTGAACATGAGCATGGCCGCCTCAATGCTCTTGATCTTCATCTCCAGGTCCGGCTTCCGCGCCCCCGGGCCTTTCCCCAGATAGCACACGCGGCCGTCCGCATCCCTGCCGACGGCCATCGAGGGACCCGACGGGAGAACAGCCAGCGAAAACATGAACCCCGGCGGCAGGGCTTCGAATTCCGCGGCGATCTCTTCGTCCACCCGGGCGGCGGCCTGAATCGCCCGGCCGACGAACCACAGCATGAAGGCGACATAGGCCCGCTGAAAAGGCTTTTTGCCGGCGTCCACCTGCCGAAACGCGTCCATCCGTCCACCTCCTGTTCCACAAAGAGAGCCGTGAACGGCAACCTCCTCCATCCACGGGAAAGGGAACCGCCCCCGCCGATCAGGGCAGGCCTGTCGTTCCCTGGTATCCGACGGCACCCGGAACGACATGAATGCATTATACAATGAGCAGGCCCATGGAAAAAGACAAATTGACAAAATAATCACCTGCACCGTCAAGCAAACCGATTGCTTGCCAGGGGCTTTCAGGGCAGACAGCCGGGAAGAAACCGCGGAAGCGAAAGGAATGGCGGCCATGCGATCCGCACAGGCAAAACGGGTCGGGGTATTTCCGATCCGCCTCGATGACGGCGACGCTGTTCCCGGAACAGCCGGAGGGAGGATCTCCCTGCCCTGGATGCTGCCATAAATGCTTGACTTGGGAGTCCTTCCTGATTACAGTCGCCTCCCGTGAAAATATCCGGAAAGGCAGGAATTCGCACATGATCGAGACAATCAAGAGATACGTGATCGCCACCCGTCCCTGGTCGTTCACCATGTCTCTCATCTCCGTCTCCGTCGGCACGCTGCTCGCGGCGGAGGAGGGATCGATTTCCTGGATCTGGTTCGCTCTCACCGCCGTCGGCATCATGACCTTTCACGCAGCCGCCAATCTCATCAACGATTACTGTGATACACTCTACGGCGTCGATCAGCAGGATTCGCCGACGGCGAAATACCGTCCCCAGCCGCTTCTCTCGGGGATGCTGACTTCCCGGCAGCTCCTGGCGGAGACCGCCGTCCTGCTGGCGATCACCATCACCATCGGGGCAGCGGCGGCCTTCCTGCGGTCCTGGCACGTCCTCTGGATTGGGATCATCGGGGTCCTGACCTGCGTTTTCTACACGGCGGGACCTGTTAAATTCAAATACCGCGCTCTCGGCGAATTCGCCGTCTTCATGATGTGGGGTCCGCTCATGATCGAGGGTGCCTACGCGGTGCAGCGCGGGCTCCTTTCCAGCAAGGCGCTGTTCATCTCGATTCCCTTCGGTGTTCTGGTCGCCCTGGTTCTTTTCGCCAACAACATGCGCGACATTTCCTACGATGCCCGCCAGAACGTGAAGACCATCAGCATCATGCTGGGCAGCCGGAGGAGCTACCTGCTCTTCGCAGGGCTGATCGTCCTCTCCTACGCTTATGTACTCGGGATGATCGCCACGGGCGTCATGAGCTTCTGGGGCCTCCTGATTTTCCTCTCCGTCCCCAAGGCGGTGAGCCTTCTGAAGACATTCCGGGACAAGATCCCCGATATGGCCGATGCCCTGACGGCGCAGTTCGACACGGTCTTCGGGATTCTGCTCCTGCTGGCGATCCTGCTCGACACAAAGGCGATCCTGTGACGGAGCGTTCTCTTCATACAAACGGACACCGGCAAAAGCTCCCCCTGGGGAGCTTTTTTTCGGCCCTTCCCTGCCCGTATCCGCCTGACCCTTTTGCCGGCGGGACACCGGAACGGCCGATGCAAATTCATACGGAATCTGGTATGGTGCGCACACCATACATAAATAATTTACCAGGGAGGTCATGATGAGTAACGAAAACCTGGAAGGGAAACGATGGTGGATCGCGATCGCGGCGATCGTGATGCAGTTGTGTCTGGGAACGGTGTATGCGTGGTCCGTTTTCAAGAAACCGCTGATGACCACCCACGGGTGGGGGGAAACGGAGACGCAGGTCACCTTCATGATCTGCATTGGCGTGATCGGCATCGCGGCAGCCTTCGGCGGCACGCTGGTGGATAAAAAGGGTCCCCGTTTCGTGGCCACCCTGGGAGGCGTGCTCTTCGGCATCGGTACGCTTATGGCCGGTCTGGCCGACTCGATCGGCAACATCTGGCTTCTGTACCTGGGCTTCGGCCTCATCGGCGGTTTGGGGAACGGCTTCGGCTACGTAACGCCCATCGCCACCCTGATCCGGTGGTTCCCCGACAAGCGGGGACTCGTGACGGGACTCGCCGTCATGGGATTCGGCGCCGGGGCCTTCTTCATGGGCAAGATCGCGCCGGACATGGTCATCTCCATGGGCGTGGCCAACACGTTCTACATCTGGGGCGTCATCTTCCTGATCGCCGTCACCGCGGCCGCCCAGTTCTACAAGAACCCCCCGGCGGGCTGGCTGCCGGCGGGCTTCAAGCCGGCCGCTGCCGGCGGCGTCTCGGCGGCGGACTCCTACAAGTTTGACGAAGCGATCAAAACCCGCCAGTGGTGGATGCTCTGGGCGATGCTGTTCCTGAACGTCTCCGCCGGCCTGGGCCTCATCTCCCAGCTCTCGCCCATGGCCCAGGACGTGGTGAAGGCCACGAATCCCGGGATCCCGGCTGCCGCCCTCGCCGTGGCCGGCGGAACGATCCTGGCCGTCGCCTCCATCTTCAACGGCCTCGGCCGGCTTCTCTGGGCCTGGCTCTCCGACGCCATCGGCCGGAAGAACGTCTTCATGACCATGTTTGTCACCCAGGCGGTCCTGTACATCGTCCTTCCGGGCATCTCGAGCCAGCTTCTCTTCACGATCATCGCCTGTTACCTCCTGGCCTGCTACGGCGGCGGATTCGCTACCATGCCGGCCTTCGCCGCGGATTCCTTCGGCCCCGGCTACATCGGCAAGGTCTACGGGATGATGCTGACCGCCTGGGGCGCCGCGGGAGTCGTCGGTCCCCTCGTGTTCGCCCAGATGAAGGGAATCGCCCTCTACGTGGCGGCGGGGCTCCTCATCGTCGGGTTCATCCTGGCCCTGCTTTACTCTCGACCGGTGCGAAAGGCCGCCTGACAGCGGCACAGCGGGGCGCACCCGGCACGGCAATTCCGCAATCGGACGCGGTTGCCGTGCCGGCGTCCCGGACCCTTGAAAGCGGCCCATTGCCTGCCGGAGGAAATTCTTCCACGGAGAGGAGTCCGGAACACTGCAACCATGAGCGCTGAGAACGAAAACCCGCATGATGTGAAGTTCCGGCACAACCGGACGTTCATCTGCAGCGTCGTGTTCATCGACATCGTGGCCTATTCGCTGAAGCCCGTCGACGACCAGATGCGCCTCAAGGAGAGCTTCAACGCCATTCTCGCAGAATCGCTCCGGAACGTACCCGTCAGCGATCGCATCGTTCTCGACACCGGCGACGGAGCGGCCATCAGCTTTCTCAGCGATCCGGAAGACGCCCTGATTGTGGCAATGGGGATCCAGGGCGCCATCCGGAGCCTTCCCAGGGGCCCGTCGCCGGTGCTGGAGGCCCGCATCGGCATCAACCTGGGACCTGTCAAGCTCATCAAGGACATCAACGACAACCCCAACCTCCTCGGAGACGGCATCAACGTCGCCCAGCGCATCATGAGCTTCGCCGGCCCCGGGGAGCTCCTGGTTTCACGGTCCTATTTCGACGTCGTATCGCGCCTGTCGGAGGATTATTCCCGGCTCTTTCAATATCGGGGCGCCCGGGCGGACAAGCATGTCCGGGAGCATGACATCTACCAGGTAACCCCGCCGGCCGCGAAGGCACCGCCCGCACCGGAACCCGCGGCCGAGGAGAAGGAACCCCCGCCGAAGGCCGTGGCAGTCGAACCGGACGGGAGAAGAGGGGTGGAGACGCCGGCAGAAGCAGAAACCGAAGAACAAACACGGGAAAAGGCACAGGCAGAGACACGGGAGCAAGCGGAAGCCGAAAAAGAGACGAAGGAGGAGGCAGAGGAAAAAAACGAAACGCCGGCGGCAGTGCGGGTAGCGATACCACCGCCCGGACCGGGGCTCCTGTCAGAGCGCAAGGTTCAGATCGGCATCGGCGGCGCCCTTCTGGCAATCGTCCTGGTCGCGATTCTGCTGGTGGTTGCCGGAGGGAAGAAGCCTGTCCAGACCGGCAGGAGCGTCGACGGAGCCAAGGCTGCAAAGGAGCAGTCCGCCCAGGCATCACCCATGTTCCCTGCCGGGAAGAAGGAATCGGAGGAGGAACTCCAGGAATTCCACCCCCAGTCGATGAGAGCGGATGAGATCGTCTTCACCCTGAGCGAGGCAAGGGTTTCGGGAAAGCATATCACCCTTGTCGTTCGGGCGAGGAACCAGTCCAGGGCGGACAAGAGCATCGCGCTTTACGACTCGGCCTACCGGTGGACCAAGTCGTCCATCACCGATCAGGCCGGGAAAACAAGGGTCGTTTCAAGTGTGTACTCCATCTCGGGAGGAAAGAAGACAACCATGTACCAGGCAGGGACGGGCGGTCTGCCCGTTGCCGCCGGCAGCACGATCTCAATCCACATGATTTTCTCCGGTCCTTCGGCGTCCGTGAGGAGCCTCAAGCGAGTTCACCTCCACCCGTTTATCTATCAGGGAAGGAACTGGAGGGAGCACACCCTCACCTTCCGCGGGATCACCCTCGGATCCTGAGAGGCGTGACGCGAAAGCGACAAACCCGTTTCCGAAAGGAGGCGCCATGAGCAGAAAACGTTTCGTCGACCTGAGCATTGCCATCGAGTCGGGTCTTCCTTCCGACCCGCCCATGATGATCCCCAGGATCGATTACATCGATCACGCCCTGGGCACTCCCAGCATGCTGGAGTTCTTCCCGGGCATCCGGCAGGACCAGCTTCCCGGCGGTCTCGGCTGGGCCGTTGAATTCGTCCATCTGGCCACTCACAGCGGAACCCACCTGGACGCACCTTACCACTACCACCCCACCCAGGATCAGGGGAAGCCGTCCCTGACCATCGACGAGATCCCTCTCGAGTGGTGCATGAGCGACGGCGTCCTCCTGGATTTCCGGCACAAGGGGGACGGGGAGAGAATCACCGCTGACGACGTTCAGAAGGAGTTGGAGCGTATCCGCTATGAGATCAAGCCCCTGGACATTGTTCTCGTCCAGACAGGCGCGGAGACGGCCTGGGGAAAGGCCGAATACCTCGTCAAGGGAGCCGGCATGGACCGGGAAAGCACCCTTTTCCTGACCGAAAAGGGAGTGCGTGTGGTGGGTATCGATGCCTGGAGCTGGGACAGGCCTTTGCCGTTTCTGGCCAAAGAGTTCGAGGAAAAGGGAGATCCCCGGGTCGTTTGGGAGGCCCACTTTGCCGGCATCGAAACCGGCTACTGCCACATGGAAAAGATGGCGAACCTCTCCGCCATCGGCCGTCCTCACGGTTTCACCGTCTGCTGCTTCCCCGTGAAGATCAAGAGGGCCTCCGCCGGATGGTGCCGTCCCGTGGCCATCATCGAGGATTGAGGAAACGCGGGGAGTCGTCTTTCAGAGTCGCGTCGGCGTAACCGTCACGGAGGCACCCGTCCAGATTTTCAGGAAGTTACGGTAGGGGACCTGGATGGTCGACCCCATGGCGGGCTCCGCCAGGGTTATCGTCTGCCGGCCGTCGTCGTACCCGATGGCCACGGCAAGGTGTCCCTCGCTCTGCCCCGGCTCCTTCATGGAAACCATGACGGGAACGTTCGAATCGATACAGCGCTTGAGGATTTCGAAGCTCGTCCTGTCCCGGAGCCAGGCCCTCAGCCCCGCAATCCGATTGATGTAACGGGAGATGGTCGCCAGGGATGTGCCGGTGCTCCTGTTCTCGTAAACGGCAAAGGCAATGTCGTCCTGCCGACCGGGGAAGCCGTAGTATTTCAAGACCATCTCCGCGCTGGCGGCGACGCACCATGGCCCCTTCTGCTTCACCAGGGGGAAATGGGCGATCAGATGGGAGGCACCTGCGGGCTTTGCCCGTTCCCCAGGTGATTCTCCGCCGGAAGGAGCCGCGGAACCCGAAGGAGAAGGGGGCGGCATCACCGTGTAACCCAGCCCGGGGAGAGGGGGCGGCGGATCGTGGAATATCCGTTCAGCCTGGACCGGCTCCATGGGCATGTTCGTGTAAAGCACACTTCCATCCGGGGCTGTGTAGCGATAGATCTCGCCCGCCCGGGCGAATGGCGCCGCGGACAGCACAAGGCCCAGCACGAGCAGGAAACCAGGCAGGGCCGCCCCCGCCGTACCGACCCTCTTCAGAAGGGAAATTGCACGGTTCTCGTCACGGAATCCGCAGACGCCGGCTCCCGGCGCTTTCCAGGATCGCTTTTTGCCCGGGGATTGACAACCCGCCGACAACACATTACAAACCATCATTCGGGATCAGCTCCGGAAAGAAGGGCCTCGATCCGGTCGAAAATCTCTTCCAGTTCTTCCGCCTGATCGTCGTCCAGCTTGAGGGAATACATGGACTGCTTCAAGTCCTCCACGGCCTCCCGAATATCCTCAATACGCTCCGCCAGTTTGTCCGCCATCTCCGAAAGGGACTCGATCTGCGTCTGCAGCCGCTCGATCATGGCCCAACCCCCTACTTCGGCCGTCCCGATTCAGGCAAGCGTATCTTCCAATTTCCTGAGGTGTTCCTCGAACCGGGCTCTTTCTCCTTCGTCCAGTGAACTCAGAACATCAGCCTGTCTCAGGTCACCGACGGCCGCCTTGACTGCCTCAAGCTTTTCCCGCAGGGAGACCGATTCTTTCTGCAGTTCCTTCAGGATATCCCAAACCGATTCCAGACGCCGCGACAGGACGTCCACGACTTCCTCGTACGTCGTCTCCAGCTCACCCTTCAGCGCATCGATCATCGTTCAAACCAATTTCCCGTTTGCCGTTTCGCCCGCTGGACCGGCTGACAGAGCAGCAAGTCAGCAGGGACAAAGTCCGGGAGAAAACGGTCCACCCAAAGCAGAAAGCTCTCAACATCCCGGCCGGTGCCAGGGACCCTAATCTCCATCATGCAGGGATGGGAGCACCACTGGCAGGCATCATACGATTCCCCGGCGGCGGCCGTCAAGACATCAATGCCGGCCATGCCTTCCCCCCCCAACCATCCAGCGGGACCCGGTATGGAATCATTGCGAAACGGTCGTGAATCGGTTACAGCCAAATGACGAAAAAAGCGGGGGGGGGAAGTATGCTATCATGGTTCGCGCGGGTGTTCCGCAGGGCATGCGCAGCGAGTTCCCGAGACCCGGACCGTGAGCCGGGTCCGTACTGGCAGATGAGCGCTGATAACGATCGGATCCGGGACCAGTCTCACTGGTGCGGTTCCGGACGCTGGGATCGGGAACGCTGGATGGAACACGGGGAGTTCCACCGGGGTCTCCTGGAAGAGCGTTTCCTCCGCTTTGCCGCTGCCGGTGCGCCGTTCCCCCCGGGGGACGCGCTAGCACTGGAATGGGGATGCGGCGGCGGCGCCCTGACCAGGATTCTCTGCGAGCGTTTTTCCCGGGTCTCCGGCGTCGAGATCTCCGGCGCCACCATCCGGGAATGCAGACGCCAGATGGAACGGCTGGGGCACCGGAATTTCAGGGACGCCCTGATTCCCGCAGAGCGTCCGGAGTCCATCCTGGACATCGTCCCGGCGGGTTCCGTGGATTTCATCCTGTCCATTGCCGTCTTTCAGCACTTTCCTTCCCGGGCTTACACCGTGCGGGTGCTCCGGGTGATGGACACGCTGCTTAGGGAAGGCGCCTTCGCCTTTTTGCAGATGCGCTGCTCGGACGGCTCGGACCGGTATCGGACGAAGGAAGGAGAAGGATCGTACGCCGCTCACGTCATCACCATGACCTCCTTCCCATTCCAGGACTTCCGGAATCTCCTGGAAGACACCGGCCTCAACGTCTTGGAAGCGGCCCGTGATCTGGACGGTAAGCAGGAAAACCACGGTTACTTTTACATCCGGAAAAGCGGCGGTTTGTCAGACTGAAACTTTTCTGGTAAGCAATGCACCCATCCGAACCGCCGTTTTGAACGCGGCGGCGAATCCCAGGAGGAATTCCCACACCATGAGCATGGACCCGTATGAAGCTCTTGCCCAGATGAAGATATCCGCGCTCTGCCTGCAGGTCTGCATGATGAGCACCGATATCGGCGAATCGGTGGCCGCCCAGGAAGAATTCGAACAGGTCGTGGAGAATTTCCACGAGATGTTCGGGGACCGGATGGCCCCCGGGCAGATTGAGTCAGCCCGCAAAGACGTGGACCTGTTCCTCTCGATCCTTCAGCCCATCCTGGATCATCACATCCGGGAGCGGCAGGAAGGGAGAAGCCGGACGGACAAGCTGTAACAGGATATCTCCGGAATCCGCTACGGTCTCTTTCCCGTTTGGCTGTCGTATATTTTTATGATCCGATCCGTGATGTCCAGGGCCTCGTCATAGGCAGCGGCAGAGGATTTGTAGATAATCACCGTCAGCTTTTCCTTTTTTCGGAACTCCGCCAGGATGCGGTTCAAGTCCTGGATTACCTTTGCCGTCAGCTCGATTTCCTTCCGCCGCAGTTCCTCTTCGAGATCGTCCTTGAACCGCTTCAATTCCTTGGCCTCGATATTGAACGTATTCGTCTTTGTCTTCCGCAGCTCCGCCGGTGCATTGGCGTCGAGATTTCTCAACTCTTCCTGGAGCTTCACGACCTCTTTCTCTCGCGCGGCATAGGCAGCCTGCCTCTTTACCTGTTCCTTCTGAAAGACAGCCCGGGCATCCTTGGCCGCTTTGGAATCCTTGATGATTTTCTGGGTATCGATGACACCGATCCGCACGGGAGCAGCCTGCGCTGCCGTGACCACGGAAACAAAAATCCACGGGATGCACAACAGGAAAAGGATCAACCATCGTTTCATGAACATTCCTCCCATCTTCGGCCAAGAGGCCGGAATCGTGTTCAGGGATCGGGAAGCGGTCCGAGGCATATACCAGAAAAGGAAAAGACCCGACAGGAAAAAGAGAAGCTCCTCCCCGGGGTCATTATGCCTGCCGTATCATGGACTTCTCCATTTGATCGTGTTACCTTGAAACGGCAGGAACGAGCCGGCTGACCCCTTTCACTTTCCATCCGATTCAGATCGGCGACATGAAACGTCGAAGGAGAAGCCCGCCATGCACGCAAGGAAAGGCACTTACTGGGGCCGATTCGCCGGCCGCTACGACCGGGCCACGGAATATGTCGTGGGAAGAGACATCCGGGAGGGGCTGGCGGATGAACTGCGCCGCGAGGAACCGCTGCAGAAGGTTCTCGAGTGCGGATGCGGGTCGGGGTATTTCACCCGGATCCTCGCGGAGCGCTCGTCACAGGTGCTGGCGACGGATCTGTCCGGAGAAATGCTCGAAGCAGCCATGATCCGGCTGGGAGGATGTCCGAACGTCCGGCTGGAGGAAGCGGACTGTGCGAATCTCCCCTTTCCGGACGAACGATTCGATACGGTCGTCCTGGCCAACGTCCTGCACACCCTGCCGAACCCGCTGAAAGCCCTCCGGGAAGCCCGGCGCGTGGTCCGGCAGAACGGCCTGGTTATCGTTTTTTCCTACACGGATTTCGGCATGAGCCCCTGGGATGTGTTCTGGATGGCACTCCGTTATTATCAAGTGTTCGGCCCACCTCCCCCGGAGGGGCTTACCCTCTTCACCCCGTCCCTTCTCAGGGGGCTTCTTGAAGAGGCCCCCCTCACGGTACAGGGAATCCGGATCGTCGGCTCGCGGAGCCTGGCCCTCTACGCAAGGGCCATCCGGGAGAAGGAAGAAAAACGAAGTCGTCTTCCATCGGACTTTTCCGCGTTTCTCATTTTTACCGGGTGAAACATGCAATTTTGGGGGGATGATTTTTCTGCTGAGCAGGGGTATGGTCTTGCAAGCATGACGGATCATGCCTTCGAAACAGACCCGTCTGAAGTGGGCGAAAGGATTTGGCGGCCGGTACATCAGGGGCGTGAGGATCCGCAATACCGTGCGGGAGGAGTATGCGGGGATTGATCCCCGGTTCCATGCTGACACCGGATCAAAACAAACGACAGGGCGGAATACAGGATGTTCAAAAAGGCTGATCTCCCACTGGAGGTGGTGATTCTTCTGGTCGCGGGAATGGCGCTGCTGATTACCGGAGTTTTGCTTTTCCCGATCTCCGCAGGGGCGCTTCCCTATTATGAAAACGGTCTGTACGGATTGCTCCTGGTCATGTTTGCACTGCAGATGATCACACTGGGGAAGACACCGTTTGGTGACACCCAAAGGTCGAAGCTTCTGCTTGCCGCCGGATCTTTGATTGCGGCCGTGGGTATTGCGACCTGCTTTGTTCCCGACATGTTCAGCCAGACTCCCCGCATGCTGCTGTTCATCTGTTTCGGCGCGGGAGGGTTTCTACTGCTTCTGCAGATGCTGTTTGCCAGAGACAAATTCCGTTCCTGGGCAAAACATGGAGGAGTTTTTTGGCATTTGATTCTTGGCTGCGGTGCGGTTTATTCCTTGTCCATGCTGATCGGGCTGCTGATCTGGAAAAAAAGTCTGCTGACAACCCCCGCAACGGCGCTCGTGGCTCTGATTTTTGGGACCGCCGTTGTCTACCTTGCTTTCGTCCTCTGGAAAATCTATCGGACCTATCCGGAAGCGGAAAAGCCCTGCGAGGGGGATGTCGAGCTATCCGCGGAACAGTCCATGCTGCTGCTCATGGGTATTTTCATGATTCTTCTCGGCGTGCTTTTGATTCCGGTCAATCTGGGGCTGCTCCCTTTTTCGGGAAGCGCACAGCTGGGGCTGCTGATGGTGATGTTTGCGGTCCAGATGCTTGCATCCGGAAACACGCCGATCGGTCCTTTTCCCCGTTCATGGCTGATGATCCTGTTGGGCTTGCTGTTTGCGGCCCTGGGAATTGTCTCCTGCATCATCCCCGAGATTCTGGTCCCTTCCCTGACGATTCTTGTCGGCGTCCTGAATATCCTGGGCGGCGTCATCACGCTTGGGAAACTCGGCCTCTCCCGGCTGGGGAAGCCGGCGGAGATTCCCCGCCCGCGTCCGGCCATATTGACAAAGCTCTTTGCAACGCAACTGATCATGAACCTGTTGTCCATCATGTTCGGCACATCCATGCTTGTTGCACACCTGATTCCAGGACTGGCCATCGGTGTGATTCTGGCCTCCAACGGGTGCGTTCTTCTATATTTGCTTCATATCCTGAAGGTCCTGGAGAAGATGCAGCAAACCATGGAGGATGTCGCCTGATTCCAGTCTGCAGGCGCCGATCATGGGAGGAGAGAAAGGCGGGGCCATCATGTACGACAAACTGCGCAGCCCAATGAATATTGGGCGGCTGGCCATTCCCAACCGGGTGGTCATGACGGCGATGGGTGTTTTTATCGCGGCGCCCGGCGGAGGTGTCAACGACGACATCATCGCGTATTACGAGGCACGGGCGAAAGGCGGCGTCGGGCTCATCATCACCGAGGTCACGCGAATCACCGACGGTCCCGGCGGCGGAGAACCGTGCCAGCTCGCAGCGCGGAAGCCCTCCGATATTCTGGAGCTTCAGCGACTGGTCGAGGCGATTCACAAGTACGACACGAAGCTGTTTGTCCAGCTCCAGCATCCGGGGCGCGAAGCCTCGCCATACATCATCGGAGAACAGCCGATCGCCCCTTCCGCCATCGCCAATCCTCTGGGCGGCGCAATGCCGCGCGAGCTGACAATGGCGGAATGCGAGGAGCTTGTTCAGAAATTCATCGGTGCAGCGAGGATCGTGCAGATGTCGGGAGCGGATGGAGTGGAGCTCCACGGAGCGCACGGCTACCTGATCAACGAATTCCTTTCGCCCGCAATGAACCTGCGGACCGACAAGTACGGCGGAAGCTTCGAGAACCGCATGCGGTTTCTGCTCGAGGTCATTGCGGGAATCCGGAAACAGTGCGGAAAGACTTTCCCCGTATCCGTACGCATCAACGCCGAAGAGATGATCGAAGGCGGGATCGACCTCGAAGAGGCGGTGAAGATCGCCGTTGCCTTGGAGGCAGGGGGGGCGGATGCGATCGACGTGAGCTGCTACACGATCGGCTGCATCGAACCGGGAACCTACAGCCAGGGCTGGAAGAAGTATATGGCAGCGGCAATCAGAAAAGCCGTTCAGATCCCGGTCATCGCCGTCTGCAACATCAAGGAGCCCGCCGTGGCCGAGCAGCTTTTGGAAGAGGGCTGCTGCGACTTCGTCGGCGTTGCGCGCGGACACCTGGCCGACCCCCAGTGGTGCAACAAGGCGTTTTCCGGCCGCGAGGCGGAGATCCGCAAGTGCATCGGCTGCCTCGCGTGCTTCGGCGAGATCGTGAAACTCAAGCGTGTCAAGTGTGCGGTCAACCCCGTGACCGGGCGTGAGCGTGAATACGCCCATATCCTGAAGAATGGGGATGGGAGGACCGTGGCCGTGATCGGTGCAGGGCCGGCCGGCATCGAGGCGGCGCTGACGTTGAAGGAGCGGGGATTTTCGACCGTGCTGTTTGATGACGGCGCCCGGATGGGCGGCACGCTCAACACCGCGGACAAGGGTTACGGCAGGGAGAAGATCACACGCTACGTGGATTCCCTGATTGTGCAGGTGGAGAAGGCGGGGGTCGAGGTCCGGCTGAACGAGAAGGCGACGGTTGAATCCGTGAAGGCGCTGAACCCCTGCGGCGTTTTTGTTGCCTGCGGCGCGGAGCCCGTGATCCCGGTGATCCCGGGCATAGAGGGCGAGAATGTGTTCACGGCCGAGGATGTGCTGCTGGGCCGCGCGAGTCCAAAGGGCAAGGTCGTCGTGATCGGCTCAGGCATGACGGGCATCGAGACAGCGGAGGTGCTGGCCGGTTGCGGGTGCCGTTTGACGCTGGTCGAAATGCTGCCGTCTGTCGGCCCCGGCATGTACGAGACGGTCGTCGCGGACGTGATGGGCCGGATCATGCCGCATGGCCCGACCGTCCTGACGGGTCATCGGCTGGAGCGGGTCGGACCGGAGGGCGTGGAGTTGACGAGGCTGGAGGACGGTGAAAAGGTGTTCGTGGAGGCGGACTCTGTCGTGCTCGCCATGGGCGTAAGGCCCCGCAAGGCCCTCGTGGAAGCATTCAAGGCGGTGTTCCCGAATGTGCGGGTGGTGGGAGACGCTGCGAAGGGCGGGCGCATTCTTGAGGCGACCCAGGACGCCCATGGCAAGGCATTCGTTTTTGAGGCATGATTTCAGTCAATGGAAAGGAGAACAGCAGCCATGAAGTCTGGAAGCTATTTCATCCCCAAAGAGAAGATCGCGGGCTTCATGAAGGACGGAGCCATGAACAGCCAGGAGGGCATTTTTCTCTACGGCATCACGGACCCGAAGGTCAAAGACCTGTTGCCGCCGCCCCTTGAACTCGCCGACCCGTCCAATCCGATGTTCTATGTTTACATCGTGAACATTCGCGAGCCCACCTTTGCACCGTGGTACATGGAGGGCGGCATCGGCCTGCTGGCGAAATACCAGGACAGGGTGGGCGTGTACTTCCTGAGCCTCCAGCTCAGCGGTCCCGGCGCGCTGATGGGCGCTTTCTCAGGCCGCGAGTCCTCGGGGCTTCCAAAGAAACTTTGCGAGCGGATCGTCGTCGAGCGCGTGGACGACAGCGCCCATTGTTTCATCGAGCGCAAGGGCGTTCGCCTGATCGACGTGGAGCTGGAGATCGGCAAGTACAACAGCCCGGACTTCCGCGTGGAGGCGGAGGCCTGCATGACGCAGAAAGAGCCGCTGCTGACGGAAGGGGGATGTCTTTTGCATAAGTACCGCATGGACATGGACGGGTTCAAGGACATGGAGCTCCTTTTTTACGACAGTCCATCGCGGTATTATGCCTGGGAGCCCGCTTCGGCCACGGTCAGGCTGCAATCCTCCATCGACGATCCGTGGGCGGAAGTCCCCGTCGTCCGGGTGCTGGGTGCCGGCTGGGCCAAGAGCGACAACTGGGTAAACAGCCTGACGCCGCTTTACAGGTACGCGGACACGGAAGCGGTGAACGCCATGCAGTACCTGTTCTCAGGCCGCTACGACCGATGCACGCTTTGCCAAAGCCATCAGCATTACGAATAAATCAAGAGGAAAGAGGGAGGTTATCATGGAAGTAAACAGGGAATACTTTGCGGGCAAGACCGCCGTCGTGACGGGTGCGGCGTCGGGCATCGGGCTGGCGCTCATTGAGGAGCTTCTGGCCTGCGGCGCGGGAAAGGTTGTCATGGCCGATTTCAATCAGGAGAACCTCGATAAACACACAGCCCGGCTCTCGGGACAGTACCCGGGAAAGGTGAAGGGCATCCTCTGCAACGTCACCCTTGAGGAAGACGTCAAGGCGATGATCGCCGGTGCGGTGCAATTCTTCGGTGGGAAGATCGATCTCCTGATCAACAACGCGGGCGCCGGTTTCGCCGGGTTTTTCGTGGCGCCATCCGATCCGGGCGCGATGGAGACGCTTGGCTTCCGGGAGCAGAGCAACAAGGACTGGGAAAAGGCCTTTGCGCTGAACTTTTATGGCGCGCTGTATGGATGCCGCGAGGCGATCCCGCTCATGCGGAAACAGGGCGGTGGTCAGATCGTCAATATCATTTCGGGCATCGCGTTTTACAATATGCCTTATCAGTCGATGTACGCCGCCACGAAAGCTGCGCTGAACGCCATGACGCTTTCGCTGCGCGCCGAGTTCTGGGACGACAACATCCGAATCTCCTCCGCAACCCCCGGCACCACCGCCACCGCCATATGGGACGGCATGAACATGCCCGAGGGAATACAGACGCCGCAGCAATCGGCGCAGAGAATTCTGGCCGGAGCAGCAGACAACAAGCGGATCATTTTTGGTGACGACGGCGATGTCTCCGGCTCCAAAACCTGCTTCAACGACGATTGCCAGGAGATTCCCGACCAGTACCTGCTCCACATCGCACGTGAGCGCAGAAGCGGGAAAATGGCCGTATAGGAAATGGGGGGGGCTCTGTCAGGAGAGTTCCTGGCGAAGCCATTCCCGGTAGGCGGGACTCACTTGAACCAGGGGCATGGAGATGATCTCCGGGACCTCATAGGGGTGGATTTCCCGAATGGCCTGTTCCAGCGCATCGAACCGGTCTTCCCGGGTCTTCAGGAAACACTGCCATTCCTCCGCCTCCTCGATCCGCCCTTTCCACCAATAGGTGCTCGTGACCGGTCCGACCACCTGGGCACAGGCGGCGAGGCGTTTCTCCACCACGGCCCGGGCGATTCGCTGCGCGTCATCCCGGTTCTCCACTGTCGTGACGACCTGGATAAACACGTCCATCCGCATCCCTCCCCCTCAACCGCGAATCCCGTACTTCTTCAGCTTGTACCGGAGCATCCGCTTGTTCAGCCCAAGGACTTCCGCCGCCTTGAGATGCTGTCCCCCGGCCTTCTCCATGGCCTCCAGAATCAGCCGCTTCTCCAGATCCTCAACGGCGTTCTTGAGAGGTCCCTCACCGCCCGTCCCATCCTCTTCATCATCGGCGGTCCAGTCATCGCGGAAAGGAAGGTCATCGACGGTAATCAGCGGGTTCCTGGCAATGACGACGGCCCGCTCCAGGATGTTTTCCAGCTCCCGGACGTTCCCCGGGTAGTCGTATTTCATGAGCAGATCATGAGCTTCCCTGCTTAACCCATCGATCATCTTGCCGTTTTCGATCCCAAACCGGGATGTGAAATGTTTCACGAGAGCGGGGATGTCATCCTTCCGGTCCCGGAGCGGTGGCACGGACATGACGACCACATTGAGGCGGTAGAACAGGTCTTCCCGAAAGGCACCCTCCCGGACACGGATTTCCAGGTTGCGATTGGTGGCGCTGATGATCCGCACATCCGACCGTAGCGTCTGGTTACCCCCGAGGCGCTGGAATTCCCGCTCTTGGAGAAACCGGAGGAGTTTCACCTGGACCGCCGGCGACAGTTCCCCCACCTCGTCCAGGAAGAGGGTGCCCCCGTCAGCCTCCTCGAACCGTCCGATGCGCCGGGCCACAGCCCCGGTGAAAGCGCCCCGCTCGTGGCCGAAAAGCTCGCTCTCCAGAAGATTCTCATGCAAGGCCCCGCAGTTGACAGCGATGAACGGCTTCGTCGATCGCGGACTCAGATGGTGGACCAGGCGGGCCATCAGTTCCTTCCCCGTCCCGCTCTCTCCCTGGATGAGAACCGTGGCGCGGCTGGCGGCGACACGCCCTGCGAGATTGATGAGTTCCCCCATGGCAGCGCTGGAGTAGATGATCTGATCCGAGGTTACCCCTTTCTGCTGGAGTTCATTGCGGAGAAGCTCGTTTTCCCGAATCAGGGTCCGCCGTTCCCCAACCCGCTCCACCAGGAGCAGAAGTTCGTCGAACTCGATGGGCTTGGTGATGTAATCGAGGGCACCGGCTTTCATGGCATCGACGGCCGTCTCGATGGTCCCGAAGGCCGTGACGATGACCACGTCGATTTCGGGATTGATCCGCTTGACCTCCTTCAGAACCTGCATGCCGTCCATGCCGGGCATCTTGTAGTCCAGGAGGAGCAGGTCGAAATGACGACCCCTGACTTGGGAGAGGGCGACCTCGCCGTTCTCCGCCTCGGCTACGCTGTATCCCTCCCGGGTCAGAAAATCACGGAGCATCTGCCGCTGAGACTGGCCGTCCTCAACAATGAGGATATTCAGGTTCTTCATTGCCTTCCCTCTGGGTTGTTCTTTAGAGTACATTTCGGGCGGATCGGGAAAAGATTCAGTCCGTTCCCGATCCGAAGCGTTACAGGCGGTCCCTTTTCAAGACCTCCGCCAGCACGCAGCCCTTCACAGGATCGTTTAAAATTGTCCGGATGCAACGCTCCCGACGGCCTGAACCGAGCATCGGATTGATCGTACGTCGAGCTGCAAAGGACAAGGACGAGGGGAACGAACCGGACGGGCTTTTTCAACAGCCCTGTCACACCTTGGAGCCGGCCCGTTCAGCCGGCAAGCTGATCTCGAAGGTGGTCCCTTCTCCCTCGCGGCTGGTGACGCGAATCTCCCCGCCGTGTCCGCGGATGATCTCATGGGCCAGGGGAAGCCCCAACCCCAGGCCCTTCTCTTTGGTCGTGTACTCTGGATTGAAGATCTGTTCGATCTGCTCCGCCGTCATTCCGCACCCCGTGTCGGCCACCCGGATGTTCACGCGTCCCCGGGAGGATCTTCCCGCCGCCAGGGTCAGGGTGCCGGAGGTCTCCATGGACTCCATGGCGTTCTTGATAAAGTTCAGAAGTGCCTGCTGGAGCTTGTCCACGTCCATGGGAATCACTACCGGAGGATCCCCCCAGCGGGTCTCGATGGTGATTCCCTTCTCTTCGGCCTCTGCCCGGATCAGGTTGACGATCTTCTGGAGGACCTCCGACACGGGATAATCGTGGAGTTCCAGCCTGCGGCTCCTGGAGAATGTGAGAAACTCCTCGATGATTCCGTTGAGACGGCGAATTTCATCCCGGATGACCCCTGTCAGGACCTGGAACTCATCCTGCTTGGCTTCGTCGGCGGGCACATACTCCCGTTTCAAGCGCTGGCTGGCCATGCTGATGGCGTTCAGCGGATTGCGGATCTCGTGGGCCACACCCGCCGCCAGTTTTCCCAAGGCCGAGAGCCGCTCCGCCTTCTCGAGGCGACGCTCCATCTCGACAATCCGGGTGATTTGCCTGTTCTGGCTCTGGTAAAGAAACCACATCGAGAGGAGCATGATCACCATAACCAGGGCCGCAAAAATGAAAATCTGGCGCTCGTTTTCCGACAGGATCTGGTCTGCGGCGTCCCTTTCCAGGCCCACCCGGACATAACCCGCCACTTGGCCGTTCAGTTTCAGGGGGGTGGTAAAGTCGAAGAGGCGCTTTCCCTCGAAGGCAATCTTGCGGCTTGAAATCGTCTGGGATCCGGAGAGGATTTTGGAAAGCGGAACCTCTCCCTCGGCCCAGGCCTCGGGTTCCTTCCCAAGGCTCCCCAGCAGACGGCCCTGCGGCTCCTTAACCACCAGGTAAACAAGCCCCTGTCCCTTTCCCAGTTCCCGGAGAGCCCGTTCCACGGATATTTTCGTGCCGAATGAGCGGTTCGTATCGGCGTCCAGGGCAATGACGGTCGTCCCACTTCCGTCGGGTCTCCGCAGGGCGATAAAGGATATCCGCTTTTTCTCCGACAGGCGGTTGAGGGCCTCCAGTGTAACCGGCCGGGAGCCTTCCGAATCGTTCTGTTCGTCATTCCCGGGCAAGAGCCGGCTCGAGAAGACGGACACACCTTTCTGATTCAGAGCGGCGATGAGCCAGACCCCCCGTTCCGCAGCAAGTTTTTCGAGAGACGATTTGCTCAACCGTCCCTCCTTCCATTCCCGATCGACATCCCGGGCAATCTCGACGAGAGAGGCCATAAAGGAGCGCTGGGTGGCCAGCATCGATTCCGAGAGAGGGGTAAACCGTCCTCCCTGGCGGCGCTGTTCTTGCACAAGCCGGTTTAGGTTGTCGATGTTCTCCTGGGCCAGCCGCTCCATGACACCGACAAACCCCTGGGCGCGCTCCTCCATGAACCGCGTCAGGGTCCGATCGATGCTCTGGCGGGTGAACAGGCCCATGATCA
This sequence comes from uncultured Syntrophaceae bacterium, assembly GCA_964396205.1. Taxonomy (GTDB): domain Bacteria; phylum Desulfobacterota; class Syntrophia; order Syntrophales; family PHBD01; genus PHBD01. The sequence goes on from CAYNEJ010000005.1 coordinate 22,448, forward strand.
GGATCAGACCTATGAAAACACCGCAAACGACCAGCATGGCCAGGGGGGGCAGGAACGAACGGCGGTCCTGGGCAATGGTGTGTTCCCATACAATTTTTCGAGGGTCCTTCACGGAGTCGTGTCCCTCCGGCAACATTCTGGAAGTTTTCCGCATCATAGGAGTTTCCCGGGAAAAGTCAACCGCGACGACGGACAGGAAAGCAGCAGGGCAGCAAATTCCACGGAAAAGCTTTTCGGTCAAACAGCAGGGAACAGCGGGGCGACATTTTTTGTCACGGCGTGACAATTTTTGTCACAATTCTTTAGCCATTGAATTATTTACAGATTTCAGAGAAGGAACCTCAAAGGGAGCGGCGGGGCGAACAGGGTTTGTTCTCCAGGGACGTTATCAGGAACCGGCCAATCCGCGACAAATGTAACGATATCAACGTTATACAACTTATCTGCACCTTGGCATGATTCCTGTATGAAAAAGGGCAACAAACGAAACAGTACGGCTGATCAACCGGGCATGGTCGGCCGATGGCAAAGCAAGCGTTTCAAAAAGCAATCCAACAAGACAACCGGAAGAGGAGGCCATCAGGCCTCCTCTTCCTTTTTGTTCCTGCCCTTCTCTTCCTGCACCCGTTTCCGCCACCAGGCCAGCCTCTCCCCAATCATCTTCTCGTACCCCCGACCGGTCGGGTTATAGAAACGTTTCCCCTGAAGCTCATCCGGCAGATGTTCCTGAAATACCAAGGCATCCTCATGATCGTGGGCGTATTGGTACCCCTCTCCGTAGCCAAGCTCCTTCATGAGCCGGGTGGGGGCGTTTCGAATGTGCAGGGGTACCGGAAGACTGCCCGTTCTTCGGATTTCCGCCTGAATTCTCCCGAAGGCAACATACGCGGCATTGCTCTTGGGAGCCGTGGCCAGATACAGGACCGCCTGGGCAAGGGCCAGCTCCCCCTCGGGGGAGCCAAGGAAGTGGTAAGCCTGCAGGGCGTCGACTGCCAGGGATAACGCCCGGGGATCGGCATTCCCGACGTCTTCTGAGGCGAAACGGATCATCCTCCGGGCCACGTAGAGAGGATCCTCACCGGCCGCCAGCATCCGGGCCAGCCAATAGAGAGACGCATCCGGGTCGCTATCCCGAAGGCTCTTGTGCAGCGCCGAGATGAGGTTGTAATGCTCCTCTCCCGATTTGTCGTACAGGAGCGATTTCCGCTGGAGGATCTGTCCGATCCGTTCCGGCGTGACCGTTGCACCGTTTCCTTCCCCGGAGGAAAGAAACGCTGCGACCGCCTCGAGACCGTTCAGGGCCGCCCGGGCATCCCCGTCGGCAAAGCGGGCGAGAATCTCCAGGGCGCTGTCCTCAATGTTGAGGTTCATTTTCCCGAGCCCCTGGTCGGGATCCCCGACGGCCCGCCGGAGGAGACGAACCAGGCTTTCTTCCGAGAGGGGCTTTAGAACCAGGACGCGGCAACGGGAAAGAAGGGGGGCAATCACCTCGAAAGACGGGTTCTCCGTCGTCGCTCCAACCAGTGTAATCAGTCCGCTTTCCACGTGGGGAAGAAACGCGTCCTGTTGAGCCTTGTTGAAGCGATGGATTTCATCGACAAACAGGATGGTCTGCCGGCCAAGCTGTCTCGTGCGGCGGGCTTCCTCGATCACCGCCCGGATTTCCTTCACTCCCGACAGAACGGCGGAAAAGCTGATAAAATGCGATTTTGTTTCCCCGGCGAGGATCCGAGCGAGGGTGGTCTTCCCGGAACCGGGAGGGCCCCAGAGAATCATGGAAAACAGGCGATCCTGACCGATGGCCCGTCTCAAAAGTGTATCCGGCCCGACCAAATGCTCCTGGCCTGCGTATTCATCCAGGATGCGGGGTCTCATCCGCTCCGCCAGGGGGCGGCCGGCTGTTCCGGTTTCATCCTTCTCGAAAAGGTTCATCATCGATCCCGCCGGACCCCCGGGCCGTCAGCGTCCCTTTCCCCGCTCCGCTGCATCCAGGATAATCGACATCCGATCCCGGGGTACCGGATCCAGCAAACGCCGGATCTCCTCTTCCGGCAGGCGCTTCATCAGGAGTTCCCGGACCTGCGGAACCACATCCCAGCACTGCAGGGTCCGGATGCAGGGATGTCCGCCGGACTCCCGGAGACAGTAAGTCAGGTGCACCTCCCCGCCCAGGCGGGGGCAGCGCAGGACGAGTTTCCCGGACGGTTCAGCCATACATCCTCATTTCTCTCCCGCATCCAGGCAACGGACGCGGTAATGGTTGCATCATGCCGCATGTCTGACAGGTTGGCAACGGAATAAAGCAGAAACCCTCGAGGGGGCGTGAACGTTCCAAGAGCATGAGCCCCGTCTCTCATCATCGTTGGGACGGATAATCGATCCATCGACTTCACGGAGTAAAGCAAATGCGGCCCGGACCTGCAATCCCGGGAACGGTGATGAAAGCCGTCGCCGGGACTGCAGGCCAATGACGCGCCGAGAGTGAGACCGATCCGCTTCAAGGTTTCGGAAAACCCTCAATCGCTCTCAGAGCCCGCTCTATCTCCTCTTCCGGAAGTTCATAAGGCACCAGATTCCCCTCGAGGAATGCGTCATAGGAAGCCAGGTCCACGAGTCCATGGCCGCTGAAGTTGAAGAGAATCACCTTCTCCTTCCCCTCGGCCTTGGCCCGCCGGGCCTCGTCCACCACCGCGGCGATGGCGTGGTTCGTCTCCGGAGCCGGGATAATCCCTTCCGAACGGGCAAACTGAACGCCCGCTTCAAACGTATCTATCTGATGGTAGCCACGGGGTTCGATCAGTCCGATCCGGACCAGGTGACTGATGACGGGAGCCATGCCGTGATAGCGGAGACCGCCGGCGTGAATCGGCGCGGGAACGAAATCATGCCCCAGTGTGTACATGGGCAGAAGTGGGGTCATCTTCGCCAGATCACCGAAATCATAGGCGAAGGGACCCTTCGTCATGGTCGGGCAAGAGGTCGGCTCCGCCCCGATCACGTGAACCTGCTTGCCGTGGATCTTGTCTCGGACATAAGGCATGGCGATGCCGGCGAAGTTGCTGCCGCCGCCGGCGCAACCGATGACTACGTCGGGATAATCGCCGGCCTTCGCCAACTGCTTCTCCGCTTCCAGTCCGATGATCGTCTGGTGAAGAAGGACGTGATTGAGAACGCTCCCCAGAGAATATCGGGAGTCGGGTTTCGTAACGGCGTCCTCGATGGCCTCGCTGATGGCAATGCCAAGGCTGCCGGGGGAATCCGGGTGCTCCGCCAGGACATTCCGGCCCGCCTGGGTCAGGGTGCTGGGACTGGGGAAACAATCAGCACCCCAGGTCCGCATCATCATCCTTCGGTACGGCTTCTGTTCATAGCTGACCCGGACCATGAAGACACGACACTCCAATCCGAACATCGCACAGGCCATACTCAGCGCGCTTCCCCACTGACCCGCGCCCGTTTCCGTGGACAGCCTTTTGATCCCGAAGATCTTGTTGTAATAGGCTTGCGGGATCGCCGTATTGGGCTTGTGGGAACCTGCAGGACTCACACCCTCGTATTTGTAATAGATTTTTACCGGCGCATCGAGAAGCTTCTCGAAATTCCTTGCCCGAAACAGGGGGCTGGGGCGATAGAGGGCCAATTTCTCCAGGACCGGCTCGGGGATGTCGATCCACCTCTGGGTGCTCACCTCCTGTTCAATGAGGTTCATCGGGAAGATGGGAGCCAGGTCCTCGGCCTTGACAGGCTGCCCCGTGGCGGGATGGAGGGGTGGGCTCATGGGCGTGGGCACGTCCGCAAGGATGTTGTACCATTGCCTGGGGATCTCCCGTTCTTCAAGAAGGATCTTTGTCTGTTCCATGGTTTTCTCCTTTCATTGTCGGCTGATCGGCCCTGGACTCACCCATCCGGAAAGTCCTCCGGCCCCTTCGGGAAGAACCCGTCACGGCAAAAAAAATGCCATGGGGTCTTCCCATGGCATGCTCTTTCTGATTTGTCAGAGTCATGGGAAGGGATCCCCTGCCCACGGCTCTTTTCCGCAAAGAACGCTAAGGGCAGACGCTGTGCGCCTGCCACCACCACAACCGGGATATCACGCTACTGCAAACGGTCATGAAAACGCCTCTCTGCAAAAGTGGGAGGGGAAATATCACACGGAAATCAGGAATGTCAAGCGCATTTTCCCGGATCAGATGTCGACACGCCCCAGGAACCCCTTGTGGCGCCGGTACCAGAGATTCGGAATCAACCGGTACAGGATCCGGGAGAACGGGCCGATGTATTCCTTTGCTCGCTTATCAAACTGGCAGGCATGAATGATCATCTCCCGGATGTCGTTCTTGCTTCCCCCCTCGTTGAAGATCCGGTAGGCACAGGAGAAAAGGGGACTGTACATGTTTTTCTTCTCCAGGTATTTCTGAACGTTACGGATGGTGTTGGGCCCCTCCGGCGTGCCATCGATCTTCTCCAGCACCTTTCGGTTCGTCTCAATCGTGTTGCCCGAGTACATCTCGTAGAAAAGCTTCCCGTACCGGTAATTTTTGCTCGCCTCGGAAGAAACGGTGACATACATGTCGCCGACGCCCGCCTGGCTGAAGAAGGCCTGGAAACTTCCGCCCAGAAGCTTTGAGATGGATCGAATCTCGACACCGGAACGGGCGAAAAGGGTCCCGGGAATGGAGTCTCCCAGTTTCAGGCAGTCGGTGACCCCCTTGATGTTGGCCACGATGTTCTTGAGGGAGCCGCAGGCCTCGACGCCCACGATGTCGAAGTTGTAATAGGAAGAAAGCTCCCGGCGGTTGAACTTGATGATCCGATCCTTGATGAGCGTGGAGATCCGTTTCTTGCCCGCCACGGTCACGCACACCGGGTTTCCCAGGGCGATGTCCGTATCGAAAAAAGGGCCGCCGATGCAGACGATGTCGTACTTGTATTTCAGCTTGTAAAGGCTGTTCTGAATCAACTGGGACGGCGTCATCAGTTCCTTGGTAATCGGGTCCGCCGCCAGGCCCTTGATGGGGGTAATCAGGCAGGTGTCTCCTCCTTTCCTCTCCATGATGGGTTTCAGATCATCGAGAAGCTCGGGAAGGCGGTTCATGGTCAGGGCCAGAACGATGAAGTCGTTATCTTCCACCACCCGCTCCAGGTCGTTGGTGGCAAAAACCTTGGGGCCGAGCCGGGGCACTTCGTCCATGCTTCCCAGCCGCCGGGCCAGATCCTCCGTCAGATGGATGGGGTTGAGATGCTCTCGGTTGATGGCTTTGCAGACAGCCGCATCATGATAATAGATGGTCACACGCTTGTTGTCCCGGCCGAACTTGTACGCAAAGGACGTCCCCAGACGTCCGGGTCCGATGATGGCAATGCGGGAGGTATCCAGATCGTTCAGGAGCATGCGTGCCCGCTTCCAGGGACTCTCAGGGCTTGAGGATTGCCGTCGTGACCGGGAAAGACAGTCATCGCCGAGGAAACGCCGGATGTCTGAAGCACAAACCCGAAAGCCATGTTCACCTTTGTGGATTCCCCACATGCATTCGCCGCAGTCAAACCGGCGGTGCCTGCGGCTTTTCGACGGACCACGGGCATCTTGAATGCCGGAGCCTGCAGCCGGCAACGGAGTAAAAACAGAGCCCGGGACACGACCGGCGTGGCGGACAGTGCACTTCGTATCCCGATACGGCGATTCATGGCAACACCTCGAAGACGCGATGACAAACAGCGGGCAGTCTATGAGAGGAGCCCCCGTTTGTCAACGTGAAAGGGTCGGCCGAGGCAACCCCGGTACGGGACCGGCACTCCGTCAGCCTTGACAGGGGATGGGAATCAACGGTATGGATCGTTGAAATGTCCGTTGAAGCAATACCGGAAACGGACCGGAGGAAATCGCCTCATGGCTAGAAAAGCCGAAACTCCCCAAGAGATCACGGCCTACTACGATGAAGAAAACAAGCACATCAAGGAACAGAAAACCCTCCTCGGAAAGAAGCTCGACGGCGAGTACACCTCCTATTATGTCAACGGGCAGATCATGGTCCGGATGCACTTCCGGAATGGAATGCGGCAAGGGGAAGCCAAGGCCTACTATCGGGACGGCCAGGTCCGGGAAACGGCCCTTTTTCAGGACGACCGCTTTGAAGGAGACTACGCCTGCTGGTACGAAAACGGCCAGATCCGGGAAACGGAAACATACCGGGCAGGGAAACTGGAGGGTCTCTACCGGATGTACTACCGGAGCGGACAGATCAAGGAGGAGGAGCTGTTTGTTGACGGAAAGCTCCACGGCTCCTACCGGTCCTGGTACAAAACGGGCCAGTTGAAGGAAGAAGGAGCCTTCGAGAACGGAAAGCGGGAAGGAGAATACCGGGCCTATCATCGGAACGGTCAGATCAAGGAGCAGGCCGGTTACCGCAACGGTAAGCTGGCCGGGAAGTTCCGGTCTTTCAACGAAAAGGGCGAAGAGATCCGGACCGTCGTCGATGATGAAGACGCCGTGGAATCGGAGGAGGGATGGCTGGAGAAGGAACGACAGGCGGATAACATGCTTCGTGACCTGGAGGCCTTCCGCGAGGAGGAAGAGGAACCGAATCGGAGGGAAAACCCTTGATTGAGCGCATCCTGATTGCGACAGACGGGTCTGCCCACAGCCAGACGGCCCTGGAGTACGGAATTTACATCGCCCGGAAACTCGATGTCCGGCTGACGGGACTGCACGTCATGGAGCTCCTGCAGTTGCAGGCGCCCGTCTTCAGCGACATCTCGGGATCCATCGGCATCCCTCCTTGCC